>NZ_CP058910.1:2746691-3093382 GCF_013415885.1 Halosimplex rubrum
CACGGTGCATCTCTGCGTGTCGCCCGACGAACTCCTCGAACTGGCGGACCCGCTCCGGGACGCGGTCGACCGCGGGGTCGTGATCCGGATCGCGGTCCAGGCCGGCGAGGCCGACGGCGACGAGGACCTGCCGCACCTCTTTCCCGACGTAGCCGCCGAGGTCCGCCGCTGCGAGTCGACCGCCCACTTCATCGCGCTGGTCGACGGCTCGTTCGCCGCGCTCGCCGTCGACAACGAGTGGGACGGCCAGTACGGGCTCGTCGTCGACGACAACGCGCTCACCTCGATCCTCCACTGGTACTACCAGATCCAGCTATGGGAGCCCTGGGACACCCTCTACACGGCCTCGATGGGGTCGCCGACGACCTACGTCAGCATCAGGGAACTCATCCGGGACATCGAGTCGGTCCGCGCCGACGACGAGACCGTGACTGTTCGCGTCGAGGGCGTCGAAACCCAGAGCAAGGAAGCGGTCGAGATCGAAGGTGAGGTCGTCGACGTGATCTACACGGACATCTACGAGGACCGCGACGTGACCTTCGCACAGCAGTTCATCCAGGCCGCGCTCAGGATCCGCTCTGACGGCGAGGAGTACACTGTCGGCGGATACGGCGCCGTCCTGGAGGATGTCCGGGCGATCCAGATGACGATCACGGATATCGATTGAGACCGCCGAGACGCCCCGGGACGGCCACACCGTGTCGGCGGTCGATACCCTACCGGTCGACTGCTCTCGAAAGGGCTGTACCGTCACACGCGGACCGTCGTCAGTTCGAGCCGGGCGTCGGCGCCTCGCGCGCCTCGTCACCGTCGGCGAGGACGTTGTCTCCCGTGGCGGCGTCGAAGATGTGGGTATGCTCTGCCGGGAGCCTGAACTGGATGAGTTCACCGGGCTGAACCGTGGTGTTCCCGGGGACCCTGATGGTCCACTCCGTCTCGTCTTTGACGACGTAGAGGTAGTTGTCGCTGCCCTCGTGTTCCAGTACGTCGAGTTCCGCTTCGACGATGTTGCCGTCGTCGTCCGCGAGTTCGATGTGTTCGGGGCGGATCCCGAGGGTGAGGTCGTCCGTTGTCGCGTTGCGCTCGATGCGTTCGGAGATCGTCTCAGCGACCTCGTACTCGAAGTCCGCACCGACGAACCGTCCGTCGACGTACTCCCCGTCGAAGAAGTTCATCGAGGGGCTGCCGATGAAGTCGGCGACGAACCGGTTGCGGGGATTAGCGTAGACCTCCTCGGGTGTCCCAACCTGCTGGATCTCGCCGCCGTCGAGGATGACGATGCGGTCGGACATCGTCATCGCCTCCGTCTGGTCGTGCGTGACGTAGACCGATGTCGTCCCGAGGTCCTCCTGGAGGCGCTGGAGTTCCGTCCGCATGTGCAGTCGGAGCTTGGCGTCGAGGTTGCTCAGCGGCTCGTCGAAGAGGAACACCTTGGGGTCGCGAACGATTGCACGCCCGGTGGCGACGCGCTGCTGTTGCCCGCCGGAGAGGTTGCTCGGTTTCTTCTCGAGGAGGTCCTCGATCCCCATCATGTCTGCGGTCTCCTCGACCCGCTCGGCGATCTCGTCGTCCGGGAGGTCGGTCGTCAGCTTCAGTCCGTAGGACATGTTCTCGCGGACGTTCATGTGGGGGTACAGCGCGTACTCCTGAAACACCATCGCGACTCCCCGGTGCTGGGGCGGCACGTCGTTGATGGCGTCGCCGTCGATCGCGATGGTCCCCCCGGTGATCGATTCGAGCCCCGCGATCATCCGCAACAGCGTCGACTTGCCCGACCCCGACGGCCCGACGATGGTGACGAACTCCCCGTCCTCGACCGACAGAGAGACGCCGTCGACGGCCGTTATCTCTCCCTCCTCCGAGTCGTACACCTTCACCACATCCTCGATGTCAATAGTACCCATACACCGTAGCTGCGAGGCACAGACAATTAATGTTTTGATGGAAATAAAACGTGTATCCATGTGTTAGAAACTATTATATACTATCGGTTGGGAGTAGTGTACTATGTCGTCAGATGGCACGCAGCGCAAGCGCAGTCGCCGGAACGTCCTCAAAGGGCTCGGGCTCGCCGGAGTGACGGGGTTAGCAGGGTGTGGCTCGAACGGCTCGAACGGTTCGGGCGGGACTGACGGTGCCCCGGGAACCGTGGGCGACCAGTCGGTCGAGATCACCTTCTGGGACTACTTCGGCGGCACCGAAAACGAGGAGATAGAGGCTCTAGTCGCAGATTTCGAGGAGGAGCATTCGAACATTACGGTCAGCTCCGAGGCGGTCCCGTTCGACGAGTTCGTCGACAACCTGTTCACCTCGGTCGCCTCGGGGAACGCCCCACACGTGGCTTCCTACTGGATGTCGTTCAGCACGTTCCTCGAAGCCGAGGGCGTCATCGACCCGATCGACGAGTACCTCTCCGAGGGGCTCGACCCGTACTACGACATCGTCGAGCCGGCCGCGACGGTCGGGGACAGCACCTACGCCTTGCCGATGGACGTCCACGCCCACATGCTGGTGACCAACGACACCGTCATGGAGGAGGCAGGGGCCGAGACGCCCACGAACTTCGAGGAGTTCAAGACGGCTGCGAACGCGATCCAGGAGAACACCGACGCGCGCCCGTTCCCGCTCCTACAGGATAACAGCCCGATCGGTGCGATGCGGTACTTCTACGGGCTCTTGCTTCAACACGAGGGCGCGTCGCTCGTCGAGGACGGCGAGCCCGTCTACCACGAGAACGAAGGGGGCCAGCGCAGCGCGGAGTTCATGGACCAGGTGACCGACGAGTTCGGCTGGGATCAGACCAGCCTGTCGGACGCTCAGGAGCGGACGAACCTCTTCCTCGACGACCAGGTCGGGATGATGTTCGTCGGGAACTGGCAAGCCAATAACTTCGAGAACGAGGACGGCGAGATCCCCGACGACCTGGAGTTCACGTACCACCGCCCATACGTATTCCCGGGCGAAGCACGCCGAGCATGGGCCGAGAGTAACGGATTTTTCTTCCCGACGAACGACAGCCACACCGAGACGGAGAAACAGGCCGCAGTCCAGTTCGTCGAGTACATCACGCAGAACAACCCCCTGTGGGCCCAGACGGCCGGGCACCTCCCGGCGACACCCGAGGTGGCGGAGTCCGAGGAGGTCACCTCCTCGCCGCGCTACGAGGAGTACGATATCGTCAGTACGCTCGCGGGGATGGCCGAAGACGGCGAACTGGTCTACCAGCCGCCGCTGGAGTTCGACATGTACGCGACGGACATCACGAACCCGCTCGTCGGCATCTATTCACAGGACAGCGACCCGCAGGACGCGCTCGACCAGTCCGCGAACGCGTTCAGCAGCCGCATGAGCTGAACCCATGGCAACGAGATCAACGTCACTGGCTGAGCGCGTGCCCCTCGACCGGGAGACGGTCAACGGGCTCCTGTTCGCGGCTCCGTATCTCGTGCTGTTCGGTCTGTTCCTCCTGTACCCCCTGTTGAAGGGACTGTACATGAGTTTCTTCCAGTGGGACCTGCTCAACCCCGGCGAGTCCGAGTTCGTCGGGCTGGCCAACTACGCGACGTTGCTGAACGACCCGCAGTTCTGGACGGCGACGGTCAACACGTTCCTGTTCGTGCTACTCACCGTCCCCGTGTTGCTCGTCGTCAGCCTCACCGTGGCGCTCGGGCTCAATCGCCGACTGGCCGGCACGCGACTCCTGCAGTTCATCTACTTCGTCCCGTACGTCCTCACGGTCTCGATCGTGGGCGTGATCTGGTTGCAGGTGTACGGTGCCAACGGGATCTTCACCGTGTTCACGGAGCCCTTCATCGGGCGCGTCCTCGACAGCACCACGCTGGCGCTGCCGGCGCTCGCGCTGACGACCGTCTGGTGGCAGGTCGGCTTCTACTTCGCGATCCTGCTGGCCGCCCGGCAGAACGTGTCGGAGCGACTCTACGAGGCGGCGAAGCTCGACGGCGCCAGTCGCTGGCAGATGACCCGTGACATCACGCTGCCGCAGATGAAAAACGCGATCATCTTCGTCGTGATCGCGAGCACGATCACGCAGTTCCAGGTGTTCGGCCAGCCCTACGTGATGACCAACGGCGGTCCCGTGTCGTCGACGACGACGATGGTGTACTACCTCTACAGCCTCGGGTTCGAGACGTTCGACCTCGGCTACGGCGCCGCGGTCGGCTACGTCGTCCTGATGGTCCTCATCGCCGTGTCGCTGATCAACTTCAAAGTGGTCGAATCCTCACTGGGTGAGTAACCATGGCAGGCACGACTTCCACGACCGACGAGACGCGCTTCGGCTGGGACCGGATCGAGAACGCCGCGGTCTACGCGGTCATGTACGGGCTCGCGCTGCTGTTTTTCCTCCCGCTGTACCGGACGTTCCAGCTGTCGATCACGCCGACCGAGGAGATGGGGACGTTCAAGCTGTTCCCCGCGGAGCCGACGCTGACCTACTGGCAGGGAGTGCTCGCGAACAACCCGGTCATCTACCGGTGGGCGCTGAACACGCTCATCATCGCGGGGGTGACGACGCTCCTGGTGGTGGTCATCGACTCGATGATCGCCTTCTCGCTGACCCGCCTGGAGTGGCGCGGACGCAAGGCCATCCTCGGGATCATCATCGCGAGCTTCATGGTCCCGCCCGTGGTCAACATCATCCCCCTGTTCACGCTCGTCAACCGGCTGGGGATGATAAACAGCTACTGGGCGGTCATCCTGCCGTTCGTCGCCGGGCCGCTGGGCGTGTTCCTGCTCGTCCAGTTCTTCCGGGACATCCCCGAAGAGCTGGAGGAGGCCGCGCGGATGGACGGGTTCTCGACGCCGCGCATCTACGCCCGGATCATCCTGCCGCTGTCGGCGCCCATCCTGACGGCTCTCGCGATATTCATCTTCGTGTGGAGCTGGAACCAGTTCCTCTGGCCGCTGATCGTCCTCCAGGAGGAGGCCAAGTACACGCTCCCCATCGGCGCGACGACCCTGGAGAGCGTGTACGTCAACCAGCCCAACCAGCTGATGGCGCAGATGCTCGTCATCTCGATGCCGCTGTTCGTTCTCTTCCTGCTCTTCCAGGAGAAACTGATATCTAGCATCCAGATGCAAGCAGCGACCGGATGACGGAATCCGGTCCCGAACGCTTCGGTCGCACGCTCCGGACGACCGCGCGGTTCGTCTACCGCAACGGGCCACAGCTCGTCGGCCTCAGCGTCCTCTGGTCGCTGGCGGTGCTCCCCGTCGTCACCCTCGGCCCGGCGACGCTGGGGTTCTACGCCGCGGTCGGCTCCCTCGACAGCGACCGCAACAGGGTCGAACTGCGGTCGGCGCTCGGTACGGTTCGCCGGCGGCTCGTCCCCGCGGTCGCGTTCGGGCTCGCGCCGCTCCTGTTCTTCGCGCTCTCGGCCAGCTACCTCTACGCGTTCCTCGGGAGCCAGTCGACGTTCCAGTTCGCCGCGGCGCTGGCGACCTTCTACGTCGGGCTGTATCTCGGCCTGGTGAACGTTCCCGCCTTCGTCGCCCTCTCACGAGGCGCCTCGGCCAAGACCGCGATCGAGAGCGGTATCGGCTGGACGGCGGCCAACCCGACGCTGACGATGCTCGTCGGGCTGTGTACGCTCGCGATACTGGTCGTGACCCTCGCACTGACGATCGCGGTCGTCCTCGTGTTCCCGGCGGCCGCGTTCTCCTTCCAGGTCAAGGCAGTCGGCGACGACGTGACCGTCTGACCGTCGGGACCCTCCCTCACCGTCGAAACCGCACCCGGCTCGTCACTCCAGCCGCGGCAGGTACTCGGCGTTCGCTTCCAGCAGCGCTTCGGTCATCTCGTGGGCCTCCGCCAGCGTGAGTTTGGCACCGGTCAGCGGGTCGAGCTTCACCGCCTGGTGGACCTTCTCGCGGTCGTGTTCGAGGGCGCCCTCGACGGCCAGCTCGTACACCGCCGAGTGCTGGCGGTCGAGCGCGGCCACCTGCGTCGGGAGTTCGCCGACCGAACAGGGGTGTAGTCCCGACCCGTCGGCGAGGACGGGCACCTCGACGCAGGCGTCGCCGGGGAGGTTCTCGATGGCCCCGGTCTCGTTGGAGACGTTGAGATTGAACCGACGCTCGGTGTCCGTCTCCAGCGAGTGGACGAGCCGCGCGGCGTACTCCTCCGAGCGCTCGACCCCGACCTCGTCGAGGTCCACGTCGAGTTCGGGGTCGTCCCGCTGGGTCGAGCGCGCCGTCCACCCCTCCAGGTAAGTGGCCGTCCCCATCCGCTCGGCGTAGTCCGTCCCGGTCATCTCGTCGATGGTCTCTGGGTCGGTCCGGACGTACGGGACGTACTCGCTCATGTGGTGGCTCGACTCCGTCGGGAAGTACCCGAAGTGTTTCAGCATCTCGAAGCGGACGGTGTCCCGCTGGTAGGTGTCGGGGTCCTCGGCGGCCTCGCGGAGCGCGGGGTAGACCGACTCGCCCTCGTGAGTGGCTTCGAGGAACCAGGCCATGTGGTTGATACCGGCGACCCAGTAGTCGAGTTCGTCCGCGGGCACGTCCACGTAGTCGGCGATGGCCGTCGCGGTGTGCGGAACGCTGTGACAGAGCCCCACCGTCTCCACGTCCGTCGCGTCGAACATCGCCTTGCAGAGGATGGCCATCGGGTTCGTGTAGTTCAGCAGGAGGGCGTCCGGGCACAGCTCCTCCATGTCCGCGGCGATGTCGAGCATCGTCGGGATGGTCCGGAGCCCGCGGAAGATCCCGCCTGGCCCGGTCGTGTCCCCGATGGCCTGCTCGACCCCGTACGCCTCGGGGATCCGGATCTCGTTCTCGAAGGGCTCGGTCCCGCCGACGTTGATCATGTTGAAGACGTACTCGGCGCCGTCGAGGGCGGCCCGGCGGTCGGTCGTCGCCTCGACCGTCGCCGGCAGCCCCTCGTTGTCGACCATCGCCTCGGCGACCCGGTGCGTCCGGTCGAGCCGCCCCTCGTCGATGTCCATCAGGACGACCTCGCTGTCGGCCAGCGCGTCGAACGACAGGATGTCACCGACGATCTTCCGCGCGAACACCATACTCCCCGCTCCGATGAGCGTGATTCTTGGCACAGCAGTGGTTCAGGTCGCTCCGTAGTAACGATTTCGGGAGGTCGCGTCGGGGGGCCCGGACTCGGGCGCAGCGAGTCAGTCGGACCCGTCCGTCCGGTCGGTCGACCCGTCGGCGGTCGCCCCGTAGCCGCCGGCGTCGTCGCCGGCGACCGCGCGGGTGGTCCCGGGTTCGTCCGGGCCGAGTTCGGGGAGGGGTTCGTCGGCCGTCGGCAGGTGCCAGGCGTCGAGCGTCCCCAGAACCCGAGTCCGGTCGCCGTCGATCCCGAGGCGGACGGTCGGCCCGAGCGTCCCGCCGAACCGCCGTCGCTGCTCGGGTTCGGGGAGCTCGCCGATCAGGTCGACCGATTCGCCGGCGAAGTCGTAGAAGTTGAAGAAGTTCTGGACGAGCACCTCCTCGCCGTGGGGAACGACCATGTAGGAGTACGTCTGGAACGGCGCGTTCGCGGGGTTGGTCACCACCAGCCCGGAGTCGTTGAGCGGGCGGTAGGGGCCGCCCAGCGAGTCCGCGACGAACCCGTAGAGGCCGTCGTAGCCGTCGATCCCGGGGGCGAACGTGTGGTCGTGGCTGGAGACGAACAGGTAGTAGCTGCCGTCGCGGTGGAGGACGTGGGGGCGTTCGAGCTCCTGGTTGACGCAGACGCCGTCGAGGATGGGCGGGCGCAGCTCCCAGTCCATCGGGTCGCCGGACGGCGAGACGGCGACGCCGACGCAGCCGTTGTACACCTGGTGGTCCTCGTCGCCGCCGCAGGCGTCGCTCCCCTCGGGAACGGGGACGTTGCCCTCGAACAGGAGACACGTCTCGCCCGTCTCGGGGTCCTCGTAGAACCAGGGGTCCCGGAACGTGTAGGTCATCGCCCGCGACTGCTGTTCGGTCTCGTAGTAGTCGCCGTCCGGGCGGAGGAGGACCCGGTGGTCCCACTGGCCGTCGAACGCGACGCCCCCGTCGTCCGTCCGGAGCGTCGGCCCGGTCGCGCCGGCGATCCGCTGGCTGTAGCGCAGTTCGTCGGCCTCGGCCTCGCCCGCGGCGGTGTAGTAGAGGTACACGTCGCCGTCGTCGTACAGCGCCGACCCGGCCCATTGCCGCTGGCCGAACGCCCGGTCCTCGGCGAAGACCCGGCCGCCGGCCCGCCAGTTCCGCCCGTCGCGCGAGTAGAAGTACCGGACCGTCGCCACGTCGTGGCGAGTCCCCGGCAACAGATCCGCCGACGCCGTCAGCGAGAAGGCGACCTGCCAGCCGTCGACCTCGGCGACGCCGCCGTGACGGTCACGCAGCAGCCAGGTGTCCCAGACGTGTACGTCCCGGTTCGGGACGTCCTCTGGCGGGTACACGATCGGCGCGACGGAGCGCTCGGTCCGCCGGATGCGAGACGCCGCGTCGCGGGTCCACCGCGACAGCGGCGCCGCCGCTCCCGATACCGAATCGTCGCTCACCGGACGATTGACCATGTACGTGAATCGCTCACCTCAGTATAAAACCTTTTATGATAGGTTCGGACCTCGATCGGGACTCCCCCCGCTCCCGCCGTTCGCCACTCCGGCTTCTCGTTCTGGCCCCGTTCCGTTCGCTGTTCCGTCCACATCCGACTCGCTGCTCGTCCCTTCCGCCCCGCTCGCCCGCCTTGCGGCCGATCCCGCCGTCGCCACGAGCCAAATTCCGGCCCCATACTCCAGAAATATTAATTCGGAATCGAGTAAATAATCCAATCCCCTTATGTCGATGGGGAACGACGGATCGGGTACGATGGGAGAGACAGTACTCGTCGCAGTCAGCAAGACGGACGACCGTCGTCTCGACAGGCTCACCGAAACCGCGACGGACGCGGTCGACCCGGACGGGAGGGTCGCCGTGGTCCACGTGTTCGACCGCGACCGATACGACGAACTCACGGCGCAGTTGAACGTCTCGTCCGACGGGGAGTTCGGCCCGGACGACCTGGCGCGCCGACACGGCGTCGCGTCGGATATCGCCGACCGGCTCGCCGACGCGAGCGTCGACGCGGAGGTCCTCGGCGGTGTCGGGGACGAAAGCGACACGATCCTCGACCTCCGCGAGGAGCTCGGGGCGGACCACCTCGTCATCGGCGGCCGGAAGCGGTCGCCGAGCGGCAAAGCCCTGTTCGGGTCGACGGCGCAGACGGTCCTGCTCGAAGCCGACTGCCCGGTGACGTTCGTCAAAGCGCGGTCCGGATCGACGGCCTGAGGCGGACGGTTCGCGGCCGCCGTTCGCTCGCTTGCCGCTCCGGTGGTCGGACCGCCGGGCCGCGCGAGACCGTCCCCGAACTATACATTTAAGAGGGTCTGCGGACACCGTCGGGTATGGACCGCGATGGAAAGCTACCGGCTTCGGTACGGGAGTCTCCGCGACTCGACGAGTTCGCCAGGCGGCGCCGCGAGTTCCGGACGGACCGTTATCGACCCGATTACCACTTCGTCCCGCCGGGTGGGCTCCTGCACGACCCGAACGGCGCGTGTTACTGGAACGGCCGCTATCATCTCTTCTACCAGTTCTGGCCGCCGGACGTGTCGACCGACCGGTCGTGGAGCGAGGCGATGCACTGGGGCCACGCCGTCAGCGAGGACCTGGTCCACTGGCGGGACCTGCCCGTCGCGCTCTCCCCCGAAGACGGGCCGGAGGACGGCTGTTACAGCGGGCAGGCGCTCGTCGAGGACGACCGCGTGCTCGTGATGTACTTCGGGACGGAGGCGGGCAACTGCGTCGCCGCCGCGGACGACGAGTATCTCACCGACTTCGAGCGGTCGGCGGACAACCCCGTCGTCCCCATCGACGAGGAGGCTCCCTACGAGGTCTTCGACCCCTGTCTCTGGCGAGAGGGCGACACCTACCACTCCCTGTCGGGCTGGAAGCGAGACGGACGAACCTCGGAGTTCCACTTCTCTTCGACGGACCTCTCGGAGTGGGAGTACCGCGGCACGCTCGTCAAGGACGGGTTCCACACGGACCCCGAGGAGGACGGCGCGGTCCCCAACTTCTTCGAACTCGACGGCTCGCACGTCCTCCTGTTTTTCAGCCACGACCGCGGACCGCAGTACTACGTCGGCGACTACCACGGCGGCACCGACTTCGACATCCGGTCGCACGGCCGGCTCAACTCCGGCCCGGTCGACCACGGCAACCTCCACGCGCCGTCGGTCCTCCACGCCGAGGACCGGTCGGTCGCCTTCTTCAACGTCGTCGAGGGCCGCCGCGACTGGCGGGCCGACCCCGGCGAGGGGTGGGCCGGCGTCGTCAGCCTCCCGCGGGCGCTCTCGCTCGACGGCGACGACCTCCGCGTCGAGCCGGTCGAGGAACTGACCGCGCTCCGGACCAACCACCGCCGCGTCGACGACAGGCCGCTCGCGGCCGACGAGGAGTGGGTCGTCCCCGACATCGGCGGCGCGAGCCTCGAACTCCGGGCGGAGGTCGATGTCGGCGACGCCGCGGAGGTCGGCCTCTCGGTCCTCCGTTCGCCCGACGGCGACGAGGCGACGTCGGTCACCTACTGGGCCGACGCGGACGCGCTGGGGATCGAACTCGGACGGTCGAGCGAGAACCCGGCGGCGCGGAGCCGGCCGCCGGAGGTCGGCTCGCTGTCGCTGGCCGACGACGAGCGGCTGGACCTCCGGGTGTTCGTCGACCGGAGCATCGTCGAGGTGTTCGCCAACGGCCGCCGGACGCTCACGACGCGGGTCTACCCCGCTCGCGACGACAGCGTCGGCCTCTCGCTTTCGGCGCGTCGCGGCGCCGCCCACCTCGAATCGCTCGACGTGTGGGACATGGAGAGCATCTGGTCGTAACCCGCGACCGGTGGTAGCTTCCCTTCTCGCTGACCCGGGTCTCACCGAACCGACTCGGGGTCGGGCAGTTCGGCCATCCCGCCCGCCCGCATCGTCGACGCCGCGGCGACGGCGTTAGCGCGGGCGAGGACGGATTCGAGGTCGTCCTCCCCTTCGACGAGCGCCGCGACGGCGCCGGCGGTGAACGCGTCGCCCGCGCCGGTCGTGTCGACGGCGTCGACCCGGTAGCCGTCGTGGGTCGCGTCGTCGGCGCCCCAGGGCGCGGCGGCCGTCGCCGACGCGGCGGCGCCCCGGTCGCCCAGCGTCAGGAAGACGGTGTGAGGTCCCAGGTCGTGGAGTTCGGGTGCGACGGCGTCGAGCAGCGCCGCATCGTCGGCAGCGTCCGCGTCGAACCCCGCAGGTCCCAGGTCCTCGGGCGAGGCTTTCACCACGTCGACCGACGGGAGGAGCCGCCGCGTCTCCGCCTCGAAGTCGGCGTCGGGCCACAGCTCCGGTCGGGCGTTCAGGTCGAAGACGACGGTGCAGTCGCGGGTCTCGGCCCGCTCGACGAGGTCGTGGACGGCCTCACGCGAGGGGGAACTCGCCAGGAGGACGCTCCCGACGACGACCCACTCGACGGCGTCGAGTGCCTCGTCGGGGACGCGCCCGGGCCGGAAGCGCGTGTCGGCCGTCCCGTCGCGGTAGAAGGTGAACCGGGGGCCGCTCGACGGGTCGCCGCTCACGAATGCCAGCGTCGTCTTGGCCGACGGGTCACGTTCGACGAACCGGTCGGGGAGCCCTCGGTCGGCGAGCACGCCCGCGAGGAACTCGCCGAACGGGTCGGCCCCCACGCGTGTCCAGAACCAGGGCGTGTGGTCGAGCTGGGCGAGCCGGACCGCGACGTTCGCCGGCGCGCCCCCCGGCTGGCGGGCGAACCGCTCGGTCGATTCGAGTGGCCGGTCGGATTCGGGGAGGAAGTCGACGAGCGTCTCCCCGGCGACGAGCACGGACGGATCCATGTGAGAACCCACCGAACCGTCCGACAAAAGTTCGGGGGGTTCCTCGCCGACTCGGTCGTTCCACCCCAGCGTCCCGGGCGAACGCCGCTCCGCCGCCGGTCACGCGCGAGCCGGCGTTACTCGGACTGGCCGACTCGCAGGACCTGCACCAGCGAGTAGACGGGGACGCCCTCGATTTCCTCGACGCCGCGCTTGTCGGTCAGCACCGCGCAGGCCACGGGCTCGCCGCCGCGGTCGCGGATCGCTTCGACGGTTTCGGTCATCGTCGTCCCGCTGGTGATGGTGTCGTCGACGACGTAGCACTCGCGGTCCCGGATCTGGGCGAAATTACGGGAAAAGGAGCCCGACAGCTCCTCGCTCTCGCCGTCGTCCCACTGGTGTTTGCTCGGGGCGTACGTGCCCAGGTCCGTGTCGAGTTCCCGCGCGACCGTCGTCGCGATGGGCGCGCCGGCCTTCTCGACGCCGATGGTCAGATCCACTTCCTCGCCCTGTTTGGACAGCAGGTCCGCGACCGTACGGCCAACGTGGGTCAGCCGCGCGCTGTCCCGGCCGATCGCCGACCAGTCCACGTGGATGTCCTCCGGTTCGGTCGTCGACCCGGCGGGGGGAGGCGACTGGGCGTCACCCCGCTGGACCAGCCAGGCGGCCGTTTCCTTCGAGACGTTGAGTTCGTCGGCGATCTCGCCCTTCGCGAAGCCGTCCTCGGCGAGCGCGGTCGCACTGCTGATGAGGTCGTCGATGTTCTTCATCCCACTCGTCGTTCAGAGCGGCGGGTGTTAGCCGTTCCGCTGTGTCGCCCCCGGGTGGCGCCGGGGTCCCGTCCCGCATCGGGCGCCGGAGCGACCACCGAAACCAGTTTCACCCGTGTCCCCGTGTCGGAGAGTATGGACCGCTACGAGCAGCTGTACCACCTGTACGACGAGTTCGACACGGCATCGCTCCGGGCATATCGCGAGATGGTCGACCTGTTCCCCCCGGTCGACTCGCCGGTCGCCCTGTCGTACTGGGAGGACGCGAGCGACGAACTGGAAGCCCACCGCGAGGAGATCCGTGAGGCGTTTCCGGCGACGGGCGAGACGTACGCGGACATCGCGGCCCGTGCGACCCGCGACCAGGCCTTTACCGGCCTCGACCTTTACAACGAGTACGGTCGAGCCGTCTCGGTGCTCGTGCTCGACGTGGACGAGACGCTGCGCTCGACAGGGACGACCGACAACGAGATCCCTCGCGAGACCCTCCACGCGCTCACTGAGTTCCACCACGCTGGCGTCCCGATCGTCGTCTGTACCGGCCAGACCCTCGAGAACGTCAAGGGGTTCCTGATACAGGGCCTCGGCAACGAGATCGTCCACTCGGGTGACCAGAGTGTCGTCTACGAGAGCGGCAACGGCGTGTTCACGCCCGGTCACGGCCCCGACACCAAGCGCCTGCTGTACGAGGACCTCGACGAGGACGTGCGCGCGGTGTTCGACCGACTGCGCCGGAAGGTGTTCACTGTCGCCCCCGACTCCGTTCGGCGGGGGTGTCACCTCCAGGGCAACGAGTTCAATGTCACCGTCAAGCCGAATTTCGAGACCGGCAGCGAGGACGCGGTCGCGGTCATCGACACTGCGCTGGTGACGTTGCTCGACCTCCTCGGCGGAGTTGTGGCGACCGAACTTGATGTCGATCCTGACGGGCAGGACGGCGGTTACTCGCCGGATCACTACGAGCCGATCGCCACTGCAGTCGACACAGCCACATCCGCAGTGGCCGCCGCGGTCGACTGGACCCGTGCGTACTACGCTGGCGCCGACGGGGAGATCCGCGAGGTGTTGGCCGCCAGCGACGCGCTTCCCGGGGAAACCACGGTCCCAGACCGTGTCGAGGCGTATCTCGACCAGTTCGACGTGGCCTACTACGAGGGCGACGCCGCCGAGGTCGCTAGCCGCGATCTGAACAAGGTAGTCGGCGTGCGAGCAGCGTTCGACGTGCTTGGCGTCGACGACCCGTTCGCGCTCGTCCTGGGCGACAGCAAGACCGACCTGCGGGTGATGGATTGGGTCGACGACCACGACGCCGGGATCGCCGCCGCGCCCGAGCACGCCTCGCCCGCGGTCCTTGACCACGTCCGGTCGACGGATGGACTCGTGTTCCCGGCCGGCGGTGCGAACGACCCGCTCGCGACGGTCTATGCGCTCAACCAGTTCGCAATAACTGAGTGACCTGACTGCTTGACCCATGTTTTGAGCAGAACTATGTGGTCGTGTTAAGTTCAGCATGATTTCACTAGACGGCGTGTGCTTGGAGCCATGTTTCGGCGGTCGGCGGTTCGACGTGACTAAAACAGTTTGAATACGAAGACATTCGCCGTTCCACCTCTTAAAATACACGTTCTAGTTCATTTCTATGGCCGTGCTGTTGAACGTGGTAGCTGAGCCCTTCTTTGCGGAGTCCGCTGATCAGATCATCAGCATTATTGACGAGAAACATAGAATCTTGGACGTCATGTTTCTCGGTGAGAAATTCCCAAACGACCGCGATCGAATACGTTGGAAACAGCCGTGAATAGTGGATTTTGTTCGTTTTCGGATCGACGGCGGCGTACAGCCAGTACTGCTCATCGTTGATCCGGATCGCCTTTTGCTCGACCACGACGCGCTTTGGCCGTTCACCAACAGCTAGCTGTAGATCGGCTTTCCTGACCCAATTGTGAACCGCTGTCCGACTGCATCCGACACCTAAAAACCCGAGAAAACTAACTGTATTAGAAGGTGATAGTACTGCAAGAGATGACGAAAACCCGTTTCAATGACCGGGCGGGGTGTCCGCTCTCGCGCCACAAAACCCAGGTCGATCCATCCAGTAGACTCACTGAGGCGGTTGGATTCGGGCATAGATCATTCGAATCTCTAACCGCCTCTCCTTAACTTTACACCGCGGACCGGTGCCGCCAAATCCTTATTAACTGTAAATGAGTACTACCTGGTACAACGAATGCCTCTCTGCCCTGATTACGGAGATGAAGCGATGAAAGGGCTGATCCAGAACGCAGAATAGGTGTGTGACGAGTGCGAGGAGACGTTCTAGTATCTCACGACAACAAACCAGTCAAACTACTTAACATCACCAACCAGAAATCAGAGGAAGTTTTCCTGACTCCGAGCTAATGATTTGAATTCTTGAGTGACCCTAAAAACTTGAATGTTTGTAGTTCCCGTAAATTTACAGAGAATTGTTTGCTTGCACACTCTATTGCCAAAATAATCTGTTGCAAATGTAAGTCTGTTCTTAAGGTCGTGGCTGCGCGCGCAGGCACGAGCACGGAGCGGAGGGTGGGGAGGCGGGGTTGGGTTGGTCTGGCACCGAATAAAAAACGAGAGTGGGTGCGCCCTACTCGTCCCACCACCGCTCGCGGTCCGGGAATTCGATCTGTGACCAGCCCGTGACGGCTACTGACACGCGGCCCTCGTACCAGCTCTTCTCGACTGCGCGCAACCTGACGTGGTCACCTTCCTGGACGAGCTTCGGGTCCGATTTCACCCAACTGGTGAACTTCGTTCGTCCCGTATCGTCTTCGATCAATCCGACCTGACACACTGCCGGGCTCTCCGCATCCCACAATTGCACGACCTCACCTTCGATGTCGACTGTCGACCGTGGCACTTTTTCGAGTGTCCCGGTCGGGACTGGCACCCCGGGTGAGGCATACATCTCTTCTTTGACCAGCAACGCCGCATTCAGCAAGTCCACGCCTTCGGCCACCTTCTGTGCGAGCCGGTAGGCCGCCCCGGCCCTGGAACGTCCGTCGAGATCCTCAACTATCTGTGCTGCGCGCTCATTCACTTCCGCGAGTTGCTCTTGGCTCAACTTGGTCCGTGGATCTTCAGGGGGCTCCTCTTGGGCGTAACGTGTTTGTGATTTCACCACCTCGCGCGTCCGCTCCTCGCGATCCGAGGACTGTCGCCGATCGAACCGCTGGCGTGTGCTTCGAATCTCGGCCTCCCGCGCTCGAAACTTCTCTTCGCCTTCCAGCGTCATGCCTTCCGGCCTGGCTTCGGGATGGTTCGTATCGACCTTCCCCTGTATCTCCTGGTCGACCGACCGGCGTAGCTCCGGCTGCTCCTCGACTGCCGCTTCGACTTCTTGATTGTCCGTCTGTGCGTCCGAAACTTTACTACCGAATCGCGTTTCACTAGACATTGGAGTTACTTGCTCCGAAGGCGCTCACGGCGCCACCACCGCGATGCTGCTACATCGCGGTTTTCCGGCGACACCGTCCGACGAGACACATCTGCGCGCGCTCGTTCGCGCCTTCGTTCGCGCCCTCCGGGCGCGACGAGCGCGCGCTATCGAGGACCCACCAACCAGCACCGCGCGCCGACCCGCCCGGAGCGAGAGGCCAGCGCATTCCCCGTTTCGCCCGCGACCGCAACTACGTCCGTCGCGGGGCACAGCGTCCCGGAAGCCTCTGGAAGTCCGGGACCGAAACGGGTGAAGCGCTGGCGCCGAAGGCACATCCATTTTAGCCCGGAACGGGCGCTCGCGGTGCGGAGAGCGCCCGAAAGCCCGGAATGGTTCGGTCGCGAGCGACGCTCCGGGCGGCAGCGGCGAGCGGGGCGGGCCGGTGCGTACACACCTGTCCAACCGGCCACGTCGCTCGGTGAGCCATCTACAGTCCTGGCGGACTCTGAAAGGGCGCGGCCGCCTCGGTCGTCCCCCGATCCCGCAAGCACCGCAGGTACGAGGCGCGCAGCGGCGGTCGCGGGATGCCGAGCGGCCGCGGGCTTTCTAATAGGTGTTTACGAAACCACGCGAGCAGGAAGCAGTATCCCGCGAGCTTACTCGATGGACACGACCCTGATGGCAAAGAGAGTTAGCTGTCGATAGTTGAGGGTGTCATAGAACCATTCACAGGGGGGTTACTTTCATCTTAAGACTAGCTGAATGCCCTGATAGGTACACTTGCAAATTAGCAGTGAGGATCTGAGTGAAGCTGACCATTGTTACGTCGGGAAGCCCTCGCTCTAACGGGGGAGAACCTGCCTCGACAGGTATGAAACGAAGTCCCAACCCCGGCGCTCTCCCCCAATTCTCAGAACAACAGTATCGCTACGTAGACTGTACTGAGCAGATCCGACTATAGGGGAAGAACCGCACACTAATTTTAGCCAGTTACTTGCTGAATTCTCCGTTCACTGCAACTTGCGTATCGAACGGAAAATTTGTTGTCTCTACTAACTGTCTGAGTGCCCAGCCAGTTCGAGGTAGGGCGTGATCTGCTCTATTGCCTCTTGTGAGTTGACTGTCTCGCATGCTGGGTCGTACTCCACGACTCCAGCGTCGACCATCTTCGGGAGGTGAACGTGGACGAGGCTGGTACAGACCCGCTCGTACTGCTCGCGGGTGTGTTCGCCCTCCCAGAGCGTGAGTTGGTCGGCGAGATCGCTGATCGGGACAGCACCGACTGCCTGAGTGAGATACTGCAACGCACGTTGACGGCGCTCGTTCGTGAGCAATTCGAAGATAGTCGTCGCAGATAGATCGGAGTCAGTGCTTCCTGCGTTGGCAGTGTGTTGCGTCTTTGGCATTGTTATCCCCATACCTCGCCTACCCATCACCCGCTCCCTGTCAGCATTGGCCTACTTCAGCGGTGTATGTTTGAACCTCAGCCGGTCAGTACATAAATACTCGGTATTGGTATACTTACTTACATACTGGATAGATAGGCGGTGGAGTTGATTACTCCACAGATACATATCGGAATCTACTGAGACAGATCGCTACGGGGATCTGTCTATTCGTCGAGGAACGTAGACTCGTCTTGAGGGGTGTCCGCGCTGTCGGTCTTCTCGATGGTAATTCGCCAGTTGGGGACGACCGATGACGGAGGAGTTACCTCCCACACTCCCTCGATAGCGACCCCCTCTGCGAACGACTCTAAAATGAGTGTTTCGAGAGCGGATTCGAAATCGTCTGTTGGCGTACCTGTAGGATTAGCATTTGATCGAGAGGTCATGATCGGACTGCGCAACACATGGGGGAGGCGCTCTCACCACGACACGGTCACTGAGTCTTATAGCTGGGAGGTATATTTAACTCTCTCTATCAGATAGCGATTCGCTACTACGGCTATAATCTGTACTGAGCGTTACGTCTACTCCCTGTACTGAGCGAATCAAGAGAGAAGTCTGGTATGAGAACTGTTGTATGACATCCTCGTCGATAGTCCTCAGATGTCGATGAGCCGGTCAGTTACAGATGACTTCGTCGCTGGGATGAAAGAAGATCCCTTACTCGTCTTCAAGTGCTTCGTAGATCTCCGCGTGGCGACGTCCGTCAAGTTTCCCCATCTCGAGGGCGATCTCGCGACGTTCGGTGTCGCTCTCGGCCGCCTGATACCGCTCGTAGAGCTGGCGGACCTCGTCGTCGACCACCGTCGAAGAATCGGTACTGGACGCCATTGTTCTATTGAGCATACTCTGTGTGCCCTTTTATCAGTTGCGACGAGCGCACGCCCGAAAGTAGATGACTGCAGTATCTACGTCGACTGCGGCTTCGTCGATTGCGAAGCGGTGCAAGAGAGCCCGAATTTCATCCCCGTAGTCGAACGTGTATCCGTTCATCATATAGAAAACGACCACCGTTCGAAGTGCAGTTCGCTTGTTCCCGTCGACGAACGGATGTTCCGCCACGAGCAATCGTATCAGATGGACTCCCTTTTCGTGGATGGTCTCAGGCACCTCGCCGAAGAAGCCTTCCGAAATATACTGCAATGCGGAGGCAATCGCGTCCTCTGACCGAACGCCTGGCTCTGTGGTGTCGCCTTCAGCCACGATCTGTTCGTGGAGATCGAGGATAAGTTCGACAGAAGGATACGCGAGATCGTCAGTCACGTTACCTGACTTTCTCACGCCCCCCGTTAACCGTTTCTCAACTGTCGAGATCAGGTCTCGCCGTCGACAGCGTAGGGCGGCCCGGTTATCGGTCGTCTCCGTCAGCTTTGTCGATGGTCATTGCGTCACCATCGTCGATGTCCAACTCACCGAGTCCCGCACCAGCCTCCTCGATGTCGTAGTGTTCGTGGACGACTGGCCGGAGCGCCTGCAGAATCATCTCCGCCGCCAGCGGCGAGATGTCGAGGTCCTCCGCCATCAGCCGGTGGGTCACCTCACCGCGTTCGCGGGCGACAGCGTAGGTGAGAGCGGTCGCGAGGCCGGCGACGCCGTGGCGGTCGATGTAGGTGTCGATGTCGGCGTCCGTCTCGCGGCGACCGACGGCGTCGATCAGCGCCGGCGTGATCGTATACTCACGGTCGCCCGCGGCGGTCGTCACGGTTAGGTCGATCTCTCGGGCGGCGTACTGACGTGGCTGCTCGTCGTCGGTGATGTCGACGACGCCGGCGTCGACGAGCCGGTTGACGTAGCTGTAGGCGGTTCCCTGGGCGAGTTCAAGGTCGTCCATCACGTCCTGGACGGTCGCCTCCCCCTCCCGGGCGAGGTACGCGTACAGCTGGGCGAGCTGTGGCTCTTCGAGGAGGTCCGCGACCGAGAGGAAGTCGCGAACGATGTCACCGTCGGCACGGTTTGAGGTGTCTGACACGATTCGATCTTAGTTACAGTTTACAGAGAATCTGTAAAGGATGTTGACGTCATTCTACCGGCGTCGGTACGGGGTGGTCCTCAAGATCGCGCGTCCAGTCCGTTGCGGACCCGCCCCGGTCTACAGTGGGCGCACAGCTGTAACGGGCCTTCCGGATGCCCCAATTTGACCCGGATTCAGGTGAGCGTCGCGCGCGTGTGTCGAAGACCAGCCCGCTGCCAATACAGGCGACGTGATCACACTCGTCGGGATCCGGCTCCGCCTGAATCGTGCAGTCGACGCAGATCGGGTGGGCAACTCGCTTTTCATAGCCCCATGTACGCGCCTCGCTAGTCTCGGTTCCGGACCTCGCAGGAAATACAACCAACTCGGAATCTACCTCCTTAACTGCCTGTGTGCCGATTACTCTGGAGCGGCGACTGTAATAACTCCCGCTTGAACGGTCACAACATAGTCATCATACGAGAACGTCACTAAACAATCCTCACTCTGGTCGTCATTGCCTGCTAACAACGCATCAAGCCCATCAGGGTCGATCTGCTCATATAGCGGCGATAGTGCATCTGGCGCCTCCTCGCTGCCGGCGATCGGAGTGGGTGATTTCTCTGCTACGTCCGACACTGCCGTGATTACTGCCTCACTCGGCCGTTCGCCGGAGTCATACTCATACTGGTACTCTTTCCCCTCTGTTGTCTTATAGACTGTATCGAACGCGTCGATGGAACTCATCAGTAATATTTAGGGGATGACAGACCAAACTCGCATGCTTTGATTATTCCACCCTTTAAGTGGTGTCTCAGCCTTTTGCTTTTGACTGTTGACCGCCTACCTCCCGTTATGAGCTTCATCGCCGAATTCTGCGTTGAGATCCCGCCCTTATCGCAGGCCTCGACGGCTGTGCCAGAGATGCAATTTTCTGGCCAGGATATCGTGTTAGAGGCGAATCGTCCGCGCAAATTTATTTTTACCGCCTTGGGCACTCAGTTCGATGACTTTGAAAACGGACTCGAAGCAGACCCAACTGTCGTTGAGTATACCCGCCTCACAAAATCAGAGGAGACTGCCCACTATGTCGTCACGTACGATACTGCGGCAACTTCACCAGACACGTATTCCGTCGCTGTCGAACATGACATTTCCTATCACGATATCAAACTACAGGACGGCGAATATACCGTACGAGCGCGTGTCCCAGATCGGAGTTCACTCGTTAAACTCCGCGAGCACTGCCAGGAGAATGGAATACCATTCCGGCTTGAGCGTATATATCAAGAAACTGGGTCAAACTTTGGGACACATGGACTCACAGACGCTCAACAAGAGGCGGTAAAACTGGCGTATGAGAATGGCTACTTCGACTCTCCACGACAGAGTTCGTTAAAACAAATCGCTGATGAAATTGGGATCTCCCCTCAAGCAGTTGGTCGTGTCGCAAAGTCCTCTAGAGTTCAGTAGCAACTGGCTCCCGTGAGGAACGGGACGCCTCTGGTGTCCACCCAAGAGGTGTCCCATGCACGCCACAATCGACGTGCGGTTCACGATTAGCATCGACGAGGACAAAACGGTACCGCTCGCCACGCTTGCCGAATTCGTTACCGAGCAGAACGTCGAATCTGTACTGCTCGAATCGATGGTCGAGAGCCTCGACGCGAGCCGCGTCGAGGCGCTCTGTGGTGAGAAACACGCTCACGGCAATGGTGATCAGCGATTCCAACGCGCCGGTACTGACACCCGCACAGCCGTCACAACCGCCGGTGAGCACGAATTCGACCTTCACTACGTCGAAGACACCGCCGCTGACCACGACGAATCCAGCTACTTCCGGCCCGTCGAAGATGTTCTCAGCTTCGACGGGCAAAACCGCTATCAGCAGGACATCGCCGCCAAGAGCGTCGATCTCGCTACTTCGGTCAGCTATCGTGACGCTGCTGACCACGGCGACGGCATCCTCTCGAAGATGCCGTCGCCGACCACCATCAATCGTCGCGCCAAAGAGTACGGCAACAAGCTCAAGCAGTTCCTTCCAGACTGTGTCGCTGACACAGACGCTGACGCCGTTATTCCTGACGGCACGAAGTGTCACAGCCAAGACGACGACCGCGCGTACCACTCCGTCCAGGCCACGCTCGGCGAAGATACTGCCAAGGAATCACGCTCTCTGCTGGATCTCTCGATCAACGCTGACTGGGACGAGACAGCCGCCAAACTCGATGACATGGACGCAGTCACTGACGACGCGACGGTCGTCAGTGACGCTGATGAGGGTATCGTCACGGCATTTACCGACGAAAACCGTAATCATCAACTTGATCTCGTCCACGTCGGCCGAACGCTGGACTACAACCTCTGGGACGACGGCGTGTTCTCCTTGGATCGGCGGAACGAGATCGTCTCGGAGGTGATCGACGAGGTGTTCCATCTGAAGAATTCGGTCGCCAAGCACCGTCCAAACGAGGAGTTCGCGGCGATCCGCGAGCGGATCGCGCGAACGACCGAGCGTATCGAGAAGACAGCGTGGCAGTTGGATCAGTTCGGGTCAGAGAAAGCTGCGGGGTATCTACAGCGGTGGCTGCCGTCGATCGTGACGTTTGCCGAGCAGGCTGTCGAGGGGTTCGAGGTGCCGTGGACCTCGAACCCCGTCGAACGGCTGATGGGCGAAGTCAGCAAGCGGTGCAAGAACCAGTGGATGCGCTGGACAACGGAGGGGTTAGAGGCGATACTCCAGCTTCGGCTGGTGAAGTACGCCGATCCAGAGCACTACCAGTCGTTCCTCGACGAACTGCTCCAGCGATCGACCAAAACAGCAATGAGCTGTGACCTCTCAATTGAGAGCACCAGAGGCAAACTCTAGACCGCTTTGCGACGCGACCAGAAGATTGACGATCCTCCTCACCTTCCGGATTATTCGATCCTGCTCTACGTCCCTCTCGTCCCATTATGAACCCCCTCGAACTCTGGGTATAAAAATATGGACCCTTGTGGAGTTGTAACCGGGCGAAAACAGGCTATCTAACGACTACAGCCCCGTATCTTCTGGATGAGTCAAATACCGTCTTCGGAATCTATCACCCTCCGTTGTCGAGTTGTAACGGTTCGACGAAGCTCGCAGTCGTCGATCTTCCTCGATGACCCGGACCCCCCGTTTTCGAGTTGTAAGACGTTGGGGCGGTAACACACCTGGTTCGATTCTCTCATCCACCCCGTTTTCGTGTTGTAAGGAGAAGGGAGTCGAAGTGAGTCTCGAAGCAAAATCCACATAATCTGAATTTTGTGAATGATGCTCTGGGCGATACGGTCTTACTCACACTCCCCGTTTTCGAGTAGTAAGCACCAGAACAGTAGCGAAAGAACGACGCTCGTAGGACCTGTTCACGAATGAGAGGAATACCGGGTTTCAGACATGGTAGCTGGTGAAGCTGATTTGATGATCTCGAATGTTGCACCCTCTCCCCCCTTTTTCGAGTTGTAAGTCGATGGGAACAGGCCACACCAAACGCTATGTGACGAGCGTTGAGTTAACAGAAGTTGGCGTAGAGGCAATGAGACGTGATAGTACGCGGGATCAGAACCACGGACGAGATGAAGAGGTTATCTACTCCAGAGATGTCAATTGTCTAGCTGGAGCTAGACAATTTGTTTTCTTTGTCTCTAGTGCGGTTATGATAAGGTAACGTGTAACATAAACTTTCGCATTTCTAGATACAAGTTAGAAAGTGAAATACTCAGCCTCTCTATCGCGTATATCCGCCACAATCGGCTGTTTTGTAGTCCCTCTTGCTGTTCACCCCTCCCCGCCGTCACGAGTTTACAACTCGAAAAAGGGGGGAGGGGGTCGTCAGGTCCAGTCCGTGATACCGACTATATGGGTTCCGTTGAGTTCTCGTCGGATGTCGTTCCGATCCCAGTCAATAGGTGTCCGTATGCTCTCGACGGCTCGGACCAACTGCGACTCGTAGTACGACTCGATTTCCTCTTGGTATTCGATTCGCCAAAGCATCGCGTCGCTAAGCCCTTGATGCCCGAGCAGGCGACGAGGATCCACTTCAGTGCTCCGACCGAGGTCCCCGTACATATCGGACTACCGTGAAATCGTGTCTATCAACTCATCTGTCAAATGAAGATGCCGGTAGAATAGTCCGAATCAGCTTGCTGATGTCGTCTGGAACGCATTATGCTGGACGACGAGCGTTGTCCAATACACGTCCCCTTGGTACCGAACCAGATACGTGCCGCTCAGGTCACCTTCACCCTCCTCGTCGAGCCCGTGGGCCTGTTCGTGTCCGCGAAACCGATCTGCGAGCGCCACAAGCGCATCAGACGGCGTCTCATCGGGCCCGACAACGTACGGTCCGTCCGTGATCGCCGTCTCGACGATCTCTCGCTGGGTTTCTGGAAGTTCCGCAAGTTCGAATGTAAACCGCTCGCGCATCTGTTGGCCGTACTCGGCGGCTGTTGCCACCTGGTCAGCCGTGTAGCGATAGGTGTTCAGCGTCGTGTCGTAGGCGTCGTCGATGACCCATTCGGCTTCTGTTCCGTCGTCCCAGATGATGTACGAGTACTCCGACTCGGGGACAAGGACGGATTGTTCGCGCTCGGCGTCTGTATAGAGGAACGTCGTCCCGATTCCGATCGGGTCACCATCAGCGAGTCCGTGGGCAGCAAATTCCTCTTGATCAACTTCGGGGAGGTCAGCGAACTGGATAGCCTCTGCCTCGGTCACCGATCCGGTGACGATATCCACTTTCACGGAGTATCTGGTGGCCGGCGTTTCCTCAATCACCTCGTATGCCAGATCGTAGACGCCGTCTTGGTAGGCGATATGTTGCTGTTCGGGTAGTGGCGGCCGTGTCGCCTTCGTTGTCGTGCCACCGTCGAGAATCCGATCGAACAGTTGTGCCGTTTCGTCGTTGCCTTCAGCAGGGCGGACTGTATAGAGGACCTTCGTCGGGAGTTTCGCGTCGGCAATCGTCGTCAGTTCGAGGCGTGCTGTAGGGGTTTCTGCAGCGGCGTTGCTTCCACCCAACCCACCGGGGCTGGTGCAGCCAGCGAGTACTGCGGGGAGGGACGTGGCGGCGGTCGCAAGGAGGGCACGGCGGCGCATAATCGTGATTCCACGGAGGCGCTCGAAAAGCCTTGTGTCGGACGGACGAAGACAGCAAACAGCACTCGATCACAGGTATCGATGAACGTCGCTCCCTCATCGTCCTCTCTGCGTTGCTCGATGAAATCCGGATAGCCGAGCAACTGGAGGTACGCATTAGCAAACTGGATGAGTGTCTTCACTGCGGCCTTCATGAAGTGGTATGGTTCAATGTAGCCCGCAGCAGCCCAGTCTGCCTGATACAAGCCCCACTCAGTGAGCGGATCATAGGGTAAGGGATCGTCATCTATCTCGCGGTAGTACCGCTCGAAGGCATCTCGATCTGCCTCATTGAACCGGTCAAGCGGGATGACTCCCGCTGTCCAACCCTGATCGACATCCTCGAGGAGACTGTCCTGATATCCTCCGCGATGGACTACGAGCGGTCGGAGAACATAGATCAGATTGATGTACGCCATGTGGGCCGCGATGTGATCACGAAGATCAGTGTTTGCCTCCCGAATCTCGTCCAGAAAGTCCCGTCCCCGGTTGTTCGAGAGCGAGATGAACTCTTTGCGAATGTCGTCGATAGCATACTTCTCCGCGGTCTTGAGGGCAAGTGTATCGAAAACGCCGGTGATCAGGGAGATCGCATTGTCGAAATGGTACTGGACGTTGAGCTGCGTCCGGTTATCTGGTTCCTGGAAATACTGATAGCCGATCTCATCGACGGCGATAAGCAAGTTCTGAAATCGTGTGCTAAATCCTCGTAGATAGTCGTCATCCGCGTCGGCCTCTACGTGATACCGCGGAACCAACGACCGGAAGAGATGCCAGTACCAGCCGAACATTCCGACGGTGAGGTTCGGACTAGCGTAGAACTGCTCCCGATACCGGAGGTAGAGCCCGAGATATTCGACTGCCTCGCTGAGGCTCATGATGTTCAACTGCCCACCAGGGAAGTGCGCTTCGAACCACCGTCGGTTGGTGAGGAGGACCGCTCGGTTCGTGATGAACAGGTGTCCCTCATCACGATGGTTGAGCGCGGCGTGGACGAACACCTGCCGGACTGTCGCCAGCTCTCGATCGGTGACGTCCTCTACTTCGGTCGCATACGCGTCGACGTCATCGGAGAAGACTCGTGCTGTAGTCCGGCGAATCGCCCGATCCTGATATCCGAACAGATACGAGAATGACGTGGTTGTTTGCTGCCCATCATCATCGCTCCGGACAACTCGAGCCCCGTTCTCTGCCGTCTCAATTGTATACGGTGGGATACACTCAAGCTCCTCATGCCGTGGCGTGTCTGGCGACCGAATGAATTCGAACTCGCGGTTCGCTGCATATCTCGACGGATGATATCGCGTGGGTTCATACCTGTGTCTCGTAGTGCCGGCAAGTCAACGCTGTGGGCACGTCAACAAGCCCCTCCACCTTGTTTTTGAATACGATCGGGATTTTGTATCGAATGACTAATTCGAACTCGATCCAATGTCCCATCAATAGTTGGACCAGCCAGAAGACGGGGTTGGAAGATACTGCCGACAGAATCTTCCACATCCGATTTGTTCATCCACAGTCTTCACAGTTCTTAACCAACACATATCTATTGGATGATTTTGTGTTGGTTAAGAAAGCTAAGAAGGATGAGGCAAGGCTAAAGCAGGTCTGAGACTATATTCTATGTAAGAAACGCAGGTATGGGTATCATAGAACAATCGCAAAATATACGCCAGGGTCTCTCGACTCGAGAAAGTCGACTCCTTGCACAACTCGCTGGCGCGGGGCACCAGATCATCTCCGTTGACGATATCGAGACGACGCTGGAGGTTCCCCCAAACACCGCCCGCGAGATCGCCTCCCGGCTCACCGAGAAGGGCTGGCTCGACATACTGTTTGCCGGCCGATACCTCATCATCCCACTCGCAGCCGGTGAAGAGGGCCTGTACACAACCCACGAGTACCTCATCGCCGCCCACGTCGCCGAGCCGATGTACATCGGCTACTACAGCGCCCTCAGCCACCACGGACTGACTGAACAGGTCCCCAGGACGGTGTATGTCGTTACGCCGACCCGAGCGCAAAGCCGAGAGATCCACGGCGTCCCGTACCGCGTCACGACAGTCACCGAGCGGAAATTCTTCGGATTCGAGCCGACATCGATCGAGGGCACGACCGTTCAGGTCAGCGACCAAGAGAAGACGCTGGTCGACTGTGCGGACCACCCCGAGTTCTGTGGTGGCCTTCGAGAACTCGCAACCGCGATGCGCACCGCCGACGACTGGGGCTGCGACTGGGACACCGTCGGCGAGTACCTCGAGCGCCTCGATAACGGCGCGGCGACCAAGCGGATCGTCTACCTCGCCGACCAGCTCGGCATCGACCTCCCCGCCCGCGAAGAACTCGTTGCGTCGTTCACGAGTGGGTACTCCCTGTTGGACCCCACGCGGCCCGACACCGGATCGACCGACAGTACGTACCGCCTCCGAATCAACGTCGAGCCAGCCATGCTGGAGCCCACGGAGTCCTGACCTAGGTACGAAGTCGGCGTACCTTCTCTGCAGCGTCGAGAACGGTGCTGTTCAACGACGAACTATGGGTTTGTGCCACCATCGACGGCCTCGAGATCGGGCTCGTCGAATTCGAGGGCTTCCGCGACGGCATCCGGAAGCTCCGGGCGAGGGGCCGATTCGTGGCGCTCGATTTTCTCGGTCTTGCGCGTGTTTTCGTAGAGGGCACGTGCGACCGGAAGCCCACGGAGATACTTGTAGTCGTGGAGGACCTCGACCCCCCGCTCTGTGAATCCGTAGAACTGGGCGGGGAGATCACGTTTCCCCTCGCTTGGTTCGTACGTGTAGCGTGCGAGGAGCCCGGCGTCGATCAACGTCTCCAACTGGTCTTTGATGGCCGCCTGGCTCTTCCCGGTCATATACTCGAGTTCGGCGAGCGACATTAGATGGGCGGGATGGCCCAGCAGCTCCTGGATGATGAGATGGCGCGTATCCTGGGACAGCAGCTTGAACAGCCGCTGCTGTTCCGCGAACGGCCCTGCATCGGCCGCGCCCGTGTCGGTTTCGCTCATACGTGCTGGTACGAGATAGGACGCTATAACAGTTAGGGTTGTACAAGTTGGTTAAAACGAGAAAAACCAAAGTGATTCAGAAGGGATAAGGTGGTGTGGTTTGAATCGGCAGCTAATGACCGACCCAAGCCCGCCGCCGGACGCTGGGGAGATTATGACCGTTGTTCACGAGGCCGTCGGGGGCATCGAACTTGAGCCTGCAGAGAAACGGGAAATCTGGCGGTTCACCCAGCGTGAATTGCCGTATCTCTGGAGTCAGCGGACATCGTATTTCATCTTGGGGAGCTATCGCGACCCCTATATCCGCCGGCTTCGCGCCGTCCAGAACGAACTCACGAAGCAGCTCGGTGCCTATCCGTTCATCATGGGTGATCTCCTCGAACTTCCGACTGACCGCCTCAATACGTTCGATATCATGTTTTCGTTGCTCGCGACGTACAGCGACTACATCGTTGGGGTCTTCGAGAAGGAGAGTGGTGGGGAGGCGCCTGAATTGGGCGAGATCGATGACCCGCCGTATTTCGACAAGTCGTACGTGTTCCCACGTGATTACGCGTGGGTGACTGACGAGAACCTTGACTCGCCACAGCACGTCGTTCAGGCCGCCCTTGAGATAGCGTTCACAGACGATTTGTCGGCGGATGAAGTCCAAGCAAACGTCGAGTCGCTCGTCGATCGCGCCCAAGAGAGCGGTCTCGACATCGACGAACAGGAGGTGTGGGATGTGATCGACGAGCGGGCAGATGAGGACGAAGAGCCGGCAACGTACAGTTGGGTCCATCTCAACAAGTTCCGCAAATTCGAACTCCACGAACGGTGCTTCCCGTGGACGACAGAGGACGAACTTCGAACTGAGGTTGACGAACTTCCGTCCCCGACACCACGTCCGGAGTGGGAAGAGCGTGAGGACCAGTGAATTGTCCTGTCCTACTCGCTTGGCGGTACACTCATCATAGTGAGCCGGCTCGGTAGTTTACTCTCGGATAAACTACTTTACTATGCCCGGTCGAATACATCGTTATGGAGGCTGGTTCGGGTGTCGGTGACGACACGACACCACGGGAAGTCATCCACTTCATTACACAGCAGACACGGTTTTCGCTTATCAGCGATATTCTCGCTCACCCTCAACAGCTCCCATCGATGTACGAACTCGAGGAGCTCAATCCCAGTGTGAGCGATGCGACCGTCTACAAGCACATCCAGAAGCTGATCGACGCCGGCATCGTCACGGAGGTCGCTTTGGACGACGACCAGCGCCGGCAGGGGTATCCCTGGAAGTTCTACGGCCTCACCGAAGACGGCCGCGAGTTCCTGGAGACGCACAATCTGCTTGCCGCGGAGGAGACACTTCAGCAGATCTACGACACCATCGCCGATAAGCCCGAGAAGATGGTCAAGTACGAGGACGCGCCCCGTCCAGATTAGGAGTGGTTGTCAGAGAATAGGGAGCGATAGTCTGCCGTTATTCCCGGAGGTTAGCCTGACTGACCGACTTCACGGACGTAGCCGCTCCGCTCAAGATCAAATTCTTCGGCTACGAGTCGAGGCTCATCGAGGACAGCCCCGTGAACGTCGCAGATGTGGAAAAGACGACCGTTGACTGTACCGACCATCTCGAACTCTGTGGTGGCATCCGAGAACTCGTACAGGCGATAATCGTCGCGGAGGATCGAGACTATTCGTGGGCGACGGTCGTTGAGTGCCTCCAGCGACCCGACAACGGCGTTGCGACCAAGCGGATCTCTAACCTCGTCGACCAGCTCGGCATCGACCTCCCGGCGCGTGAGACGCTCCTCAAGTCATTCACAAGCGGGTATCCGCTTCTCGACCCAACGCGAAGCGAACAGGGACGCTAGGACAGTGAGTATCATCTCCGAATCAACGTCGACTGGGAGAGATTCGATTCGATGGAATCCTGATGCCAGGTCGGTCCGAAAGGTAGCGTGAATTAAGATGCTCCTCCAAGTACAGCGAATCAGGTAGATGGGTCACGTCTATTATCACCATCCGGGCGACAATCAGTTCTCTCTTGATTTTGTCCACGAGGCTCCATCAGAGATCGTTGCCAGGATTGTCGAGTACGACGATGACGTGGCGGTGAAGGTTCGCAGGTACGATCTTGACAGCGAGTTTTTCGGTATCTATACCTCCCGCGTCGGTGGTGGGGACGTCGGCGATCTCGAATTCGATTTTGGCGAGGCACTCTCTGAGATGGGTGCTGATAACGGTACCATCGTTGCCCGGCTCCTCGAGATCTATCAAGCGCTCATAGCCCAGAACGAGGAAGAAAAAGGAGTTCCTGTTGAAGCGTACAAGAACATCGACATCGATGCACTCCCAGACGCGCTCAACCGGGTGTCGTGGGAGGGCGACGCGACTGATGTTGCAGGCCGTCTCGCCTCAAATCTCATTCTCAAACACGCGCTTCCGAATGCGAACCATCGGACTGCTGTTGCCCTGGTTCAGTTCTACCTCCGTCGGATTGCTCCCGATTTCTCGATGCCAGAGACCTCCGTGGAAATCGACTCAGAGACATACGACTGGCGGGAGTGGGTAAACGAATATATTAACGAGTCAAAGCGTCTCTTAACGGTTCGTCGGAAGAATGTGCTACTCAAACATCTCTCTGACTTCGGAGCGACAACGCTTGAGCGGAAACACGAGGTCCATATCGACCTGACGGCATACGAGCTGGATATGTATCCCGCAGAAGCGAAAACAGTCTACGCAACAGCGCACGAGGAGCTCTGGATCGAATTCGTCGAAGAAGCGGTTGAGCGCACCGACAACCCCGAGCTAATGGAAACTCCTGGACTATCTAAGGCGGAGTTCGCAGAGAGAATTCGGACTCTCGAGTAAGCGGCGTGCGCTAGTCTTGGAGCGTCGCGACCGTGCGGCCGGTTTCTTCGGCCTCTTCGCTCCGCGACATCCCGTATGTTGCGAGAGCCTCCTCAACCGCGTCGTCCAGACTCATTGGTCAGGCAAATCTTGGCTCTGCCAACGGATAAAGTCTCGCACGGTTTGCGTTTATCATTGCATCGGCCAACTCGCCAACCGTGCAGGACCGATCCCGCAAACGGTCGATAACCCGTAGCACCGTCCACTCTCATAGATTCCCATCTCTCCGATGTATTCATAATCATATCGGGTAGAGTGGAATACAGACTCTTGGCGCACAGATCGAGTCGTCAAATAGTGAGACAGTTGTTCAACCGTATTTTGGAGAGGCAATTCGATCTGCGAGTCCGAACTACTCGGGAGGCGACGTGAACAGGCGCCGATACTCGTCAAGCCACTCGATCTCGTGGTATGCCACGTCGTTCTGAATGTCGTATTCAAGCGGGAGTGGATCCGAACGGTGGGCTGTAAACGTGAGGTTGATCTCGATACAGGGCCCGTGCTCGGAGACGCACTCGAAGCCATCGTCAACGGGGTATACAACGCTAAACCAGCGAATCTGGAACCCAAAGTGGTCACACACATCTCTGACGACGGCAGCGTCACAATAGGGCGTGTGGACCCACAGTTCCCCGCCAGCGTACGCCTGATCTTTGACGCACCAGACTGCATCGAGGGAGCGGAGAAACTCCGCAGCGCGATTGTAGTGCGCTTCAGTCAGGCGATCCCACCAGTGGTACTCCTCGACGTCGTCAACGAGGAGCTGGAGGCAATCTCCACACACATCATACGCCCGCTCACCAAGGGAGACTTCGTGGAGTTTGTCGTACTGGGTGGTGTCACATGCATCGCACGGCGGGGAAGCACCACTGCACTGGCATCCGGAGGATGATCGCTGTTCGGTAGGGTTGGAACACCTGCTGTTTGCACTCCCTGGCTTCTGAGATTCGTTTGAGTCGGTATTCTCGGTCATTGGTATCTAACCGAGAACCGTCAGTCACGCCGTGTGACTGGGCTCCCGGCTAGAACCGAACCAACGGTCGGCCACTCATCTATCGCCACAGAGAGCAGGTTGGTGTAAATAGTTTCTGTGGGTCCAACCGAGAACACCGGCCAGCGTCCGGCTATCGACGACAGCCAATGCTAGGACATTAAACGTCGTGTGCAACCGCATCTTGGAGTGTGACTGGCGTGTCTGTGGGTAACACACCCTAACTAATTTTAATACAATTGCCACGATATTCCAGGTTGACGTCCGATACACCCCTCAAACCGAGAGAGTTCAACACGATGATCATCACTCGCCTCACCCCGCGGCGTGCTCGTTCTCGCTTAGCCGCGGGTCCCGTGTTTGGCGAGTGCCTACAAGATCAGCGTGCGAAGAGCCCGGGCGCAAACCGCCGGATCCGCGTCGACTTCGAATACGAGAGTTCGACGCAATCCGGCGACGTCCGGACACTCTCACCCGCATAACTCGGCCCCCATACGGACTACCCGTCACGGGTCGGGGAACACGGGATTGCCGCCTGCCTGTGCCCAGTACTCGCTCAGGACACAGCCTGATGCGAGTGCAGGATGCCAGGCTCGCGGCTGCTTGATTTCCGTTCGTCCCGATACAGGAGCGAGCGGACTCCGTCCGCGCTGAGCGTACGGAACTCGTTAGCCAACAGCCCCACAGCGAGAGCTGCGGCTACGTCGAGCCCCGGAGTCTCCGCTGGCGAGGGACGCCGGACTTTGAATCCGGAGGTCGCCGGTTCGATTCCGGCCGGGGCGACATGCCGACGTGGTGTAATCCGGCGAGCATACGGCCCTGTCACGGCCGTGATCCGGGTTCAAATCCCGGCGTCGGCGTGGATGCGTGGCGTGGCCACGTGGGGATACCCATCGAGGTAGGCAGCCCGTTGGTGCGATCAGCTGGATCGTTCCGACGATGCTGGGCCCAGCAGGGTCTGCAACCTACATGAGCCGGTGTGGTATTCCCGGGCACACCCGAAGTACGCCCCCGCGATGAGACGCGCAACCACGACTACTCGGTCGCGGTTGCGCAGTTGGAAAGTCGTACAGATAGATAATCAGCTGCCGAACGCTCGGCAGTCCAGTGAGCCGATGGTCCAGCGGACGACGATCTGTGCCTTGGGCGCACAGGACCGAGGTTCGAATCCGCGTCGGCTCACTGTGCCGCGACTGGGTATTGGGGAACCCAGCGGCCTGCTATGCCGTGGCCGACTGCTATCGGTCCCCCGGTTCGAATCCGGGTCGCGGCGTCATGACAACGAATGTCTGCCCTACCTGCGAGGAGGAAGCGTTCCGTCACGTCCCGATCGGTGAAACAACGTCTATCGACACGATTGGAAGCGTGGAAATCTGCGTCACCGAGGGCGGCGCATACTTCCACGGAACGAGGTGACACCATCCCTGCTGTGACTGGATGCTGATGAGCACATTCGCCTCGGTAGTGAGGGTCAGAAGCTGAGTAATGCGCGTTTTCCGGTGTCCCGGTGAGAAACGCGAGGCGGGCTTGTCGAAGCAAGTTCCGACGGAGATGGTGAGACATGCGGATAGGCGACCGCGCTCGGTGTGAAACCGAGAGCCGCGAGGCTTCGGAGTTCGACTCTCCGTCTCACCGTTGGCGGGGTTTCCCTAGGTTGGTCAAGGGACTGCGTTGGAACCGTAGCGTCCGCAAGGACACGAGTGTTCAAATCGCTCTCCCGCCGCTGCGTACCGAAGTGATTCGCAGAGTCGCTGGCGATTCTCGAATTGCGCCGCCATGCCAGAGTGGTCGAACGGACACGGTCGAGACCCGTGTGGTTAGTCCTTCCCAGGTTCGAATCCTGGTGGCGGCATCCGGCCACCGTGCCGGGAGACAATTCTCGCTTCACCGTTCCGTCGCCGTACTCAAGTGGTCAACGAGAAGCGGCTCAGACCCGCTGGCGTAGGTCCTTCCGAGGTTCGAATCCTCGCGGCGACATTTTCTCCCTGTGGTCTAACGGCTACGATGCCTCCCTGTATAGGAGGAGACGCACGTTCGAGTCGTGCCGGGGAGACTGCGGGACGGTGGAAGAGCCTGGCATTCACACACTCTCGCCGAATTTTCACCGGAGACCCGGTGCGACGGTGAGAGTTCCTTCATCTCACTTGTAACGAGAACACGCAGGTTCGAATCCTGCCCGTCCCACTGGCCGACGACCCTTCCAAGGAGAGGCCACCCCGCTCCAGTGGAGTAGCGGCCAAACTCACGGCCCTCTCACGGCCGAGCCCCCGGTTCGAATCCGGGCTGGAGCATTCTCCAACAGTCCGAGACCTCTCACTTCCAGCCGACGAGACTGAGGGACGGACAGCTGTGGAGAACTGAGAGATGTCCATGAGTGAGTTCCGAATTGTGTGCTGCGGGATAGGATAATGGCAGTCCACGGGGCTCATATCCCCGAGGCCCAGGTTCGACTCCTGGTCCCGCAATGGAGGACAACAGTGACATCCTCCGCGCCGTGAACGGCGCCGCTTCCCTGCGTAGGAATACCAGCTAGTCGCTGGCAGTGGGTTTCGACCCGAACTCACTGAGCGTCATCTGCTCTGATTGGCTCTGCTCGGTGTGGGTCGTGGTGCTGTCACAGGCACTCCCATCCCGAGGCGAGTCATTGCCTGCCGGTTTCAGCGGCACGCTCTCTCCCCACGGGTCTGCCCGCTGTGCGATATTGATAGCGCCGTTTATATCGCCCTCAAACGTCGTGACGTGGCACTCGTCGTGCGTACAGTGAAACTCTCCGCCACCGTCTCGATAGCCGATGTGACCGCACTCGTGGCACATCTGCGACGTGTACGCGGCATTGACGTACATCGTCGGGATTCCCGCTTCGGTGGCTTTGTCCTCGATACGGTCCTGCAATCGAGCGAACGCCCACGCATGAAGCCGCCGGTTCATGAATTCGCCGCAATCAAGCGACTCGCGGATGTACGTCAGGTCTTCCATCACCAGAACCGGCTTCTCGAATTGCCGGGCGTACTCGACAGCCTGTCGAGACGCCTTCTCGACAATATCGGTAAGGGCGTTTTGATAGTGGTCGAATCGCTCGTCGATCCGCCACTCGGCTGCGTCTCGCTCTTGCAGTCGTTTCAGTGTGGTGTACATCTCTTTGCGGAGATGCTTCGCACGGCTCCCGTCACACACAAGCGGGCGGGTCGGTGAACCGTCTTTGAGGGCACAGCCCATAATAAGAGACGATTCACCAATGTCCAGACCGATGTGCGTCACATCGTCGTTGTCGGTATCGTGATCGGGCTCTTCGACAGGATACTCGACAGCGACGTGTAGCATCCATGATGTTCGATTCTGTATCAGTTGGAGTTGACCGGGCGAGACATTCCCGGCCAGCAGGTCGGCCCACAGATGTTCCTGTTCGGGGTTGATGCGAAGCGGAATCCAGAAATTCGTCCCGCGTCCGGGTTGGGGGACTTCCCACACGTAGCTGTGTGTTCGGTCCTCCGAGTAGTCGAAGCGAGCGGCACGGTTGACCATTCGTGTCGGGTGGCCGTCGCTCAATTCCTGTGCATCATCCAACGACGGCACGTAGTTTTTGAGCGCGTCTTTGACCTGATACGGCAGGTCGTAGGAAGTCACAATGTCGTTGACTGCTGACTGCGTATCAGCGCCAGCCTCGAACGCCTCGTGTAGCCCTTCGTGATACAGGTCGTGGAGTTCCTGTAGCTTTCGCTCTTTGTGGGCTGTCGGCGGCGCGAGTGTCGCTTCGAGCGTCTTAGTCGGCATCGGCGGCCTCTAATCCCTTCTCGATTAGCTCGCGGTATGCTCGTGGGTGGCGGATACCGTTCTCACGGGCGTATTCTTTGACCCGTTCGTGTAGGTCGCCGTCCCGCTCCATATCCACGTCGGTTCGCACAGAGCTATGTAAGTAGCCGTGTAAGTAAACACTTACGTCCGGTATTCAGTTAGACGACAGTCCTGGCGGTTGTCGCCCGAAGATTACACGATTCCCTCCCGCCCTGTTCGTTTCTCGGTTCCGACCAGTTGGAACACTCTTCACTCACGGGAAGGGCGGGATTCCCTCGATGTATCAAGATGAGCCTATTCGATACAGTCGAACTCTACGACGACGTCCACCTGCCAGAGTACCCCGAAGGGATTACTCCTGCCGAGGATGTCGACTGGCAGACGAAAGGCATCGATCGACCGACCATGACCACATTTCGGATTACGGCGGACGGTCGGCTCCTCGAAGAGGAGTGGCACACCGAAGCGGTCCCGCCAGAAGACCGGCCATACGCGAGCCGTGACGACGTCGACGAGGACGATTTTCGCTACATGGCCGGCAGTCGGAACCGAGTCCACGACGGCTGGATCGAACGAGAGGACTACCACGGCCGCTTCAAGCTCAAACACTCCTTCGAGGATCTCGATACACTCGTCACGTATCAAGTGACGTTCACGCACGGGCAACTCGAGGGCTTCGAACGCCTGCGATAATCCGTGCGTATCCGCCGCACCTCAGCGCTTGATTTCGTCCCTACTGCGCTCCCGGAGTCTCCGTTGGCGAGAGACGCCACCCTTTCAAGGTGGAGGTCGGGGGTTCGATTCCCCTCGGGAGCACTCGGGAAGGCTGGCCCTGACAGCGTTTTTCCGTGTCTGACATAGCGGGCAGCCACGGATCTGTGACGCTGTCACGGTCGGCTTTCCCCAAGCGTGTGGTCGTCGAGGTGGTGCGTTTCTTCGCCCGCAAAGCACACCAACGGGAGTCATAGCCCGTCGCACCACCGGTTGCCCGACCGCACGTGGCGACCGTCGAGTCGGAGCGTTGCTTCGCCAGGAACTCGCAGGTTCAAATCCTGTCGGTGGCGCAGTCCATCGAGAACATCCCGGACAAAGAGCGTCCGAGAGGACGCTCGACACCGGTTCCGCTCCGACAGTTTTCCGGTCGCCGTGTCGCCAGTGGCCGTCGATCTGGAGCGCTACGTCGATGGCATTCTACGGGTTCGAATCCCGTCGTTCGCTCCAGAAATTGTTCGGCCACTCGTGTTCCCGTAGCTCAGTCAGGACAGAGCACCGGCCTTCGAAGCCGGGTGTCGCACGTTCGAATCGTGCCGGGAACGTCCAGCCGAGCGATGCGAGGCTGGGTCGGGACGTTTCGCTCCCGAGACTCGCTGCTCACAGAGCGTGTGGGCAGCCGCGATCGGAGTCGCCTGTTGCGGCTCCGGGTGATAGGATGGAATTCAACACGCCAAAGCAAACGGTCGCGGAGGCAACGCGGACCACCAACTACGAAGGTGGGGAAGCGTTCGAGCCTGCCGACCCCCGACTCGCACTGTACAAGCGCACGATCAACCAGCTGCTGGAGGGCTCGTTCTACGAGACCGATGACGAACAGCTCGCTGCTGTCGTTCGCCAGTTCGATGCCGCCGCAAACGAGGACCCGGAGTTAGTCCTGAAGCTCGCTGCGTACGCGCGTCAGGAACTCTACCTGCGGGACATACCCCAGGTCCTGCTCGTGCTGGCAGCCAACGACGACCGGTTCAAGGACGACTCCCCCGAGTCGCTCATCCGTGAATGGGCACCAGCGATCATCCAGCGGATGGACGAGACGGCGACCGCCCTCGCTGTCCACGACCAGCTGTTCGGCGGGACTGCGCCGTGGCCGCTTCGACGCGGGATCGAAGACGCGCTGGTTGAGATGGCCGACGCCTACACGCTGGGCAAGTACGAGCTGTCGCGGCGCGAGGTGACGCTGCACGACGTCTTCAACCGCGTCCACCCCACGCCCGTCGACGCCGAGCAGGAAGCGCTCTTCGAGCGGTTCATGCGTGGTGGCCTTGACGACTATCCCGACGTTGACCCGTTGCCGGCGCCGAACACGTGGGAGACGGTTATTTCCGAGCGCGGCAACACCCAAGCCGCCTGGGAACTGCTCATCGAGGACGACGAGTACACGCTGCCCATCTTCGCGTCGATCCGGAACCTCCGGAATATGCTCGAAGCCGGCGTGCCGGAGGACACCGTCGTGGATCACCTCGACCTGGAGGCCGTCCGCCACGCGCCGCTGTACCCGTTCCGGTACTACCAGGCCTACACCGCGCTGCAAGACGTGGATGTCCAAGCACCGACGGTCGAGCAGTGGCTCGAAGACGCAATCGATGTCGCAGTCGAGACGGTGCCTGGCGGGTTCGGCGATACCTTTGTCGCGGTCGACCTGTCGGGATCGATGGATCAGGCGCTGTCCGCGAACAGCACGCTCCGACTGAAGGAGATCGGTGCGTTGTTCGGTGCGATCCTGGCCGACCAGGGTGCTGACGTCGGCGGGTTCGGCGACGACTTCCAAACCGTTCCGATGCACGTCGACACGCCAGTCCTGCAGCGCCAAGCGGCGGTGTTGGCGATCGACGAGGACGTCGGGAACTCGACGAACGGCTGGAAGACAATCGATTACCTCCGCGAGCGAGGTGAGCCCGTCGAACGCATCGTCGTCTTCACCGATATGCAGATCTGGGACAACACGCCGTTCACGGCCCGCGATTCCCAGACGGTCAAGGACGCGTTCGATGCGTATCGGGACGAGGTGTCTACGGACACCGCGCTGTATCTCGTCGATCTCGCGGCCTACGGAGACCTAGTGACGCCAGAAGGCTACGAGAACGTCTACAACATCTCGGGATGGTCAGAGAACGTCCTCTCGTTCATCGAACACGCCGAGAATCCGAAGCAGATCATCGATGAAATCGAGGCGTTCGAGCCGACCTAGCCCTGTCCGTATTTTTTGTTTGAGGATGCGCGAGTGGTAGAGTTCGGAAACACGCGGTTGTGCCACGTCCGAGACGGGCGTTCGAACCGCCCTCGCGCATTCGGAGTACAGTTGTCGAACATCTGGCCCGTGAGACGCGCCTCAACGGAGATGAAAATATGGCAGTATCCAGTACTACCGACCCAGAATCGACGACAATTGCCGTCGTGACGATTCGAATCCCCTGCGGCGCAGATGGGGACCTCGTCACTGACGCTGAGAAGCGTCTCTCGCGGCCCGAAACTATCGATGCCGTCACGATTGACGAATTGGATAGTATCGATCCACAGCTGTCGGCCACACTCATTACCGTCGAAATTACGGTCCGGTGGGCTACGGCAATTGGCGAGGAGGAGATCAGAGACAGACTGGCTGGTGTCCCGGGACTTGAGTCAGTCAGACAGATTGCATAGGCCGTTCAGAACGGCATAGCCGAAAGTGTAGTAATCTATTTGACTGTTACCACAATATTGGTAATTATTAGATGTACGATCCGTTTGATGAGACTGCTGCTAGAGTGTTGCTCACAGTCAATCCTGGAGATTCGATCCGAACGGTAGCCCAACATCTCCACACCCCCTACGAAACGGTTCGACAAGCAGTCAATCAACTAGAGGATGCAGGGTATCTTCGATATGATGATGGACTGTTCGTGACCGACGATCGCGTCCGTAAGGCGGCACGAGACCTGCTGGCCACGAGTGCCGCCGTGAATCCACCGTCCATCGAAGAGGCGTACGTACTCCCACAGTTCGGTGACTGGCCCTTCGCCTTTACACAGGTGGACGCCGTCTACGTGTGGACCCAAGGGGGCTATCAGGTTGGTCGCGAGCCCGGCGACTACCCGCTCTTTCTTGCCGTCCTTGAGAAGGACATCGACGCCTGGCAGCGTTTTTTCGAACAGTTTGGAATCCCAACAGGATTTGAGCGACAACCGGAGGAATCGTTTGAAGGTCCTCTCCAAGTCGTCCTCAACGAGCGTTCGGTGCTCAACCCCGACCACGTCGAAGGATATCCAGTCATCTCTCGGCGCGAGACGATAGCGTTTATGCGGGAGCATTATGCGACGTTTCAGTCAGCACTCGCTATGCTCGATCGCATGTACGACGATCTCGATCTCGACGTTTCCTACCGTGAGTCAGAAAGAGAATGCTCGTGAGTTTCACAGCAGCAATTGAATTATCGACCTCCTCCACGGTGAGGTTTAATTGATTGCCGTTGGTTTGACATCGACAGCGTTCCCGGGTTGCTATTTTTGAATAGCCTGCTATTCATACTCTTCAGCCCGCGAAGGGACGATATCTGATTAACCAACAAATCTATGCCGGTACGCACTTTGTTGGTTAACACGAGGCGACCGCTAATGTCCTACGAGCCACCGACGCCGCCAGCCGAACTCCCGACAGAGATCGTCGACACGCTCAACGGCTACTCGCCAGACCAGCTCCAGCATGTCGCACGCTATGCCGAGGAGCTGGCAGAGCACAAAGCCCGCGAGGCCCGCCTCGAGGAGGAGTCGGAGGACGACGAGATCGACGACCGACCCGATGATCTTCCGGACGAGGTCCCGTCGAAGGCAACGATCACGATCAAGGAAATCAACGACAACCGCTACTACTACTGGCAGTGGAGAGAGGGGGACAAGGTCACGTCCAAATATAAAGGGCCAGTCAATCCGGACGAATGAGGGGTCAATACATCCGATTATCGATTTCCCACACCCCGTGTGCTATTTGATTTTGGTGCACTTGAAAAGGGGGGTGGACACACCCCTCGTCCAGAGTGAAAACAGTGGGAACGAGAAAGAATTTGAGATTAAATTAAGCCGTTAATAGTCGATAGAGCCGTTTTTAGGCACGAACAGTCGAACAGGGTTCCACAGTTGAAGCATGGTTTTTTCTATTTGAGACAGACCACACCCCTGATCACGAGTGTATCCACTGATAGGTTCTCATCACACACCCCGTGTGCAAAGTGTAAATGTGCCGTATTCCGACGATAGAGAGATATTAGGCTGGTTTTGTATATTGAGTATGGCCTCGTGGGATGACACAGACGTACTGGATTCCGTGTAAGAGATGAATTGAGTAACAAGTCGAGCAGGAACACCCCGTGTGCAAAATGAAATTCGAACGGTGAACATCAAGAGAGCCGGAGACTGGACCGATTTTCACTTCGATGATGGGGGGATGGTCGACCCTGCGTTTACACTTCGATGACGGGGGGTGTCAGACGCGCGGCTTGCACTTCGATGATGGGGGGTGGGACGACTAGTTCCAATCAGAGATACGCAAATTCACAAGAGGGGCGCCGATTCTACGTTACACATCGATGACGGGGGGCCTCCCACCAGATGTACTTCGGTGTCGGTTCTTACTGACGAGCCGTGAAACCGCGGAATTCAGGCGGTGTATTGGATACAGCGGGCGAATAAACATCGACGGAGGTTAATCTTTTTAATGCTCCGGTGTACAGCAGGCATATGGCCGGTAGTGATCAAGAAGGGGCGGACCAATCCACCCTTGATGAAGAAACTAGTTCTACGTCGGATGGACAGCAGTTAGAATCCGCCCGTGAGGACGCTGCCGGAGACTCAAGCCACAATCAGGGATCGACTGAAGAGAGCGCTCAGCGGTCGATCCGTGATATGCTCGATGATGAGGGGGAGGCATCGGTTTTCGTCAACCGGGATCTCGTCGAGCCTGACACGATTATCGACGAGGAGCGAATCGTCGGCCGTGACGACCAGCTCGAGTCCGTCGTCTCGTTTCTGAAACCGACTCTCCAAGGAAATCGGCCGCCGAATATGCTGCTGTACGGTCCCGCAGGAACAGGTAAGTCACTCATCATCGGGGCCGTCACGCAACAGATCATCGAGCTCTGTCAATCCAAAGGCGAACGGTTCGGCGTTGTCGATATCAACTGCCAGCCAATCAATACGCTCGATCAGGCCGTCTACGAACTCGTCCAAACTGTCGCCCAGGACGTTGGGAGGGAAGTCGGTGTTCCAGAGACCGGCGTATCGACGAAGCGCAAGTACCGACGTCTGTACGAACTCATCAACGAGCACTACAATTCGGTCATTTTCATTCTCGACGAGATCGACCTCTTAGTCGGCCGGCGCGAAAACGACGAACCCGCGTACTCGAAACTCCTCTATCAGCTCTCGCGGGCGAGTAACACGAACGAAATCGAAGGCCGCGTGTCCGTCGCAGCGCTGACGAATGATCCAAAGTTTATGGAAGACATCGACGGGCGTGCCGAGAGCTCGTTCAATCCACGTGACGTCTACTTCCCTGACTACGACGCGAATCAACTGCGCGAAATTCTCGAAAATCGACGCGATGCGTTCCGTCAAGATGCTCTCGAGGATGACGTGATTCCGCTTGTGGCGGCGTTCGCTGCACAGAGTCACGGTGACGCACGGAAGGCGATCGACCTATTCCGCGGTGCCGGCGACCTCGCAGACGAACGAGGAGATGAAGTGGTCACGGAGGACCACGTCCGAGAATCCCAAGAGGAGATCGACAAAGACCGGTCGCTGAAGCTCGTTGAGGGACTCACGACACAAAAGAAGATTTCACTCTACGCAACTGCAGCAGTTGCGCATCACTCGAACCGGACGGGAAGCTCAGTCCCAAGTCCGGTTGGATTCAAAGTCTATCAGTGGGTCACGAACGAACTCGATGCGGACCAGATGACTCGTGAGACGTACGTCAAATATGTCAAAGAACTTTCGACGTACGGGTTGATTTCAACATCTCGGAAAAGCCGCGGACGAGGCGGTGGGATGTATATGGAGTTCACATTCACGGGTGATCCTGAGGCGATGATGACCCGGATCGTCGATGATACGCGCCTGGAAGGAATAGCCCAGCAGGAAGAACTCCTCAGTTCAGTCGTGAATGCGCAGCTGAAAGAATTTCACGAAGAGTGAGAATCTCGGCGAGCACCCGGTGGAGGACACACCCCCCGTGTTCGATGTGTAAAGTCGAGATAGTAGCGGGGCAGAGGTCGAGAGAGTCCTGAACTGGAGTCGGTGATGCAGCGAACAGGAGTAGTCGCTTCCACACCAAATCCCCCGAACGGATAGAAAATGAGATCAAGACACGGGGTCTCGTGACCCCCACCCCCCGTCATCGATGTGTAAACAACAGAAGGTGGAAGGGGGTACTCACGTAGAACAAATCACGAAAGTCGGGTTTGGCGCCACGAGACGGCTGAAAACAAAAGAGATGGCGTAGGAGATCGAGAAGCGTGATAGGGACGCCCCTGTTCGGTTAGTCGAAGCGTCGCTTCTCCTAACCTTCACATCCAAATGCAGTACGGTTCGGGTTGTAACGCACTACATATAAAACTTTGTCAGACAATATGCATTGGTTACAAGAATATAGATTACGTCGCTGAGACGCTCTTCTTCGTGTTAATGGTCTCATCGTCGGTTTTCGCCATTCTGTTCCCGTCACCCCCTCCCTCCTCTCATAGTTTTACACATCGATGACGGGGGGAGGGAGTGTGACCGTGGTTCTCTATTGAACCATTCGCTGCCCGGTCACTGGAAATCGGTTAGCTCTGGCTCACGTGTCCCTGCGAGTCCTTGGTGTATCTCCGTGCGGTCCCACCCAAGCGGTGACAGTACACTCTCGACAGCTCTGACGAGTTGCGTCTCGTAGTACGACGCATCGTACGATTCCATCTCTTCGTGCGCCAACGCGACCCGCTCTCGCGAACTCTTCTCGTCGTCGACGACCACGTACTTGATGTCCTGTCCCGGGTGAATGGCGAGGTCCTGGTCGCGAGCCCGCTTTAGCGCCGCCACGTTCTGAGTGGATTGCGAGTACCCTTCCAGCGGCTTGGAGACACGATTCCGTTCGACGAGATCCTCGACCGGCACCGTCCCAGCGTGGAGGCGCTTGACCGCCTCCTGAAGACAGTCGAGTACGGCATCCGGAGATCGAGTCGCGTCGAGCCGTTCGAGACAATCCCGCTGGACGTCCTCGATGAACGGTGGGGTTGAGCGCTGCCGGGCTTCGATACCTCTGATCTTGAAGCCATCGTCGCCGGCCACCTTCCCGAAGTACTTCGTCAACGCGCCGGCGTCGCTCTCGCGCTGCGGCACGAACGCGACCCAGTCGTAGTGGGCTTCGTGTTCAAGCCGAATCTCGACGCGCTCCGTGATCTCCGTCGCGAGCGTCTCGAGGTCCTCGCGGTCATCGTCGTCGACGTCGGGATCCGGGGTCACCCAAATGGAGTCGACGATGCCGTGGACGACGCGCCAGCCGCCAGCTTCCAGCCGCTGTTTCGCCGTCAGCAGAATCTCGCGAGCGAATGCGTTGATCGCCTCGTGGCACTCGATACGGCCGAATTTCGCGTTGCTGAACCCTTGATAGCCGAAGCAGGCGACGAGAATCCACTTCAGCGCACCCGACCGTCCCTCGAGCTCCGTCAGCCGGTCCTCGTCGGGGTCGTCTCGTTCCTTTTCGCGACGGATGGCCGCCTTGATCTCGTCGCGGGCGTCGATGATTGGCTGCAGCACGTCGACGAGGTAGCCCCGGTCGTCGCAGATCGAGTATCCGAGGCCGGGGACGTCGTCGCGGTCGCTGTGGCAGTCACACCGGATAACGTCCGGTGAGACGTTCCGGGTACAGATGATGTTCGGGTACAACGAGGAGAAGTCGAGTTCGTGGACGTTCTCGTGGAGGCCGACCTCGGGCGCGAAGATGAAGCCGCCGCGGTCGGCATCGTGGAGCGTCCCCATCGGCTTGTAGAACTCGTGGCGCCAGGAGTTCCACGGGACGAGGACACCGCGGTCGTGGGCCTCGCAGATCTGGATCGTCGTGAGCACGTTCCCGATCGACGCCCACGCAAGTTCCTGGACGGGCTTTTTCGAGCGCGACACGAGGTCGAAGACGCCGTCGAGGTTCGTCTCCCCGTAGAAGAACGTGTTCGACTCGTCGATGATCGCCCGCCCGGGGACGTTGTACCGCGCCGGGGAGTGACCGACGCGGCCGTAGCTCGAGTACGTCGACCGGCTCGCAAGCTGCTGGTAGTCGACGTCCGGCCACCGGCTCAGCGAGAAGTCGTCGATGCCGGCATCCGTCGCCATCTCGTACAGGGTCGGGACGATCTCGCTCGTCGAGCAGACCAGGACGTCCGGATCGTGTGCGTCGAGCGCCCCTTGGACGGCGGTCAGGATATCCGTCGGCGAGCCGGTGACGGTGTCGCCGGCGACGGACAGCTCCCCATAGACGTCGTTACTCATTTCGGTCACCGGGACGCTGAGCCGGAGCGTCGACAGCTCGCTCACCGGCGTCGGATCGACACCGGTCTCCAGACAGTATCGGAACTCTCGCGAGAAGTCCACGTTGAAACAGGCGAGATCCCCGACTGGATAGTCCGACAGCTGGCGTGCCTGCCGGGCGAGTGGAGTGACGCGATCGATGTGGGCGACGTCGACCGCGATAACTGCCTCCTCGTCTCGTCGAAAGCCGGGGCGTCGCGCAACCAGTTCGGTCGCGACGACGTCCGGGTGCTGGTCGTACACCGACTGGAGTGTCGTGAGGTCGAGGTCGGACGCTGGGTCGCGAGCGGCGACGTAGAAGCGTGGGGTGTAGTCATTGCGCTCGGTCGCGACGGCGCCGTCGGCGGTTGCCTCCCACTCCAGGACGCGGCCGTCGTCCAGAAAGTCGATACTGAACGGCATCGTCACGGGTTCGCGTCCGGTGGAGCGGCCTCCTGGTCATCGCTCGTTGCGACCGCGGCTTCGAGCTCTTCGAGGCGTTCCTCGTGGTCGTCGAGGCGGGCCTCCTGTTCGAGATCGATGCTGAGCAGCGCCGGCAGCAGCGGGTTCTGGTGGTTCAACAGCCCGCTCGCGTCGGCGTGCTCGCGGGCGTACTCGAACAGCCGGTCGAAGCGCGGCTGGTCGCGACGCCGCAGTGCCCGGCGGAACTCCGCCCACCGCTCTTCGATGGCCCGGAGCGCATCCCGGTAGGTTGGGTTCGTACGCCCCATCGCTATCGGCCTCCTGTCCCGGTCGCGGTCCACGCATCGAGCAAGGGGTCCGCAGTGGCCGCCACCGTCTCACCGTCAGCTGTGACGCCTGTCCCGACACCCTCCGGAGTCGGCGTCGACGGCGCCGGCGTCGTCGGTTCCACGCCGACCTGCGTGGCGCGTGCCGCGAGCAGCTGCCGCCAGTACGCGAACGTCGTCTGGTAGTACGCGCCGTCGTCGACGGGATAGACGAGCGTCTCGAAGTCCTCGCCGACGACCCGTGGCCCCATCCGCGTCTGCTCGCACTCGAGGTGATGGTCGGCGACCGTCGCGACTGGCTCGGTGAATTCGTTTCGTTCGTTTCGCGTAACGAGCACCGGGATGTCGTACCCATCGGCGTAGGTCGCCAACCGGGCGAGCGTTCGAGCCTGGAGGGTTTTCGCGTGGGACTCGCCGAGGGTATCGTCGGCGCGATACTGGGCGTCGACGGCCGGCGCGACGATGAGGGCGGGCGTGTGGGGCGACGTGTCCTCGTCACGACTTGGTACCCCTCGACCGGCCGCCCCGGCATCGACAGTGGACATCTGGATCGACTTGTTCACCGCTGACGGGAGACCACAGACGGCGCCGTAGTGCTGGTAGGCGGTAAATCCGCGTGCCACGTGGATTCGGTTGAGCAACCGTCGACTGGGCGCGATCTGAGCGAGTGTCGTCGTCGTTGCGTGTCCGTTTGCGTCGACCCAGAAGGCGGGCCCGTCGTGCAGGAGGAGATGGTCGAGTACGAGCGACTGCAGGATCGGGACGCCACGGCCTCCCTCGACATCGAGCAGCGTGATGCCGTCGTCGAGTTGCGGCAACAGCATCTCGTCCGCAGCCGGATCGGCCTGGTCAGCGAGAGACCGATTGCGGTCAGCTCCCCGTGTCGGCTGGTCCACCGCCAATCGATTCGACATTGAGTGTTCTCCCATACTCGATTAGTTGTCTACGTTCCCGATAAGCCGCGGCGTGTCGCTTCCGCGTTTCAGGGAACTCGACTTGGTCTCCTCCAATCCCGGTACAGTCCCCCGTAGTCTCTGTTTTGATCCTGTTTCCGAGATAAGTTCCTGAATCCAGTGTTCTCCGTGTTAACCAACATCCGCCGTATTGACGCCGGCGTGTTGGTTAAACCTTCACAGCTGCAGTCTCGGGCCTGACTGCTCGGAATGTTAATGCTCAACGCCACGTTGGAAGAGGTGCTCTATGAGCTACCCACGAACCCACGTCGACCACCGAAACCCCGATCACCACGAGTCAATGCACCCAACTCGAAATATCGTGAACGCCCACGTTGTTGCCGGGGAATTTCTCACTTCGCGGTACCACGAGGCGCTTCAAACTGCTCTCCATCCCCTCGGCGAGTCTTTGGACACCAAAGACCAACATGCGCTCAACGACCTTGGCATCGTCCATGCTAATGGTTCCTTGAACGAGCTTTCTCCTATCGTTCGCACATACGTCAAACTCGATGAGTATTGGACACGCACCCATCGTACTGCGCTCAACGAACTATTCGCTGATCGACGTGCTCACGTCCTGAGTTGCTGTACGCGGTTCCTTTCTGAGTTCCCTCGACACACTTTTGAAGCCGAATCTGGCCGTTCCGGAACTGCGCTGGATACCACCCTTGCTCCGCTTCTCGAGTGCGGATTTCTCTCGCACACAGATGATGAGAAAACCCCATACTCTGTTGATGAACACCACGCGCTATATCGACCGACTGAACGGCTCTTCGACGCACTTCTTGAACAAGCAGCTGTTCTCTGTGAGCTTCTGCCGCCGACCGAGCTCTAATCGAACGATTCAGACCCTTTTCCGCTCTGTAGAATTCCTCTTGGTCACATACTATCTACGCTGAAACAACCGGTAAATGGGCTTGCCTACCTAACCGCTGTTTCAGTGGGAAAATGTCGAACTAATGGTCTCCGCCGCGAAAGCGTATCACGCACTATTCCGGTCAGTGCGGGCGCTGGCGCGGATGCCGCCAAGGATGGCGATTCGACTGCCGACGTACGTAACTCCGAAGACGACGCCGGATAGCGGGTCGGAACCGAACAGGAGTACGGCATACGCAGTGACGAAGAGCCCGCCGTCCAGTTCGCTCGCCCACCGTCCGACGCTCAGCAGCGGAACGAGGTCCTGCCGTTGCATCAACGGTGGGTAGCCGGCTCCGAGCGCAAGCCCCAGAACAGCGCCGCCGAGGACCACCAGACTGTCCGTCGCGGGAACCCATTCCGAGACGGGTGCGACCAGGTCGAAGGTCAGAGCGACGTAGAGTGCGCAGCAGAATGCCACCGTGAACGCGACCGTCTGAGAGAGTGTGTAGGCGAACGCCGGTGGGCTCGCGTAATCGATTTGTGTCGCGTAGAACTGTTCGAGTTCCGTTTCGTACCGGCCGATACCGACGTAGAGCGTGACTCCCAGGAGCCCGGCCACCCCACCAAGAACAACTGCTATCCAGAGCCCTTCAAGTGCGCCAACAACTACCATGAAGACCGACGGTAGGACCAGGAATACTGAACCTATCCTCTGCTGTCTCGTCCGATTCACATTTAAGCCAACTATCGCAGACAAACATATGTTTTGTTGGCCGCCTGTACTTACCGATCATCCCCAAATCTACCATCAAACGAGGGAGCAACAGAACCAGCCGTTCACATTTCCGGATACGTTGAAGACTCTCCCGGTCGAATCCGGATGTATGTGTGGCCGGAACTCGCTCTTCATCGACCAAGCAGACCTCGAGGCCCGCTTCGATGCCGAGGTCGTCGCGGACGGCGGGTACACACCCCGATACAACATCGCGCCTGGCGACGACCTCCACATCATCACGAACGAGGCTCCAGACGAGATCGACGCCTACCACTGGGGGCTGATTCCGTTCTGGGCGGACGAACCCGAAGAGGGCATCATCAACGCCCGCTCCGAGACTGCCGACGAGAAACGCGTCTTCGAGCGGGCGTGGGAATCACGTCCCTGCCTTGTCCCCTCGTCAGGGTTCTACGAATGGAAATCGCCGAACGGCGGGTCGAAACAGCCCTACCGGATCTACCGCGAAGACGACCCCGCATTCGCGATGGCCGGGCTCTGGGACGTCTGGGAGGGCGACGACGAGAGGATCTCGTGCGTCACGATTATCACAACGGAGCCGAACGACCTGGTCAACTGCCTCGGGGTCAAGCCCCGAGGCTTGTCAGTGGGCTCCCGCTCTATCCGCGCAGGGCGGAAGGCGTGAAAGTGCCATTCGCGTTCAGCGTCCCTGACTTGAGGGCCAGTTGACTGGTGGCCCGTCCAGCACCAGACTTGAGCCAGTGCTGGACAAGCCGCCACCCGATATTCCGAGCGGCGTTATAATCGGCGTGGAGTTTCTTTCCACACTTCAGACACTCGAACTCATCACCATCACGGTTGTCCTCGTGGGTAAATCCGCACTCGTCGTGACTACACCGCTGTGACGTGTAGGCAGGGGCAACATCGTCTACGTCGATGCCGTACTCTTCGGCTTTGTATTCGACGTGGCGTTCGAGTTCGCGGAACGCCCACTGCTGGAACTTGCTGGCGTTCGAGATACGCTTCCGTATGTGGTTCAAATTCTCGAACGCAATCGCCGTGCAGTCATTCTCCACGGCCTCCTGCACAATCGCTTTCGAGACGCGGTGGAGGTAGTCCGCACTCCACCGAGAAAACCGTGAGCCGATGCTCTTGATGGTGAGGTGCGCGGAGCGAGTGCCTGTCTGTTGGAGGTTGCCGCGCCGACGTTCATACTCGTCGCGTTTGTGGTTGAGGTAGTCTGCATTACCGAGGAACGCTCCCGTGCTGGTGACGGCGAGGTATCCGTCCACGTTCAAATCGACGCCGAGAACCACTCCGTTCTCGGGTTGCTGGTCACCAGAATCAGCGGGTTCGACTTCTTTCTCGACTGCGACGTGGAGGTAGTACGTGCCGTCACGTTTGTGGAGCGTGGCTTCCTTGCGTTCCCAGTCGTCCGTCCAATACTCCGCAAACGGCGTCCCTTCCTCATCTTCGGGTGTGACAAACTCGGCGGTCACGCGGTCGTCCACGGTGGCGAGGGTAACGTGGTCGTCGTTGTACGTGATGGTGCGTCCGTTGTACACGACCACGCTTCCTCGGAACTCGGGCTTGCTGGCTTTCTTGCCGTCGTCAAGGATACGGTCTTTGCAGTTGCCGAGGGCGTCGGCGGCGAGGTTGCGGGCGGATTGGACGAGGCTGGCTTGCAGACCAGTCTGCTCCCGAACAGTAGTGTAGGTCTGTTCGTGGAGCGTGTTCTTCGTGTCCTTGATCTGTGTGGGGTCGTCACTCCATCCAGCGTCAGCGACGTGTTGGGCCGCTTGACGGAATTGCTCGAACGTCTCGTCGAGGACACTGTGAGCGTCCTCGGGAACGTCGAGCTTGAGCTGGATGTTGCGGACGACCTCCATACTTCATTAGTACGCTTAGAGATACTTGAAGGTATTTATAGATGCCGAGGGAGTCGGCCTTGGCACCGTGTTTAGTTTGTGTCATCGGGTGTCGGCTTCCTCCCTGCCCTCAAGGATCAGGGTATCCGCCTCACAATCACTATGAACTCAATCCACGACCGGATGCCGGTCGTCCTCCCGCAGGACGCTGAGTCCGACTGGCTCGCCGCAGATCCGGACACTCGCAAGGAACTGTGCCAGCCGTACCCGAAGAACGATCTGGACGCCTACGAAATATCGACGCGGGTCAACAACCCCGGCAACGACGATCCCCAGGTCATCGAGCCGCTGGACCACGAGCAATCGGACCTCGGCGAGTTCAGTTCCTGATCGGTGGCGGCGTCACGGTCACCCCATTGGCGACGCCGCTGCCAAATCGACGAGCGAGTACTCTCAATCTCGGATGGCATCTTCTGCCGTGAGGTGGTCTTCGAGATGCTTTCGCTCGGTCTTATCCAAGTGTGCTTTCCGCTGAGAGAGCATACGTACTATGCGACGATGACCCGTCTGTTATCAGGCTAGCACCCATCCTGATCATCTGATGCCGTGTCCGATGGCCATGTTGGGCCCTCTGGGCGGGGGATCTCCTCAACCAGATCCTTCTCGAACTGTGAAGCTCTCCAGGCTATCACGTTCTCCTTCCGCTGGACGTACTTTTCGTCGGTATCCAGCCAACGGGCAATCTCGTCGTACCTGTGACCAGCACAGAGCAACACCATCAACGCGAAATCGAAGCGATCGAGATTGCTCTCGTTTGCATCGCCATCAATCCGGTCGAGGAACGCCTGTGAGGCATCACCGACGAACTCCATCAGTATCTCATACAGCTCTTCGTCATCAAATCCATCAAACGTGAATCCCTCCGTGATGTTGTTCCCAGGGTCACTCTCTTCAGTATCCCAGCGAATCTCTTCGAGGGTTGCTCTTTCACAGTCGTGAAGTCTCGATAGGCGCTCTGGATTCTCCTGTTCCCAGGTCGTGATTGTGTCGGCTACTGCCTCAGATTGAGCGTGTTCGATATAGGGATCACACCCTCGCTGCGCGATGACTGACTCGATGTTCTTTCCCGAAATCGTCAGTAGGACGGACGCACATCGATCAGTCTGTTCGAGGATCTGTGCGACTTCACGACGCGATTCGAGTTCGTCAAGGCCTGCACGCTTCTGCGCGTCGTGGACGAGGTTGTTTCTGCGTTCTTTGACCTCGACAAGCGATCCATGGTCACCTCCGGTCAGTATTTGGATATCACAGAGTTTCTCTAATCGCTTCGCGTGCCCCATACTCCGAACGTGCTCTGTGATGCTGTCGAGACGAGCTTCCTCGCGAAAGAGTTCGTTGAGAACCGTTTCTGTCGTCAACTCTTCGATGAGTGCCGAGGCGAGGAGGAGATACGAAAAGAATGACCGCTCAACGTCGCTATCGATCTCGTCGGTGGACCGGAGTTTTTCAGCGATTTCAGCACGCTGTTCGAGATAATACTCGAGGACGTTGTCTGAGTGCCCGACGAGAGAGTTTTGGCGTTCTACGTAGGCAACTTGGAGGAGTAATTCCTTCTCGAAAGGGGTGCTCTCACTCAGCTTCTGGCACTTCTGGAGCGAACTTGTAGGGAGATGGCGGGTCAAATAATCGATGTCGTCGTAGACGAGCGGCGTATTCGTCGGGCAGTTGTCTACGATTGACTGAAAGTCGTCGTTGTCAGCGAGCTCGCTGAGTGCAGCACGTATCTCGTCGACGCTAAGTTCCCGGACATCTTCTGACGGGTCTGAGTCTTCACCGACCGGAACGACGCGGTACGACGCATCTCCAACGATGACGACCGGCCCTTCCAGATCGAGAACCTGATATTCCCCGATAGGGCTCAGAGAGACTGTCTCTGCATCTATTGCGAACGATACGTCGAGATCAGTGTCGTCGCCCACGCATCAAAAACAGCAAAGAGCTCTATTCGACTTGGGCTTCGTACTCGTCCCAAAGCGTGTCGATGTCCGTGCCGGTCTCCTCAGAGATATGGCGCAGCAACTGCGCCCTGTTCTCGAACCGACGGAGCTGGCCCTTTGCGCTCATAGTAGGACCTAATCGCTCCTGCAGTAATAAATCACGGGGGTGCATGCTCTCGGTCAACAAAACACGACCTACCAGTGCTATAATCACCTCGTAGACGACGCGCTGGTGCGACATGATCGAGTCGATGCTCTCCTGGCAATGGGCACTGATTTTCTATTGCTCTTCTGAGGCGGTGTCTGAGCCGTCTGAAAGTGACTGATTCTGTAATCGACCAGCAGGATAGTACCGACCCTCGTCTTTGCTGTAGAGATAGGTCTGGATCGGTCTAAGAGTGTTTGAGTTTCGCCCGAAGAGAAAGGCGAGCCCCATCGGGCCAGCTATGAAGAGATGAATAGTCGATGTTTTTGACAGTTCTTTGATTGCGTCTCGTACCTTGGTACGGAAAACACCTGCAGCATGGGCTGCCTGTGCCGGGGACAATTCCACACCAGGCCCATCTTCCGGTGTCAATCTGAGAACACCGTTGAAATCCGGAAGGTCGTTATGCATCTGGTCGATCTCCGGTTGCACATCGGCTGCGATGTTGACGAGCACCGCAAGCTCGGTTCCGTGATTCGGTTGTCGCTGGAGATCTCCTTCTAACCCGCTTTCCTCTTGGTCGATATCGAGTGTCCATTCTGTCATCCCAGCAGGGCCGGTGGGTTGCATCCACGTTGCTTGGATACGACGTGTGGTTGGGAGACAGTAGCCGGCCGCGAACGCAGCGGGAAGATGCGTTCGGCCACGGAATCGGAGGGGGCGGCCCGATGCGTTTTGAATGAGACTGTCCGTTACCGTGGTTAACGCCGGGAGTAGACGCTGGTTCCATTCTTCTTGGGATGGTGGACCATGTTCGAACGATCTTGACCAGTCGATAGCAATCGCTGGATCGATATCGTGAGCCGGCGATTCGTAGGTATCAAGTGAACATTCGAGAGGCTCACCGTCCGGTAAATAACCATCTATCCGCTCGATCCGCTCTGATAAGACGGTCTGGACGATCTCTGTAGCTTTGTCAGACGTGGTCTCCTCCAGAGGGAGCATTTTCCAGGCGGAGAAGTCGTGGAGGATCGGTGCCTCGTTGAGTATCGATTTGGCTTCTCCAACGCTGACATCGGGACATGGCACAACGACCACGAAAAACTCGTCATCCCCGTCCCAGCGCTTGTTGAATCCCGGCAACTCGTCGTTAAGAATGATGTCGGAGTCGGCTACGCCCTCACTGACGAGCGCAATACCACTGGCCGTTTCCGGGTTCTCCAACTGGTCGATGATTTCGTCTCTGAGTGGCTCCGGCTTCAAATCGAAGATATCCCGCCAAATCGGCACCCCGTGTCGCTCCAGTTCCGTTTGCAGGAAGTTGGCGACGTCCGTCTGTTCGTGCTTATAGCTGAGAAATACACGGCCAGTTGGATCAGTCATATATCGTCACCGACGTTGAGAGTTGAAGCAGCATCTGGGTTGTCAATCCGTTCTAACTGCTCGTATTCCTTACTATCGTGGAATAGATAGGCGTTAATCGAGAACTGACCCTCTTCGTCCTGACCGACGATGAAGAGGAGCGGATGCGGACAGTCGTAGCCGTCGTCGTTGGCGATTTCATTCATCGCAGTTCGATCGTCCCGGCTGAGATCGGGTGAAGCGCCGGGATGGTAGTGCCATTCACCGAGATAGTCGATGCCGATGCTCTCCCTGGCGTCTTTGAGCCACTCCTCGACTTTGTCGGTTCCGCGGAGGAATCGAGTTGGTTCTTGAATGGAGTCTCGCGGTGGGTCGCGGGCATTAACTACCAGTGCTGGTCCATTGAGACGGTCGGTTCCAGCCAGAATACCGCCCGTTTCACAGGGGTGTTCTTTCCGACAGCGATCATACATCGCTTCAAGACACGTGGCCGGAATCTGTACGTTGATTGGCGATTCCGGTGCTCGCCATATAGTTCCGTCCTGGAAGGGAGGTGTGGCCTGTGAAATGGTCGGCAGCTCGTCGCCACTACCGGTCTCGAGTACGGTGAAGTGATTCTCGCGCAGGCTCAATGACGTCGCCTGATCGAGAAGTCGTGTCACTGTCCCTGCCCACGTCATCACCCGGTCCGTTCGGATAACTGAAGCTGGGTGCCAGCAGCCGACTCGCTCGGGGATGGCATCCTCGTCTTCGTCCCATTCGATCTGTTCTTGCAACCGCCATGGATCGAACGCTTCGTTGTAATCGCTGTACGGAAAGGTATGTGAGTAAGCTGTGAAGCAGAACAACCGGCTCGCTCGCCGACCCATAGCCGCAGAGCAAAACACGACCGGGTGATTCCATCTAATCGCATCAAGAGCGCGACGAACTCCTCGTGACGCGGTACAGTCAATTACTACCTCCGCTTCTCTAATTGGCTCCGGCAGCTCACCGCTCGGTGGAAAGGCGCTATCCACATCAAGCACCTGAGCGTACGGTGCAATTGATTCAAGCCGGTCCGCGACTGCTGTCGCCTTGTTTCGTCCCACCTCATCGATTGTTAGTGTGTGGCGAGCCACGTTGCCGATCTCATACGTATCATTGTCGACGATGGTAAGCTGCTGACAGCCGGCTCGAACGAGATTCTCGGCAACCATACTGCCGAGCGCTCCCGCTCCGATGAGCACGATGTTGCGATCCAGAAACCACTCCGTCATATGTCCGCGTCTGGTGAGTTGCTCATGCGACCAGTTGTCCGAGTCCAGCCACCGAATCTGTTCCTCTCCAGCTTCCCGCCGTTCGGCTATCTCTGGCCCCCTTCCAGTATCTCGAAATCCGCCGGAAAGGTCATTCGGGTCCTTGAACTCCTGGATCTCGATTGGTTGCCAATAAATGATCTCGGGGTCGCCGTCGACCGAAGCTGGGATGGGGAACCCGATTAGAAGAATCTTGACCGGTTCATCGTCCAACACGGGCTTGATATTTGCCCGTAGTTCGTACGGGTCGGTCTCGGTGCCCTCGAAAAACCCTTCCAAATCTTCCCACGTCTCCGGGGCCTCCCACGGGGGTTCAATCGGCACCTCTTCTAACAATGCCCACGCTCCGGAAACAGAGTCATCCGGATTCGAATCGATGTATCCGCCCCATTGTGGCTGATAGACGACTTCATCGTCGCTATCTTTGAACGCACCAGTCGCGTATGTCTCTTCAGCAGTTGGCAACGAGCGGAGATTGACCGTCCCCCACTGTCCATACGTCGTCCTCCAGTCTGGGAACGACTCCTGCGTCTCATTGAATGCGATGGTCGTGGCCGAAGCCGAGTTCGTATCGAAGGCCGGGATTTCAAACGGTTCGTCTGGTTCCCGGAGTTCCCCTTTCGCAGCATTACTTAACCACCGCAGTGCTCGGTCCATATGCCAACAGAGTCGATCACGGCTTGTGCTGGGTTCGCCGGTGGCTCCCGTTTGACTGAGGGTGTGCCCATACCGAGCAACACAGATATCGCCTCTTCGCCATGGAGTATCGTTGCTCCCAGCCACGTTCAGCTTCTGGTGGGGGAATGTGGCGGTAATGGTGTTCTCTTCTTGATCCGCAGGGTAGATCCCAATTGAACCGGCGGGGTACGTATCCCGTAGATGGAGATACCAGTCCGTCTCGCGTGGCACGTCCGGATGGGGTTCTAAGTCGTCTGGAGAAAGCCTGATCTTGACGATCCACCGTCCGTTGCTATCGTGTCGATATGGCTCTTTGAGGACGGTGACTCCGTCCCGTTCGGCAATGGCTGCAACGGCTTCTGTAATTTCGTGGGGAGGCATTTGTTACGTCAGCTGTCCGACTCGGCGAACTGGTGGTCAGATGGATCCTCTACCTGTGAGGACGACCCTACTGACATGGCTTTCTTCCCTCCATCGTCAGAATCGTCGTCGCTTCCGAAGGGAGGGAATTTCTCACCGAAGAGCTGGTACCAGTAATCCCTCGATGTTTCTTTGTCCTCCTCATCCAGTGCTGTCCGCGCGAGCGCTGCGGCATCCTCTGCCTCATCGTAGAACGCCGCGAAATCTTTCCCGTCGATCTGTTTGAGGACGTCATTCTCGGGGGTTCTCGGGAGCCCGTGAGCCGGCAAGACGGGGGTTTCCTCAGCCAATGCGTCGGTCTTGAACTGCCGTGTGAGTTCTTCGAGCGTCCTTGTCACGCCTTCAGCGACGCTGTCGATATCATCAGGACAGCACTGGCCAACGATGTGCTCGAGGGGATAGCTTGTCGGTCCTTCGACGTCCGGTGTCTTCGTTCGCCGCCACCATTTGATGGCCTTGACGACGTTCACGTAGTGGCCATCCGTGATATCGTTCTTATTTACGGTGAAGGCGATAGTCGCGAGGGGATGGGTATTCTCCCACTCGTTCTCATCTCGATGCGGGATCTTGAGCGGTTCGTCCTTCCACTCGTCGTCACCATCTGCCGACATATTGAGGGCCTCCGCCACGGTCGAAAGGTCGTCTGGACTCAGGGCCGTGCCTACGTCCAGTGAACCCAGTGATTTGACGGCTTCTCGTGTTGCCTCGCTGGGTGCCGCTGTCAAGACGAGATCGATCTCCACCTCCTCTTCCTCGATTTTGTAGGAGTGCGCATTCGGTTCCCACTGCCCCTCATAGTGTTCATCCAGGAACGGCTCGCATTTTCTTAGCGCAACATCGGTATCGAGATCACTGCTGAGATCAGAGACAAAGACGACGTCAACGTCGGATTTTTCGTCTTCTTGCGGTCTGAGTGCTGTCCACCGACGGTAGCTCCCCTGTAGAAAGTCTGCAACGTAGAACTCGTCGATGTCATCGTCATTCTGCAAGTGGTCGCGGAGGGTTTCGTGGCCCTCCTTGTAGGCATCATTGTGCTCGTCCTGCGGGCGGATGTCTGACAGGAAGGTCTCGAATAGTGTGGGGAGTGTGGTCATAGTGTATCGATGTTCTGGAATGTTTTAAGTGGTTGTTGCAGCAGGTGGTGACTCAATGATTGCGTATTCTCGATCCCGGCTCGTGCCCTCGGCCTCAAGGAGGTTGTACTGGGCCATCTTCGAGAGATAGGACCGGACTGTCCGTTTCGTCCGGGGATCGTCTACCTCGTCCGTATAGTGGTCGTGAATCTCGCTCGGGCCGAGCGGGCCGTGCTCACGAACGACGTCGTAGACGACGCGCTGGTGTGGCGTGAGTGAATCGATGCTCTTCTGCTTGATCTGGGCCCGAGCGTCTTCGGCTGAGTCGAGAAGGATGCCGTCAGTAATTCGCTCGCGATTTTCGCGGTCGGCCTTGCTGGCGGCCGTCCGAAGAATACCGATTGCGAGGCGGGCGTCGCCGGCGGCCGCGTCGGCGATCCGGTAGAGCTGGTCGTCGGTGATGACGTCCTCGTCGAGGCCCCACTTCGCCCGCGCACTCAGGATGTCGTACAGCTGCTCGTCGTGGTACTTGTCCATCCGGACGTGTTCGCTGGAGCGCAGGCGGCTCACGAGGCGGTCGTCGACGCGGCTGAACAGCTCCTCTTCCTTGTTCGCGATACAGATGATTGCGAACTGCGGGAGGCTGTGGAGGTCGTAGATGACGCTGGGGTCTTCGAGCTGGTCGACCTCATCGAGGATGACGACGGTTCGAGGACCGTCGTGCTGCTGGAGGCGGTCGACGAGTTCGTCGTGCGGCGTCGACTGTCGGTGGATGTCGATGGTCGCGCCGAGGTCGTCGAGGATCTGGTAGAGCGTGCGGAACCGCGTGTAGTTGCGCCAGCAGTTGACGTAGGTGGTCTCGACGTCGAGGACCTCTTCCCGGAGTCGTTCGGTGACGAATTGTGAGATGCAGGTCTTGCCGGCGCCGCTGGGTCCAGTGACGATGGCCGTGTCGGCGGGTTCTCCGTTCGTGATGGGCTCAAGAACGCTGGAGAGGTGGTTGACTTCGGCGTCGCGATGCTCAACTTCCCGAGGGACGAACCCGGCGCGGAGAACGCGAGCATCGCGAATCATCGTTGCTTGATAGACTGGTTTTCTGGCTAGTACTAAAAACGTGACCGGGTTGCTTCCGGAAACACCCCATTTAGCCCCCTCGAACCTAACTAAATCCTCGCGCAGTAACGCGATTCCTGTTCGTGGAAACTCAAGATTTCCGGGATTTCCGGAATCAGGTCACGGGCGGGAACTCGTGACACCGGGATTTTGCCAGTCGTCGGCTTCGTGTTCACTCCAGGGGATGAGGTATACTCCGTTGTCAGCGCGACTTTGACAGTCCAGCTCATCCATCAAGTTATTCCACCGTTCTTCGATCGTATTGCCGGACTGCTCGAGGAGTGACTTATCGAGTTCGTCGATCAGCTGCTCTTGGAGTTTCTGGTGTCGTTCGCTTCCGTACTCGCCAAAGACACCCTCATATCCTTCCCCTCGGAGTAGTCGAACGAGTGTCGTGATACGGAGGGCTCGGTCCTCGCTTATGTCAAATTCCTCTTCTAGTCGCATACACATCCTGCCAGCCCAATCAGATGCGCCCATACTCCCCCCTCTTGTCGTCAGTATAATAGATGTTCGTGGGCCCAGACTAGAAGCAGTCAGGACATTCCCATACGTACCCCCGACTCTTGCGCCGGTCGCTTTTTGGCATTTGAAGAGACTCACAGAGGCCGCAGATCTTGAATTCGGATTCGGGAATTAGTTCTATGAGCTTCTCCTTCCAGATCCGAATTTCAGCCTTCTTGATGTTGTTTCGTTCGTTCTCTACCTTGGAACTGTTCCTGTTGAATTCCCACTCTCGATTTTCGTTTCGGCGCCATTCAGCCAATATTCGGAGAACCTCGTCTTGTTCGTCCACGCCATCAAGATCCTCTTGGCAGTCCTCAACGACATCTCGCCGAATTTTCGGTTCCACCTTGTCCCAGACCGCGTGGTTGCTTCCATCTCCTTCGTGCCGCTCTTCCTGGCGTTTTTGCTCGTCTTCCAGCTCCTCGATTCTGGCATCAAGAGACTCTCGTATCGGGGCGAGATCGGGTATACTCATACGAAGATACCACGACTGGAACGTCATAATATTCTGGTGCTGTACCGCTTCTGTCTGGTTTAAACAGGTATTGCGAATCGCCTGATTCTATCGTGTTCAGCTCTCACGATCAGCGATCAGCCCGAATCGACACTATTCTCTGGGAATCAGGTGTCGTTTGACTTCTCTAGAACAATGATTGCAGAGTGCCGCTGGCATCGGGAGCGTATCTGGGGAGAATTCCCGGGTGTCGCCTGAACGGGCTTCATGACCACAGACGGTCGTCCCAGTTTCATTCTGTACGAGGTGGTACTTCGCCTTCCCCGATTGGCGGAGCGAGAATGCAGATTCGTCTTCTGTGGGATAATCGTCGTCTACAATATCTTCGACCGTTGCCGAGGAGATCCAGTATCTGCTGAGATCCGTCCACCAGGTGTTCGAGCATCGAATTTGCTGGCGGAAGAGCTGCCGGTAATCAACCGTGAACCGTTGCGAATCCTGCTGAATGAGGTCATCGGTGTGGAACTCAAGTGTCCGTGGGGATCGCTCTTCTCTGTTTGATTCAGGCTCTAACTCGATGGTCCACTCCGTTTTGACGTACGCTCCACCGGTGTATTCGACAGTGTCTGCGCTTACAGACTTGGTACGGTCACGAAGCCAACGAACGGTCGGTGGACGGAGCTTCTCAGTAAGTTGCTCTGAGAAGATGTCGTGTAGCAGTTCATCCGTGACGAGTGCGTCTTGGAGGGCGGTTCCGAGCTCTCGAGGTGCCGTCTGGTTCGTATAGTTCTCTGCCTGTGCGATGAGTGTCTCTCGAGCTTCGGCAATCCCATCGACGGTCAACCAGAATCCGTACGGTTCGTGACCATCGGTGAGCACTTCGCCATCGGTGAGCCGAACCAGCATCGGCCGGATATGGTCAGGTGCCGGAAACAGATGTAACTGGTATTGGTCGGTGACCGGGACTACTGGATAGGGGAACTCCTCTCTAGAGGGTACTCCCCCCTCGTTACGGGGTATGGAGAAGCCTCCCAGGTCTGCTACCGGGACGTGCCTTGGCATACACTCCGGGATACGATTCCAGTACGTCCCATATCGGTGATCGCGAGGACCGCGATTAATTTGCATTGTGAGTAGACCGATTACCCCCAGTCACTTAGTATTCAGGGGGTGGTGGGGGGAGGGTCTATAGAAGAACTACCATACTACAAATCGGGAACTTAGACTAAGTAAAGGTTATAACATTCCCGCTAGGTGATGTGACTATCCAGATGACTCAGAAGACAATTGGACAGAACACCGGCCAATCGGGCCGGGTGAATCTGTCGGGACCCGAACTCGACCAATTCGATGCGGAGGTTGGGGACGCTATCAAGGTCGATGTCGCGGAGTCGAAGGGGATCGCCAAGGCGATCATCGAGAACAGCACGGAGTGTGAATTCGTAATCGTATCCAAACCAGAAGCTGATTCCTCACCCACGGAGGAAATCGATGAGTAGTGAGTACCCTTCTCTCTTCGAAAGCTGTCAGCCACGAGACGACGTCTTAGACGGCTCGCTCCAGGAGGAACAGTTCGCTGCGAAACTCTCGACTGTCGTCCACAACCCTGAGAAGGCAGCACCAGTCTATCGAGACCCCGACTCGTTCTACGATATGACCTATCCCACGGAGGGTCTCCGCACGCTGCTCTCCAATCTCACGGGGCGTTTCTTGGCGACCACAAAGTACGACCCCGGCTCGTATACTTCGAGCATTCTCTGTCTCGACACACGGTTCGGTGGTGGGAAAACGCACGACCTCATCGCCTCTTACCATCTTGCTGAGAACCCCGTAGATATTGACGACCTCTCACACTACCTGCTGGACGGCGACGAGGAGCTTGCGGCCGACTATCAAGATGCGGTGGCAGAGGGCCTCGATATTGCGACGGGGGTCTTCATCGGAACGAAGGCTGATAGCAAGGATGCCCGCCATGCCGACGACGATCCGGATGCTCCGAATACCCGGACAATGTGGGGTGAACTCGCGTACCAGCTCTATGGGCTCGATGGCTACGAGTACCTCAAGGACTACGACCAAGACCGGGACGCCCCCGGTGAGGGGACGCTCTCGAAACTCTTCGCTCAGCACGACCAGCCGGCCCTCATTCTGATCGACGAAATCGCCGACTACATGAACAAAGCCGCGGGCACGCCTGTCGGCGACAAGACGCTCGCCGATCAGACGCTTTCGTTCGTGATGGCGCTCCTCGAAGCGGCTGCCGAATCGGAGCACGTCACGGTCGTCTACTCTATCGCGGATACGGCCTTTGGTGAGCAGGCTGACCGGGTTCGTGATGGCGTCCGTGACCATATCGAGGAGGTCAATGAGATTGGCCGGCGGCAGCACAAGACGGTCACGCCGACCGACGAAAACGAGATCGGACAAGTCCTTCAGCACCGACTCTTCTCGGAAGTTCCAGAAAACGCCGCGCACGAAGCCGCCGACTCATACTTCCAATTCTATGACCAGGAAGACCGGCAGTATCCACAGGAAGCCACCGACGCTGGCTACGTGGATGTCCTCGCTCGCGAATACCCCTTCCATCCCTCCTTAATCGACGCTCTCACGGACAAGATCGATACGATACCTCGATTCCAGCGCACGCGTGATGCCCTCCGCTTACTTGCTCGAGCCGTCTACTACCTCTGGAATCACCAGCCCGACAGTTACGACCGCCACTGGATTCGGATCTACGACCTCACAGTCGCTGATGACGATCCTGGCGGCGGGATTCAGACGATCCTTCGTGAGCGTCTATTCGACTTCGTCGATCTCGGTCCCGCAGTGACCGCCGACATCTACGACGACGATGGTACCGCGCACGCCCAGCTTGAGGATCGGAAATGGACCGAAAACGGTCTCCCGCCCCTCGGAACCCATCTGACAACGACAGTTCTCTGGCACAGCCTCGCATACGGTGAACAGGCCGCCGGCCTAACTCACGCCGATCTGAACCTCGCCATCGGTCATCCCAATCTGAACTTCGACGACTACGATGCCGCCCTATCCGCACTCCGTGGCGACGATATGGACGTCGCGTGTTACTTCCTCTACGAGGAAGAGCGCCTCCGATTCAAGCAAGAACCAAACCTGATCCGAATTATCGACCAGCGGATCGAGTCTACCCCCGAAGCGAGCGCTCATTCGCGTTTCGAGAACCGTCTCACCTCGAAGGAAATCGGGGATGGTGGCTTCCAGCCGGTGGAGTTCCCTGAGTCGCCGGCGGACTTACCGGATACCCCGGATACCCCGAAGCTCGCGGTGATGCATCCGGATACCGCAGCTGTCGAAGACGGCGGCGATACGCCGCCGAACCGGGTGACTCAGCTCTACGAGCAGCAAGCCGCAAAACACGAGGGAGAGACTGAGACGCGAATCTACAAGAACTACGCTCTGTTCCTCGCCCCTGACGCAGATCGAATGGATGCGGCAATCGACGAGGCTCGGCGTCTCGAGGCTATAGAGGCCCTGCTTGATAGCCCTGAGCAGAAAGCCGACCTCTCCTCGGAACAAATCGAGGAGCTCCGAGAACGGAGCGACGAGGCACAGCTGATGCTCGGAGAGCTCGTTCGGAACGTCTACCGGCACCTCTACTACCCGGACCGGGACGGGCTCACCCACATCACCATCGGTGCGACCGAATCCAACGGCGGGACGACACTGGTCGATGCTGTCCAGACAACGCTCGAGGATAAGATCGTGAAACGCGACGCCGGCGCTCGTGGGTCCGCTCACGTCCAACAGAAACTCTGGCAGCAGACACAGGATGCTATGTCCACCGAAGCGCTGGTCAACCAATACGCGAAGAAGCCGGGACTGGACTACCTCTTCAGCACGAAACCGATTCGAGAGACTGTTTCCTCTCTCGTTAGCGACCACGGGTACGCATACTGGGATGGCGAGTCTGGGACAGCGTACTGGGTCGGAACAACGGAGCCTGAAACGTGGCCGCATCCGGAACCGTTCGCGAAATCTCCCGATGTCGAGACCTCGATTCGGGACAGCGATGTCCAAATCGGGAGTGCCTTCGTCGTTTATCGAGATATCGACGCGCTCGTCGACGACCACCTCGACGAAATCGACCGGCCAGAACAGACGGTTGCTACCTGTGTCGAGTGTGGGGCGGAGATTGAAAACCCAGAAGGCAGCGAACCCTACTACTGTGAGGAACACCAGTCCGATACGACCTGTAGTTCCTGCGGCAAAGAGGTCGCTAGCGAGCAGCTGCTGGACGCACGCGGACGCTGCGAGGAATGCCAGCCAGACGAATCCTGGGAGGCGAGCAAGAAGATGATGTCCGCTTCGCGGGCGTTCTCAGAGGTTCGTCGCGATGCGGAATCGAAGGCCGGAACTGACCGGACGCCGCTGCTTGAAGAGGTGACCATCCAGGTCGGTGGGGACGAACCTTTCCAAGCGGCCAAGTTCATCAGTCAGCGCCCCGGATTCAAAGCTCGCGAAGACTCGGTGACGGTTCGAATGCAGTACGAAACCCGGACTGACGACGGGACGTACAGCGCGGAGTTCACGGGGTCACCGAGCCGATTCCGGGACGTGATCGACCAGCCAGGCTCGTTCGGCGATGATCGAGAGACCATCCAGTTCCGCTTCCAGTTTGACGAGCCCGAACCGATTACTGACGAGGGTGACGACCTCCTCGCTGCCCTCGATAATGACCTCGATGCGGGCAACATCGACGTCCGGGTCGAAGGGCGTGGCCCGATTCAGGCGAGCTCGGAGGTGACGGTCTGATGGCGAGTCGCGGTTCGGAATTTGAGACCTCACCCGCTGAAGGAACAGAGGAGGATCGGCTGGTTCGCTACGGGACGAGTATGTTCGGTGGCCGCCCGACGTTCACGCTCGTCCGACGAGAGACAGACGGTGGCGGCGAGTGGACGCTCCACGAACTACTCCCTCGTGAACAGGCTGAAGCCCGCCGTGATCGCCTAGAGCGAGATGGTCGTTCGCTGAGTATCACACCAGTCGAGGATCTCGTCTCGGACATAGCTGGCGACGACCTCCTTTCCAAGCTCGATGGTTGGACGTGGGATGAATGGGCCGGCGCAAAGGTCGCACGGCTTGACCCGACCCGCGTCCGTGCGCTCCAGGACGTCGTCAGGGAAGCGATCGAGGGCACGCCAGGAGATTCCTCAGAAGTTCTTACTGGTGGGGCTGGATTCGTGTTTCTACCCGAGACGGCAGGCGTCCGGCTTGCTGTTGCCTTCCGTGGCGTGAAACCGATCCAGCGTATCGATCGGATGCGGTCGCTGGCTCGAGGCGTTGCACGGATGAGCGATGAGGAGTGTTACTACTGGTACGCAAAGTGTCGGTCTCCGTCGAGTCCGAACGGCGAAAAGGCCCTTCGAGTGCTGCTGACGGACCATATTTAAAACAAAATGACAGAAGAAGATAATTCGGAACGAAGTGAAGAGCGTAAGAGTGTCGCGATAGAGGGTAAACTTCCCCTAAAGGCGGTGGGAATTGAGAATCTAAAGGAGGCGAACCCACAACATATGCCTCCGCATCGTTATCTCCACCCTTGGTTTGCGAGACGTCCCACCCCGGGAGCAAGGCTTGCGGTTCTTGCTTCAGTCCTTCCAGCGGATGTTGAACCGGATCAGCTACTTAATTGGATGCAAATCGGCCCCTCCGAAGGAACAGGTGGAGAGAGCATAGTCGATTACGTTGCGAGAAAGAAAAGTCAAGAAGACGAACGAACTGGGACCCTACAGGATCATTATGGTTATCCACGCCCCTTCACACGCTCTCCAAGCAAAAACCAGCGCGAAGAGATTCATGACCTTCTCTTAGATCAGTGGGAAGGAGAACTCCCGACAATTCTTGACCCAACGGCTGGAGGTGGAGTTATTCCGTTTGAATCTCTCCGATATGATCTCCCAACTATTGCGAACGAATTGAATGCGGTTCCCTCTCTCATTCTCAAGACGATGAATGAGTACGCTCCAAAAGTTGGCTCATTAAAAAGTGACCTGAATAGGTGGAGCGACGAAATTGATAAAATCGCATCGGAACAGTTGAAGGAGTATTTCCCCAGTAAGAATGATCGGCAAACACCCTCTCACTATGCCTGTACTTATACGGTTACTTGTCCAGATTGTGGATTCGAGATACCGTTGGTGAAGAAGTGGTGGCTCCAGAAGCAGTCCGCAACGAAAGGTATCGCTGCTCGCCCGCAACTCAATCATGAAAATAAGAGTATTGAATATGATTGTGTTCGTCTCCCAGATGATATCGAAAAAAGCGAATTTGACCCTCAGAAGGGGCCATATTCACGAAGTGGGGCAGATTGTCTTAATTGTCCCGTAGTGTTGGAGTCTGATAATATACAAGAGGCATTCAAAGAGGGAGAATATCGGTCGACAATCTATGGCGTAAAATATGTCAGTGACTCTTCCAGCTCCGGATGGAGGGCACCAACGAAGATGGATCACGATGCCTGTAAAAAGGCTTCAAATCGGGTAGACACCGACTTTGCGCTTCAATCTCTCCTTTCTACTAAGAGATATGATGGAGACATTCATGAGCGTGCATTGATATATGGTGTTTCCGAATGGCGAGATGCCTTCACTGACCGCCAGCTGATCTCCCATTATCAGTATCTACAGGCATTTCGTGACGTGGAGGAACAAATCCGGCAGGAACACGACGAGATTGAAGCTAACGCTATCCTAACAATATTGTCATTAATATCAAGCAAGGCAATTGACCGGAATACACGTTTTGCACCTCTGGATACCGGAAAGGGCTACCCAGCGAATGCAGTTGGCGGAAAACAGTTTGGGTTGCAGTGGAGCTTTGTTGATAATAACCTGTGCGCTGGGAACCAGTCTTGGAAGGATAACTTCGAACGGGTACGTGACTCATATGAAGAAATGGTCACGTATCTTGAAGATATCGATAACCCAGACTCTACAGTATTGGTTGGGGACGCGGCAGAACTGGAGATTGAATCCGAGTCAATCCAAGCAGTGGTAATCGATCCGCCATATTATGATAGTATTATATATTCCGAAATGTCTGATATATTTTATGTGTGGTTGAAAGAATATCTCGGAGAATCCTTCCCGGAGATGTTCCCTGATGACCTCTCAAATAAAGAGGACGAGGCCGTTGCTAACGTTGCCGAGTATGATCATATTGCAGATGGTTCCAAATCCAAGAAGGATTTTGCAGCAGGCGATTATGAGGATAAAATGGCAGAAATATTTCAAGAACTGCATAGAGTATTGGAACCTGGCGGAGTTATGACTGTAATGTTTACTCACAAAGAGTCCAGTGCGTGGGATACTTTGACTAAGTCACTAATTCGATCTGGATTTACTGTCACCTCTACACACCCAATTACCAGTGAGATGCCACAAAGAACCGACACTCGTGGTGGAGGCTCTGCAGATAGTACGCTTTTGCTCACAGGGAGAAAGCCGATTGACTCATCTACTTCCACGGGCCAGAGGGCTCCTACCCTTTGGAGTGACGTTAGAGCTGATACAAGAACTGTTGCGAAGGAAGCAGCACGTGATCTACTCGATTCTGGCCTTTCACTCACTAAAACGGACGTAATTATCTCCGCTTTCGGACCGACTCTCAAAGTCTACGCCGATGCATACCCTGTTGTTGATGATCGAGATGAAGAAGTCCCTCCTCGTCGGGCTCTTGAAGAGGCGCGAGAGGCAGTAACTCGCGTCCTTGTTGAAGAGTATCTTGAGGGAGAAGGGCTCGGAGACTTGGACGACATTACAGAGTGGTATATCCTCTCTTGGCTGGTTCATGAATCCGACACCTTCCACTACGACGACGGCCACCAACTGGGTCTTGGCGTTGGTGTCGACATTGACGATATCAAGCGCTCTACGAAAATCTGGGGGAAGAAACGTGGCGACATACAGCTGAAAACCCACGAAGAGCGCGTCCAAGATATTACACTCCCACCCGAAGAGAGATCTAACAGGACGCCCGTTGATCCTGAAGCGCTGTCCTACACAATTGCCCTTGATGCAGTTCACGCCGCAATGCACGTTTACGAGAAACAGGGTGAGGACGTCGCAATTGATTGGCTCAAAGAACGCAACTTCGACACAGACGCGGGCTTCAAAGCAACGCTCAAAGCCCTCCTACAAGTTCTTCCGAAGAACAGTTCGGAATGGGAGGCTGCTCGCGACCTCGCATTAGGGAGAACCCATGACGCTCTTGGCCTCGAATTCACACCTACCGATTTCACTGCGGCCGCAGAAGATCGGCTTGAACAGAGCGAGCTTGGTGACCACGAATCTTGAAACTCCTCCAGCATGACTAATCTACGTGACCGCGAGTGGCAGTCCATCTACGAGAGCAAACCCGAGCAGGGACGCGCCCATCTCGTCAAGGACTTCTACGAGCCCGCATTGGAACGCAGCCAGCAATACGACCGGATCGCGGGCTACTTCTCCAGTACGGCACTCGCGGCTGCTGCCAACGGCATTCACGCCCTCGTCGAGAACGATGGTGAAATGCGCCTCATCGTCGGCACCGAACTCTACGAGTCTGACCGTCCGGTTCTAGAGACGCTCACCGACCGCCTCGAGGAAAACCTCGAGGACCTCGATGACGAACGCCTGGATGCGAACCTCCGTATTCTCGCGCGTCTCCTCCGCGAGGGCCGGATCCACATCAAGGTCGCCTATCCACGCTCTCCCTCTCACGACTGGGAGATCTTCCATCCGAAAGTTGGACTCTTCCACGATAGCGACGGAAACACGATTTCGTTCGAGGGCAGCGTCAATGAGACGGTCGGCGGCTGGGCTCGCAACTACGAGCGGTTCAAAGTCCACCGTTCGTGGGTTCCTGAACAGGCGGACTACGTCGCCGGCGACGAGGATACCTTCCAGCGACTGTGGAGTGATGAACACCCCTTCGTCGAAGTGTATGACCTCCCCGAGGCGATCGAAGAGGACATCATCGACTGGAAAGCCCCAGACACCGAGAGCGATCTCCAGGAAGCGATTCAGATCGCGAACGGTACAGCTCCGCCGACGGAGCGCGACAAAGCGAACATCATTCAGGATGGACCGCTCTCGCCCGGTGGGCTCGCACTGGCCGAGGAGGCGAGCACGATCACGCCGTGGCCGCATCAACGAGTCGTCTCGGACACACTCGTCAATACGTATCCACAGAGCTTCTTGCTGTGTGACGAGGTGGGACTCGGGAAGACGATCGAGGCCGGTCTTACACTCTCCCGGCTCGGACTCACCGGGGAGCTTGAAACCGGGTTGTTGCTGGTTCCGGCGAGTCTGCAGCGGCAGTGGCAGGAAGAGCTCTGGGAGAAGTTCAACATCAACGCCGTCCGATTCGACCGGGACACAGCGGGCGATCACGTATTCCGGGACGTCCGCGGTCGCGACCACTATCCACCATCGGCAACGGACCTCGACCTCACTGGGGAGCGCGAATGGGCGGACAGCCCCATCTGGCGGTTCCTCTACGAACAGCAGTCGACTGATGCCGATGCATCGTCGCCGCTGGATGGGCCGACGGTCGTCATTATGTCCTGGCACACGGCTCGTCTCGACGACCGGTGGGATCAGGTCGCTCCCTTAGACCGGGTATCCGACCGGTCTCGGAACGGCATCCCGGCAAGCTGTCGCGGACGCGACCACGATACGGAAGACCGGATGGGCGTGTGGGACGCCGTCATCGTCGACGAGGCGCACAACGCCCGGCGTGGCAGTAATTTCTACGCTCTTCTCGAACAGCTTCGCGATTATACGCACGCCTACTACCTCTTGACGGCTACCCCGATGCAATTGCACTCTGGCGAACTCTACGACCTGATGCAGTTGCTGGATCTTCCGGGTGGTTGGGATAACCGGGATACCTTCATGGAGTTCTTCGAAACCCGAGACGGGCTGTCGCGGGCCCTCAACGAGGTTCTCGACAACCCGAGTTCAGAGTCCGACAAAGCGGAGGCTTCCTGGGACACGCAAGCCACGCTCGATGGACTGGAACACCAAGATCGGCTCCCGACGGACCGACCATTCTCCTCAAAAGTCTTCCAGCACCTTGCAGACGAACTCGAGATCAATGAGGACGGACAGGACCGTGCCATCGCCAAAGAGCGTGTGCTGACCGCGTGCCGGCTCGCACGAGCCTATGGAGACGCCTACGACGGCTATCTCGACCATGTAGACGACGCGATGGCAGATTATGACATCGACCGCTTCGAGGCGAGCGAGGATACGAAACTCAAACGGCTCCTCTATCCTGAAGACGCCGACGAGTGGTTGATGGCGTCCCGCAGCGACCGACAGGACGCACTTGACGAACTTTCCCCAGGCGGTTGGCGAGTCATTCGCGATGTTCTCGCGGAGTCCACACCGGTCGACGCGCTCATCCACCGGAATACACGGGATACACTCCGGAAGTACGAGGCGGTCGGTCTCCTCGATACGACCGTTCCGAACCGGAATCCCGAACAACGGAAAATCGAACTCACCGAGGAGACACGGGCGGTCTACGACCAGATCGACGAGTACACACGTGAGTTCTACAAGCGAGCCCAGCAGACTGACGAAGCCCAAACACGCGCCATCGGGTTCGTGATGACCACGTATCGACAGCGACTCACGTCGAGTGTCTATGCGATCAGTCAGAGCCTGAAACACCGGCTTGAGACACTCCGGGCACAACGAACCGTGCTCGCCGGTCGGGAGCGCGCTCGTGACCGGGACTATGGTGATGCGGAGCAGGTTGTCCTCGAAACGCTACAAGACGCAGACCTCGACGACGGGGACGTTCTGGATGAACTCGACGCTAGTAGCGACGACCTGGACCTCTCTGAACTCATCCCGAGCGTGACTGAAGAGGGGAAACAGCTTATCGAGGAAGAAATCGAGGCCCTGGAAGCGTTCGTCAACGACTTAGACTTGGTTGATACAGACCCGAAAATTCAGCAGCTGTACAACGACCTCGACGAGCTGGACCGGGCTGGTCACAACCGGGTGATTGTCTTCACGCAGTACGCGGACACAATGGACTTCATCCGGGACAGTCTCGCGGACCTTCTTGGAGCAACAATCGCGACGTACTCCGGTCGTGGCGGCGAGCTGTACGACCCCGATTCTGAAACGTGGGAGCATGTCGGGAAAGAGCGCGTGAAGCGTGAATTCTCACGTGATGATGGGCAGGTCGATATCCTCGTCTGTACCGACTCCGCGAGTGAGGGGCTAAACCTCCAGGAGTGTGGGGCGCTCATCAACTACGACTTGCCGTGGAACCCGATGCGAGTTGAACAGCGTATCGGTCGGATCGACCGTATCGGCCAACGATTCGACGAGATTCGCATTCTCAACTACAGCTACGAGGATACGGTTGAGACGGACATCTACGATCGCCTTGACGACCGGATTGGCCTCTTCGAAAACGTCGTCGGTGAGATGCAACCCATACTCTCCGGCGTCAGCCAACAGATTCGGGATGCGACCTTGAACGCGGACAGCGCTGACGACCAGTCTGCGGTCGAATCAGCTGACCGCGAGTTCTCTGAAGAACTCGAAGAACGCGATCAGGGCGACCGCGTCGATGTCGGAGAGTCACTCGAGGACGTCGACGACCTCGTCGCTCAGGACGTCGTCGACGAAGCAAAACTTGATGCGTGGCAGTCCTACAGTCACCCAGATCTCGTCGATGTCGGCGAGGAGGAATACGAGTATCACCCCCCGTTCGAGACACCGAGTCTCCAGTCAGTGTTGGTCGATAACGATGCTCTTGCCGAGGCCGGTGTCGAATTCATCCCGGTTCACGAGATTGACTTCGAGTACGATGACGGGGACTTCGACTTTGCGGACAGTACATATCGCCTCTCAGTAGGTGACGCACCGATTGAGGTCCCAGCCGGGGATGGGGAACAGACGATTGCACAGGCTATTGCGACTGCTGATGATGAAGTCGCGGTGACGTTCTCGGCTGTGTGTGCTGACGAGTTCCCATCCGTTCAGCATCTTGCGCCAGGTCATCCACTTCTCGTGCAGCTCCTCACAGTACTGCAGGATGCGAGTGAGGATCCGTCGCGACTCCAACAGCGAATCGTAACTCGACCCGATCAAGACCAAGAGCCTGTCGTGTGTGCGTGGGGGCGGGACGGCGTGTTTACCCGGATTGCGGGCGATGGGACTGTGACTGAAAATGGATCGATGGATTCCCTCCCGACATGGTGTGATCAATTCCTCGATAACCGAGAGAAGTCAACAAAGCAGCCACAGTAGCTGGGTAGTTTTGTAAGCATGGACTTCCCAGATGAACCAATAGATGCCAAATACTGCTCTTGAAGCAAATCTCCGCGCTATCGGGGACGGTGCGAGACTGGAACAGTTAGCTGTTGACTTGCTTGATCGAGAAGGATACGACGTCGTTCAACCGCCGTGAGGGGTCCGGATGGTGGGAGAGATGCACTTTTTGAGAGTTCGGGGAAATCTGGCGTGCTCCATTAGCTATCTCTTTGTGGCTCCGATTAGATTCGGACAATATGCCGAAGCCGGATATTGAAGTCCTCGACGACGGCGACGCCTATCCATATTCGTCGCATATCAGCGTAGACGGTACAGAACTCCAGCTGGGCGATCTTCTTCTCGTGTTTGATTCTCCCGATGACAATAGTGTCAGTTTCTTCGAGCGTGTCTTTGGGTTCACTTGGCCGGGAATCATTACTCACGTCGTCGATGGGCCGGTTCCTGCTGAGTACCACAATTTCGAGGACTTTGCTGCGGATCTCGACAGCGGGAAGATCGCGGTCGCCAGCAAACGCGAACAAACGAGCTTCTTTGTCGACGAAGACACCGTCCGCACTATCACCCTCTACCGATACCAGTACCAGGGTGGGTGGCAGCCGATCCTGATTAATGAGCGACGAAATCCACTTGAGGACACTCCTCTCGCCCAATCTGTAGCTCTTTGCGATGACGGTGAGCAGGTGATCGAAGAACTACTCCTGACAAACTCTCCAGAGGGAGAGCAGGAGTTTGAGCACATTCAGGAGTTCCTTGTGTCTGCTGGCTATCGGTCTGAATTGATCCCAGCTGTTAATGAAGTCCTCGAAAACTGATGAATTCTTTTGGAATCAACAAATGGTCGGGATAGAAACGCTTGCTACCGTAGGCTTAGGCCTAGATGCTGCTGGTGCCCTAATGGTCGTCCTTCCTGAGTTCGAACAATTTCGGGCATACAAAACACCTGAGGATGAAATCCAACAAATCGAACAGGGCCGAGTAACTCTCCTGAGCGAAGGGAAACTGACCTCGGATGATTCTGGATTTGAGGCCGTATGTGAGGCACTCGACGGGCGAGTCGAGGTACATGGCCCAATAAAGGAGATCGTCGTCGTAAGCCTGGAGGACGAGCCCGACGCTGTCGAAGTTCGATATCACACCGATGGGGACGCGATTCACGCTCGCGACGGACGAATCTCTCGAACACTCGTCGATCGATATATCGAACGCCACGTTCACCAGCTTGAACAACGGGCCCGCGAGTGGTATCTTCGGGCTGGCAGTTCTCTCCTCTTATTCGGCTTCTTGCTCCAGATTGCTGCGTCTCTCTTGTGACATCTGCTCTCGATAGCGTCGGAAGTGTGCGCGGTGGTCGGGTTACCGTTCTAGTGCTTCTCTGAGGTCACTTCCAAGAGAGCCAAAGATTTCGTCGAACTCCTCAGGTTGGTCCTCTGCAAATGTTCGGAGTTCCTCTCGCGATGTGATCCCGTATTCGAGCGCGAGGTAATCCTTGGTCGCCGCCCCGATTCGAGGGAGTTCGGCGAGATCATCCTTGTATTCCAGCTGATGCGCTTTCAACCATTCGTGAGACTGTTCTAGGGCTTCCTCGGGGGTTAACGACTGATCAGGTCCCGCTTCGATTGAACGGCCTTTCCGATACCAGGCGTTCCGCTCTGCTTCTGGTGCGTTGCACGCGATCGTAGTACTCCCGTCCGGCGCCGGACTGATGGTAAGGTTGAATCGCCCGGCCGAAACCCACCGAATCCGGTTTGAGGACGCCTCTACGAGGTCCCATCCAGTGAACGAGTCCTTTGGATTCAGTTGCTGTAGCGGGCCTGTATCACCGAATGCACTCCCCGACGAGAAGCCATCGAGATGGTTCGTCGCGATACTGGAGACGACATCGCGGTCCACACCGGTATCTTTGGAGATATCGATCGGATCCGCTGTCCCCAGGAGGTCGTCGACCGTTGTGTATCCTGCGTCAGCAAACGCCACGAGCCGGTCACGATTCATTAGATCCTCGTGATGCAGCTGGTCATCAATCCCTGTTTCCTTGAGGTGGTGAAGATACTCTTGGGCGACCGAGTCCTCGAAGCGGACGTTCCCTGCTTCTATTCTGTTCGCTTTGAGCGCTTCAATGAGTGCTGAAAGGGAGTATGAGGATTTGAACAGCGGATTCCACTCTTCCTCGTCATCGTCAAATACCTCTATCTCGGTTTCTGGTTTGAAGTAGATGGGTCGATTGGCGTTGGCAAATTCAAGAAGTGAGACTGACACCATTCTTACTGATGGTTGACTGACTCTCGGATTAAATAGATGTACCTCTCAAGCGAGGGGCACAACAGGGGTATTATTCTATAGGTGGGCTGCTAAACTGCGACAACTAGTATGCCGTTCTTGGCCCTCCACGACGGTACCGAGGTCATCCCGAATCAGGTACAGAAAGGGGATCTCCTCGAGTGCCCGAAGTGCGGCGATCAATTGAAAATTCGCGACTCCCATCGCCGGAAGGGGTCGTTCGTCGCGCGGCATTTCTACCACGCTGCTGAAGAGGAGACGGACTGTGGCGGTGAATCTCCACCTCATTTGCGGATGAAGTCGATCGCGTATTCGAAGCTCACGACCGAGTATCCCGACGCTACAATAGGACTAGAACAGCAGCTGGGTGACCGGCGTGCCGATATTCTCGTTGAGTTTCCACAGCCTCGGTTCCCTGAGGGCCGTGGCATCGGCGTCGAAGTACAGCACAAACACGAGGACAAGGATGTCGACGCAGTAACCGCTGAGTATTTTGCTACAGAGTACAGCGTCCTCTGGTTGGGAGAAGAGGACTTCTCCGGATTCAACGTCGATCTCTCTGGCATTCTCCCGACCTGGCCTCACGCGGTCCAACACGACTTCAGCGACGGGTATCATGGCGTCATCCACTGGCTCCGACAATCAAAGCCAGCCAATCCCTCGATGGACATCGTCCTGCCGCGAGAATATCTAGCTGAACACAGCGAGGGACTTCGTCGAGCATGGGAGTACGGGAAGTTCGATCAGGGAGGGCAATCGGACTGGAACGATCTCGGATTCTGGTGGTTGAGTGCCTCGTATGACCCGTACCAGAAGTGGTTCAAACTCACCGAAACGCCTGACGGGCGGACGATGCTTCAGCTCGGGAAGCAGGTCCGCGGTACTGAACACGTGCTCGCTCCAGTTCAGACTGAACACTCTCGGAATCGGGGGAAGGTTCACAGCTTGGCTTACGAGGTTGATTCAGCAGATACCTCCGCTGGCGAATGGGCAGATATCGAAAAGGCATGGCTGGAAACCGGATTGCAGAGCACTTCGGTTATCTTCAAGCTCGTTGTAACTCCGAGCGGGGAGCTCGCTCTTTCGCTGGGAAAGTACAAGGAACACAGCGACGATGGCGAGTTCATTACCGTCTCTACCGAGTTCCAGCGTAATCTCAAAGAGAGCCTCCACGAACTGGCTAACCTTCTGGGGTGACCTGACTCGGCCCGGAAACCCGCCCACAACGGTAAATGGACGGACTACAAACAGCAGTCAATAATGTCGGACGAGGCTGACGATTTGTATGATAAGTACATCGACTACGATGGCAGAGATCTCGATACCCGGAATGTCGGTGATGGGAAGGTAGTTCGGCCGATTACGGCCGAGAATTTCGAGATGGAGAAACGGACTCTGGGAGAGGTCCTCACCGATCAGAAGTTCAACGTACCAGAGTACCAGCGACTGTACTCGTGGAAGAACATCCACCACGAACAGTATTGGTCGGACATCGAGCAGTTCGTGAATGCCGACCTGGTCGCTGACCGACGCGAAGTGTCGGACGTGTTCTTCAGCTCGATGTACTTCGCGGTCAACGACGACAAACAGGTGTACGAGGTCATCGACGGCCAACAGCGCCTGACGACGACACACCTGCTGTTGCGCGTCCTTATGGAGCATCTTGAGGACGTCGACCCAGCTTCTATCGAGGACGATACCCTGGCGGAGTTTCGGGACTACGGGATCGGACGAATCACCGATATCCTCTATGTGGAGGAGATGTTCGGCAAACGTGAGCCTCGGCTCACGCTGAACAAACACGACGCTGAATTTTTCAAAGCCCTCATGATGGGACCCTCCGCCCAGGTGGACTACCTCAAGAACGAGGCCGACTTCAGCATTCACGGGAACAACAGCGATGCAGTACAAGTCTCGGAATGTCTGGACCGGTTCGGTACCACGGACGATGAACTCGCGGACTTGGATACTGACTCGCTGTCCTCAGGGGCGTTCTTCAAACTGTACCGCTCACACCGGCGGTTGTTGAACGCTTACGAGTTCTACGACGAGAAGATTAGCGGCGTCGTCGCCGACGCCGAGACGCCGGACGAGACTGTGCGAGCGCTCGTGAATATCCTTAACTACGTCTACAACTCCTACCACGTCGGGGAGTACCTGATTCGAGAGGCGGAGTCGGACTTCCGGATGCAGATCTTCGAGATTTTGAACGACCGCGGCGTCGATCTGACGAAGATCGACCGTATCAGGGCAGCGGTCGTGAACGCGTTCTTCGATACCGACGTGAAAGACGAGTACGTCGACAAGTGGGAGGACATCGTGGTGGCGTTCGCAACCGATGGTGATGCCATCGACGACTACCTCTCGATCTATCTGAGTATCGTCGACGATGGCATCGACAGGATTGGTGACGCGAGCGCCGAACTGACCAACGCCTTCGACACGCGGAACATCGACTCGGATGTCGTCCCGCGGCTTCGGAATCTCGATGAAGCGAAGGCGTTCCTCGACTACGCGCACGACCTCGTCGACTACTATCAAGATATCACGACCACGGAGCTCGCCGCTGACGACCTTGAGTTAGCCAGTCACCGAGAGCAGTGTCGGGAAATCCTTGTTCGCCTCAATAACCAACAGATGGACCAGTGGCGGCCATTCGTCCTGGCGCTCTACTATCACACCAATCCTGAATCGGAACGGGATGCAGCACAGTTCCACCGCGTACTAGAGACCATCGAGAAACTCAACCTGCGACGCCTCCTCATCTCTGAACGACCGAGTATTTTCCGCGAGGTCTTCATCGAGGCCGTCGAGGAGTTCAATCTCGCACCAACTGCCGAAGCCACTCCAGATAGTGTATACGAGGCTTCTCGAGAGTACCTCATCACCGAGATGCGTTCCTCTACGCCGACGCTGTTCGGCGACCGGTTCGTCGATACGGTCGTCCAGACGCAGTCCTGGAGTACCGGAACGGCGCGACTGCTCTTCGGGAAGATCGCCCAGGATCACTTCGACGACAGTAGTCGTGCCGTCGAGCGAGATCTGAACATGGGGAACATCCATCTCGAACACGTCCTCCCGCAGACACCCGTCAGCGACCCGGAAGACCCGACGTGGCTTCGGGAGTTTTTCAAACTCGACTCGGAGCCGGACATCGAGATCGCGTCAGAGATCGAACGCTATATCGAGCTGGTGCAGCGCTCTGATCTCGACGAAGAGGAGGAGCGACTGAAAGACAATATCTCGGAGTTCATCACGCAGGGGTTCATCGACGATATCGGGAACTTCCTCCTGCTCCGTGACACCGATAATATCGGGGCGAGTAATCGGCCACTCGCCGAGAAGATGACGCAGTACTACTCCGAGATCGACGGTTTCGCCAGTATCTACCCCAATCGGTATTTCACGGCCGAATACGGCAACGTCGATCGCGACTCCCTCGACAAACTCCGTGAGCAGCACGATGGCGGTGACGTTTCGAATGTGGACGCCGATGTAGTGGCGTATTTCAACTCCTTCTGGACCTACGAGACTCTGCAGGATCGACGAATCGAGCTCCTCTTGGATATTCTGTCGACGCTTGGGTTCGATTCGTTTGAGGACGAGTTCGGGATTGAATCCGACCAAGATGAGGTACGCCACGAAATTCGAGAGAAGACGGACCAAGAGTTTGAGAAACGTCTGTCCGTCCGATCGCTTTAACCCCTCTGAGAAGTCGGTTTTGCGAGTTCCTGTCGAAGCCTTCTCAGCTGACTATCCTATCCAGCTTTGCCATCCGCACAGAAGGTACGACCTCCTTTGACGAAACGAAAGGAACGAATGAAACGAATGGAATGAAGTAAACGAGGTTGATGAATTGAATTATCCAAACGAACTGGTTTGTCTCTGGTTGGCCTTTAGCAGAAACGAACAAAACGAACAGAACGAATTGAGTGATAGAAATGAACGAAATTAGTTCAACGAGCGAAACGAACAGTTGGTTTTAACATCGTAGTAATCCTCTCACCGAGTGAAACACCCTCACCGAACGCACCGAACTAAACGACTAAAACGAACGAAACGAACACAACGAGAGAAACGAAGATAATGACCGACACCAATACCGCACGAATCACGGTGGCGAATCAGAAGGGAGGCGCGGGGAAGACAACCGACGTCATTCATACTGGCGGCGCACTCGCCGCCCGAGGTCACGACGTCCTCCTGGTCGACATCGACTACCACGGAGGACTCACGTGCTCGCTTGGCTACAACGATCTGTACTACGATACCGACCGTACGACGCTGTTCGACGTCCTCGACTTCGACCAGATGGAGTCGGTGAACGACATCATCGTCGAGCACGAGGAATTCGACATCCTTCCCGCCAGCGAGAAACTCGCGAACAACAAGAACATCCAGACGCTGCTTGAGGCGCCGAAGAGTCGCGAGCGGTTGGAGATGACTCTCGACGAACTCGAGAAGGACTACGACTACATCATCGTCGACACGCCGCCATCCCTGAACGTCCTCACCGACAACGCCCTCGTCGCAACCGGCAACGTCGTCATCCCCGTCATTCCCGAGAAGCTCAACGCCAACAGCCTCCAGATTTTCGCAAAGCAGCTGAGTTCCCTTGAACAGGCGTACGGAGACATCAATCGGCTCGCGATTGTCTGTAACCGCGTCGAGCAGAACGCTGAACACCGCGACACCATCGAGGAGATCAAGTCGGCGTACTCCCTCCCGGTGTTCGAGATCCCGAAGCGGACCGACCTCTCCCAGTCGATCGGCGAGGGGGTGTCCGTCTTCGGCTTCGGCAAGGAGAACCAGCGCGTCGAGGATGCACGCGACCTGTTCAACGAGATTGCCGACCTGTTCGACGAGACGTTCGAGAAGACTGCGCCTGAGGAGGTGAAAGCATGAGCGACGGCTGGGGTGATGCTTCCGGCATCGAGGGCAACTACGAAGAGGAGGACGATGAGGTCGATTCCAGCGAAACGAGCGAGGTGAGTGAAACGGTGGAAACCAGTTCATCGACCGAAACGACCGAATCGACTTCAACGAGTGAAACGAACGAAACGAGCAAAACGAAGACGAACATCAAGGACGAGTGGAATGGGCGGACGATCTACATTCCCGACGATGTCCTCGACGAGATGGAGGATACCTACCTCGAGTCCCAGCTAAAGCTCCGCAAGGCGGGCCAGGACGAGTTCAAGAAGAACCGCCACTTCTACCCACTACTCGTCCAGTTCGGTGTTGAGGCGCTCTCTGAGGCGGATGCCGAGGACATCAAGGCTCGGCTTTCGGAACTCGGCGACGAATGACCTCGCGCAGAGCGAGGCGCGACTGAAGTTGAGACTGGGATTCTCAATGCATGGAGCATGCTGCACAGTTTGATCTATTAATTTGATGTACTCTCGGTTTCAACCACGGGACTGAGAAACGACTGCTACTGGGGCCATGACTCTGTCTACAGCATTCAGGGACTATTGCCTGGAGACCTCCGCAACCTTAACCGTGAGCGGCGCATGTTCTCAAGTCATGGCGATCACTACCGAATTCGTCCTCAGTTCGCCCGCCCTCCCACTCGTCAGTATCACCGAGCGATTACAACCGAACGAAATCGAGTGTGTGCACGCGCTCTGCCTCCAATCAGACGTTCGGATGTTCATCGTTCAGATCGATCCCGACGACGACGTCGCTGAAGCAGAACTCGCGGCGCTCGACGAAATCGACGAGACCACCGTACTCGGAGAAACGAGTGAAAAAGCCGTTTACAAGCTCGTTGTCGATGTCGATGAGTCTATCTCTGCGGCGTTCGATCCCGAACGCTTCGACGGAGCGCCCATCAAACCAACAACTATCACGCCAGAGGGGTGGCATGAACGGAAGGTGTTCACGGACTTCGAGGCCTTCACCGAGTTCCGGACCAGTTGTGAGAACCACGGAATCTCGTTCGACCTGCTCTCTATGACTCCCGACCCATCACAATCCGAGAACCTGTCACAGGATGAGCTAACTGATCGGCAACGAGAGGCGCTCACGATCGCGGTTTCCCGGGGATACTACGAGGACCCCCGCCAGGTCACAGCTGAAGAACTCGCTGAGGAACTTGGAATCTCTCAACCGTCGCTGTCGAGTCTCCTCCGCCGAGGGGAGCGACAACTCATTTCCTCTTCCCTTGGTTCTCAGGTTCAACTGAACACGATAACCAGATAATCACAACGCTTCTAGGCGAACTCTGGCGGCTTTCCTGTCTGGGTGACGGCGGGCTTCTGGTACTATTTAAATACGCTATCTCGATAGCATCAGCCATATTCCGTCTGTGGGCGGACTATAATCTGTAATGAGAGCAGCAGTCTATGGCGGCCCAGGCGACATCCGTCTCGAAGATCGCCCCGAACCTGAGATCGACAACTCAACGGATGCAGTCATTCGTATCACTCACACTGCGGTTTGCGGATCGGACCTCTGGTTCTACCGCGGCGACGACGAACCCGAGACTGGATCACGAGTCGGACACGAACCGATGGGGATCGTCGAGGAGGTCGGCGACGACGTCCGGAACGTTGAACCCGGTGACCGCGTCTTCGCTCCATTCGCGATCAGCTGTGGCGAGTGTGAATTTTGCCGAAAGGGGACCCAGACCGCCTGTACTAACGGTGGCTTCTGGGGTCCAGAAGGAGAGGTTGGTGGTGCGCAAGCCGAGAAACTCCACGTCCCACAGGCGAATGGCACGCTGGTCCGCGTCCCCGACCGGTACGCCGATAATGAAGAGGTTCTCGAAGCGTTACTCCCACTGACGGACGTGATGGGGACGGGCCATCACGCCGCCGTCTGTGCGGATGTCGGGGCTGGTGACACGGCCGTTGTTATCGGCGACGGCGCTGTCGGTCTCTGTGGCGTCATCGCCTCCAAACGGCTCGGTACCGAGCGCATTATCGCAGTTGGCCACCACGAGGACCGCCTCGAACTCGCCGAAGAACTCGGCGCGACAGATACTGTCGCCAGTACCGGTCAGGCGGCTATCGAGGAGATTCAGGAACTCACACACGGCGGCGCGAATCACGTCCTCGAATGCGTTGGCGCTGAATCCTCGCTGGAGACTGCCGCTGCCGTCGTCCGCCCGGGCGGCAACATCGGGTACGTCGGCGTTCCTCACATCGACGATCCGTCGTTCCTCGAACCGTTGTTCTTCAGCAACGCTTCCTTCACTGGTGGCCCTGCGCCGACCCGGGCGTATGCCGAGGAACTTATGGAGGACGTCCTTCAGGGTACCCTCGACCCGTCGCCCATTTTCACGAGGACCGTTGACCTCAACGGCGTTTCCGAGGGCTACGAGGCGATGGACGAGAGAGAGGCGATCAAGGTCCTGGTGAAAGTTAACGAGTGAAAATTCAGAAGCAGAATTATCACCCTCTTCATTTTCTGGTTGGTACCGTATTTTAGACTAACCGGGACTTAAACAGCCTTTCTGGATAGCATTGAACCCAAGGCCTTCTCGATCCTGGTTTCAGTAGCTATGTCGGAAGACTCAGAATCCGCGTTTGATGGAGAGGTCTGGTTCATTACGGGCGCGAGCCGTGGCATGGGTGCTGAATTCGCTACGGCCGCCCTCGATGCGGGACGTGCAGTCGTCGCTACCGGCCGAGATACCGACGACGTGGCCGAGGCCGTCGGTGAGTGGGACGACCTGCTGGTCGCGGAGCTGGACGTCACAAAGCCTGCTGACGCCGAGTCGGCAACACAGGCTGCGATGGACCGGTTTGGCAGAATCGACGTGCTGGTCAACAACGCAGGCATCTCCTACAAGGGCTTCTTCGAGGAGATGACGATAGACGAGATCAAACATCAGCTGGAAGTGAATCTCTTTGGGCAGATGTACGTCACTCGCGCTGTCCTCCCGGTCATGCGCGACCAGCGTTCGGGACACATCATCTCGATTTCGTCGGGCGCGGGACTGTCCGGGTTCGCGTTCAGTTCGGCCTATGCTACCTCGAAGTTCGGGGTCGAAGGGTGGATGGACGCACTGCACGACGAGATCGAACACTTTGGTATCGATACGACCGTCGTCAATCCAGGGTTTTTCCGCACGACCCTCACGTCCGAGGAATCGATGCCCTTCACCGACCCCGCAATCGACGACTACGACGAGCGCCGGGCGGAGCAAATCGAGTGGTGGAAGGATCAGGGCGGTCAGCAACCGAACGATCCGGCCAAGCTCGCCAACGCGCTCGTCGAGATCGCCAGCGAGGAAGAGCCCCCACGACGATTCGTCGCCGGTGCTGACGCCGTCGAACTCGCGAAGGAGAAGGCCGCTCGACTGCGCGAAGAGGCCGAAGCATACCCCGACCTCTCGACGTCGATGGGGTACGACGATGCGTAGGCGGGACTTTGGACCGGGTCCACTCATGGGACCAGTCGTCGAAGCACGGTCGAACGATAGAGCGAATGAGTGAGGATATTCACAGTGACGACGACTGAGCACCCTGTGGCGCACGAAGCGGCGCTGGACTCCCTTCGAGGATGGCTCATCGTTGCACTCGGCGTCTGTATGCTCACATTGATCTGGGGGACTGTCTTCACGTTCACTGTCTACGCCGACAGACTCGCGGCTACGTTCGCCCTCACTGCCGTTCAGGTCTCTTCGGTCTTCTCGATCACCAGTGCAGCCCTCCTCGCTGTCGGCGGCCTCTTCGGCGTGTTCGCTGCTCGGTTCACACTTCGGCCAGTGTTCGCGCTCGTCGCTGTCGGACTCGCCGGGAGTATCGCGCTCCTGCAGATTGCTGACTCATTTGCCAGCGTCGTCCTCGCGTTCGCGGTGCTCGGGACCGCCGGAGGAACAGCCTTCACGATTATCATCTCGCTCGCGCCGCAGTGGTTCGACGACTACCAGGGCCTTGCGATGAGCATCACGATGACGGGCGTCGGCCTCGGGCCTCTCGTCATGCCACAGGCATGGCTCTGGCTGTTCGAGCGGACGAGCTTTCAGACTGGCTTCGCGGCCGTGGTCGGTCTCACCGCAGTGTTCGTGGGTGCGTCGAGTCTCGTGTACCGGCGACCGCCGGGGACTGCACAGGATTCGGACCCTGTCAATCCCGAGTGGGTCCGTCGACGACTCAGCGACCGGCGCTTTCTGAGCACGGCAGTCGGATTCCCACTCGTCTTCACGTGGTTCTACGTCCTCTCTGCACACCTCGTCGACATCCTCACCGCGAACAGTATCGGGATGGGCGTTGCCGCCGCCGGTATTAGTATCATCGGCGGTGTCAGCGTCGTCACCCGAATCGCGGGTGGGTACGTCGGCGATCGCGTCGGTCTGCAACCGACGTTTCTCGCGAGTGCCGGACTCGCTGGCGTGTGCGCGCTTGTACTTCCATTCGTTCACTCGACCGTGTTCGCCTATGCTGCGCTCCTCGGTTTCGGGATCGCGCTCGGTCCGCTCGCCACACTTTGGTCGCCAATCATTCTCACTGCGTTTGGACAGGAGAACGCGACCGCCACGGTCGGCCTGCTCAACGTTTCCACGGCGGTCTTCGCGCTCGTCGCACCGACCGGGGCCAGTGTGCTCCATCGCGTAACCGGCGGGTGGGTCGTTCCCCTCGTTGCTCTCGGCATCGTGACGATCCTCGGGTTAGGCTTCTTCTACACCGGGACTAGCCAGGCCCGAGTATAACGGTCAGCCGATTGTCCGTATTTAAATGGGCTGTGAGAATAGCATCGGACACAAGGTGCCGAGTGCCCTCGTCTGAACACGAAGCATGAACGTTACCAACGTTCCGTCGTCGGACACCGAAGAATCGGACCACTCGGTACAGGTCGGGTCACCCCTCCTCTCGGAAGGAGTCGAGAGCGCCTTCGACGGTGTCACCGTCCGCTCTGCGGAGGTCACCTTCCGTCCGGGCGAGCGAACCAAGTTCCACGCCCACGCCGGCGTCCAGATCCTCTACGTCACCGACGGCGTCGGAATGGTCGGCACCCGCGACGAGGAGCGCGAGGTCTCGGCGTGCGATCTGGTCGTCTTCGAACCCGGCGAAGAACACTGGCACGGGACCGCCGAGGACGCCGACTCGGCGTTCAGCCACGTGTTCTTTCTCGCCGAACCGGACAACGGCGAACTGGATATCCAGGAGGCACCCTAAATGGAGTACACTACGCTCGGGTCCACTGGGATGGAAGTCAGCGAGATCTGTATCGGTTGCCTGAACTTCGGGTCGGGTCTCCGAGACGGCTGGGACAGTACCGTCGGCGAGGAGAAGAGCATCGAGATCATCGAGCGGGCGATCGACCTCGGGATCAACTACTTCGACACGGCCAACGTGTACTCGCAGGGCGAGAGCGAAGAGATCCTCGGGACGGCCCTCGAAGGATACGACCGGGACGAACTCGTCGTTGCGACGAAAGTCCACGGCGAGATGGGAGACGGACCGAACCGAGGCGGTCTCTCCCGGAAATCCATCGAACAGGAACTCCAGCACTCGCTGGATCGACTGGGGGTGGACACGATCGACCTGTACCAGATCCACCGCTGGGATCACGACACCCCGATCGAACAGACGCTGCGGTCCCTCGACGACCTCGTCCGACAAAATCGAGTCCGCTACATCGGCGCGTCGTCGATGTGGGCCCACCAGTTTCAGGAGGCGCTTCACGTGAGCGACCGCCTCGGCCTGGAACGCTTCGCGACGATGCAGAACCACTACAACCCCGCCTATCGCGAAGAGGAGCGGGAGATGCTACCGTTGTGTGAGAACGAGGGCATCGGCGTCGTCCCCTGGAGTCCGCTCGCCCGGGGTTTCCTCGCGTATCCTCATGACGAGGACGAACTGGCCCGCGACGACGAGGCTGTCAGTCCGCGTCCGTACCGAGAGGGCGGCGGCATCGAGATCAACGAGCGGGTGCAGGAACTCGCCGAGCAGAAGACCGTGACGATGGCACAGATTGCGCTCGCCTGGCACCTTCACAAGGACTGGGTCACCGCGCCCATCGTGGGCGTCGAAACCGTCGAGCACGTCGAGGAAGCCGTCGAAGCCACCGAGATCGAACTCTCGGAGTCGGACGTGGAGTACCTCGAAGAACCGTACGAGACGGTCTGGATCTCTGGTCACGAATGAATGACCCAGAACGTCTATCGCCACTGAACTCTGAGACCAAGCCATGACGATCAGAATCGATCTCTTCTTGCGTTCGCTCTCGCTTCCGTTAGTCAGCGTCGTCCGGTCCTTACAACTCGACGAACTAGAGTACGTCCACCGCGGACGGATCGAGGAAGGCCGTCAACTGTTCATTGTCCAGATCGATGAGACCGCCGATGTCCCTCAGTGTGCCCTCGCGGAGGTCGACGAAGTTGCGGAGGCAACGGCACTCGGACAGGCAGGCGGCAAGGAGATCTACAAGTGTATCGTCGATCTCGATGACTTGTTCCAGCGAATGTACGACGCCAACCTCGATGGAGCGCCGCTCGAACCTCCCGTCGTCAGGCCCGACGGCTGGTACGAGACGAAGATATTCAAGAACTACAGCACGCTGAGCGAGTTCCAGTCAGTCTGCCGGGAGAACAATATCGAGGTCGAACTCCACTCGATCACGTCTGGTCACGCCGGGTCCGAGGACTCTCCGGCGTACGGTCTGACCGAACGCCAACACGAGGCCCTGACCCTTGCACTGTCACGCGGCTACTACGAGAGCCCCCGTCGCACGTCTACCGAAGCACTCGCCGACGAACTCGACATCTCCCAGCCGTCGATGTCTGACCTCCTCCGGCGGGCCGAGCACCAAATCTTGTCCTCGACGCTCGGTTCGCAAACGCGAGTCGAGATGCCCTCTTCGTAGCGGGCTTCAATCAATGAATACCACACACGTGGCGGTGCTAGTACATAAATACACTATCTACACAGCACCAACACCAAGCCGTGGAACACCCGATATGAACTCGTTCCCATGGAATACACGACTCTCGGATCGACCGGCATGGAGGTCAGTCGTATCTGTCTCGGTGGCATGAGCTTCGGAAAGAACGGAGAAGAATGGACACTCGACGAGGAGGGGAGTCGCGAGATCATCGAGCGAGCGATCGATCTTGGGATCAATTTCTTCGACACTGCCAACGTCTACTCGCAAGGCGAAAGCGAGGAGATCATAGGGAATGTCCTCGCCGACTACGACCGTGATGAGCAGGTTGTCGCCACGAAGGTCTTCTTTCCGCCGTACAGCGATTCGCTTGAAGAAGGTGCACACCCGAACACGTCCGGTCTTTCTCGAAAGACCATCGAACAGGAACTCCAGCACTCGCTGGACCGGCTGGGAATGGATACGGTCGATTTGTATCAGATTCACCGGTGGGATTACGACACACCAATCGAGCAGACACTGCGAGCGCTTGACGACGTGGTCCGTCGCCACCAGGTCCGATACATTGGTGCCTCGTCGATGTGGGCACACCAGTTCCAGAAGGCGTTGCATACCAGCGATCGTCTCGGACTCGAACGGTTCCAGACGATGCAGAACCACTATGCGCTGGCATATCGCGAGGAAGAACGCGAGATGCTACCGCTCTGTGACAAGGAAGATATCGGTGTCATCCCGTGGTCGCCACTCGCACACGGCTACCTCACACGTCCCCACGAGGAGATGGAGGCGACCACGCGCGGTGAGACACACGACCCGCTCTACGCCCATCCCTATCGGGAAGGCGGCGGTATCGAAATAAACGAACGCGTACAGGAACTTGCCGACGAGAAAGACGTAACGATGGCACAGATTGCGCTGGCGTGGCACTTCCACAAGGACATCGTGGACGCACCTATCGTCGGAACCACCAGTGTTGAGCACCTCGAACAGGCCGTCGAAGCACTGGACATCAGTCTCTCGGACTCGGATATCGAGTATCTTGAAGAACCCTACGAACCCGTGCCAGTCACTACCCACGAGTAGCAGGTAAAAGCAGCTGGCCCCCGATACTGAAAGGTCTTTGACGTTCCAGCGGATTCCGACCTGTTGTTGAAACAAACACCCGTAACAGTCCAATCTCACTAACCAGATGGTAGCAACACTGTCGTCCTGCCGTGAAATTTTCCGACGTATTGCACAGACATCGTATTACCAGTGGCCCACCTACTCCCACACCCCACTATACAACCGAAGCTCAACCGCTGGTCTCGCTGAAGATGTCCGGATCCTCGCCAGCGTTTGGTTCGAACATGAAGAGCATAATTCCGTGGAAGAGTTCGTCTATTACTGGCCATTAGATTATGCTGAATTTGACGAGCACGACCGCTATACGGGAGAGACGGACTACAACATGGAACGACTATTTCGAGTGTTTATCCTCAAGGAACTTTACGGCTGGGAGCACGAAACCATGCTCCTCACCTACCTCAAACAATGTCCCTCCCGCTATGACCGGTTTGGTTTTGAGACATTGCCCGACCAGTCGACGCTGTGGCGCAGCTGGCACGAGCGCTTCACGGGTGAGCTACGTAAAACGGTCGAGACAGCTGCTCAAACGATCCTAATCAATGCACGGAACGCAGGTGTGAGCGTTTCGCGTGAGCCGAAGCGGACGCTCCCCCAGCGAGGCGACAGTGCCGGAGACTCCACTCTGAACGAACAGACCGTACTGGACCAGGCAGAGAAGATCACTGCCCACCTCGGCCGCGTCGTCTTCCCGGCGTTCTCGTTGGATCGTGGTGAGGGCTGTGAGATCCACGAAAATGCCTACTGGGACCTACAGACGTATCTCGGACTCCGCGAAAACCTGGCCGCCAACGAAGGCGCTCGCAGCTTCATATACGAGTCGACCCGCGACCGGACGCCGTTGGGTCATGCACACCGCGAGCATCTTCGTGACCTGTCGATCGCGCAGATTCGCGAGATGTACCGACAGGCGGTGAATCGACTGCTGGACGAGGTCGCGGAGACGGAGGAGTTCTTCCGAGCCGGAATCGTCGCAATCGACATCACCGAAGCTGATCCCTTCACGGGCGATAGGACGGACCACGAGGACGAGATTATCGGGACGAAGGAGAAGAACGACGAGTACGCCTACCAGTGGGCGACAGTCCAGCTGGTCGGCAACGCTGTCCCACTCGTGCTCGATGCGCGACCAGTTCGACGAGGCGAGTCACGTAAGGAGATTGTTGAAGATCTGCTTGACTCTGCAGAGGAACTCGTTCACGTCGATAACGTCCTGATGGACAGGGAGTTCGACAGTCAGCACGTCCTGGAGATGATCAGCCAGCGCGGGCTCTCCTACGTCGTCCCAAAGCGGATGCAGACCAGCGAGAAAGCCCAAGCCAAGCGCCTTCTCAAGCGAGGGAAAGATCGCTACGAGACTGATCGAAAACTGCACTTGGGCGACAACGAGTGGCACTCGACGACGCTGATCTACCGTCGGAAAGAGAACTCCGAACACGACGACCACCGGCAATATTCGGTGTTCATGACGAACCGAGGAAGTGGCCTTCTCACTGAGTATGGCTATCGGTGGGAGATCGAGAGCGGCTACAAGTCGATTAAACGATTCATGGCGGCGACGACCTCGAAGAATTTTGGACTGCGATTCTTCTACTTCGCGTTCGCCTGTTTGCTGTACTCGATCTGGCGAGCGGTCGATCTACTCGTGCAGGTTGAGTTGAACGGTGAGTATGAACACTCGCCGATCGTGACGGCTGATAACACGCTGACGCTGGTGAAGAAGGAAACCGGAATCGGATAGTAATGGGGCTCTCCCCGTGGTAGCGCAGCGTCTGAGTGGCAACGCTGTCGGACGTCTCCGAAATTCGCGTATATGGTTGTAAGTTCAACAAGACAGGCCGTTTGGTGAGCAATCTGAGTTAGTCTCCACTAATTGAATCGGCCGAAACCACGCATCACAGGCCCGCTAAACCCGCCATAGTCTCAACTTCCCATGGACACAAAATGATATAGCGACATATGATTTATAAAGTCGCCATTTGCTAAATTTCGCGGAATAGGGGCGTTTAGACGGTGCGATAAGGAAATTCGAACGGAAATTCAATTGGTCCTGATTACGCCGGTAATCACGAATACTTTGAAGTACCCCGCCGCCGTCGGTGAAGCACGGATGCTGCAACCCCCTCACGACGGCGCTTCCCCCAGGGTAGAGGACCCGAGACTGGGCCCGCAGGACGGTGGAGGGCCGGTGAATGCCTGACCGAGCGCTTTCGACGCCGCTCGACGACAGCTTCGAGCGCTACCTCCAAGACAAGGGGAAAGGCCGCGGCGGCGACGGTGGGAACTATCGACGTAACGCTGCACGCGAGCTCGAACGATTCGCCGAGTGGGCCGCCGGCGACCGCGGCGCCGACGACTGGACCGGGATCGTCCCCGACGACGTCGACCGGGAGCCGACCTTTGACGATCTCGACGAACGCGTGTTCCGGGAGTACGCCCGACATCTCGGTGGTGACCGTGGCCTCAAGCAGAACACCGTCCAAACCTATTACCGCTATATCTCTGCGTGGTGTGGCTGGTGCGTCAACGAGGGATATCTCGAGGCGCATTACGCACAGCGGGCCAGTGCGATGGCGCCGCTGCCGGAGGACGACGGCCGCAAGCCCGGCGACCAGCAGGCCTGGACGTCCGAACAGCGCCACGCCCTCACCCGCCACGTCGACGAACGGGCCCGCGACGCCGTCGAGGCGTATACGACACTTCCAGAGGATACTGACCTCCTCGACAAGCAGCGAGGACGCTACGCGGCGCTGAAGGCGGCTCGTGACCGGGCGCTGGTGTTCGTTCTCGCGTACACCGCCGTCCGCGTCGGCGAACTCCTCCGGGACCCGAATGACCCCCGCCGGCGCGGCGTCCGCTGGGAGGATCTCTCCCTCGACGACGGGAGTATGGACGTCTACCGGAAGAAACAGCAGTGGGACGCCGCCAGTCTCCCCGATCCGGTGATTTCTCCGTTGCGGAGCTACCGTCAGCTGGTGGACCCGCCGACGGACCGCTGGCCGGTGTTTCCGACGTTCGACCAACGGACGCTCGCAGAGCTCGTCCGGGAAGAGCTAGCCGAACGAGGGGAACACCCAGAAGTAATCGACGAGCGACGTGAGGCACACGCCCGGGACCTCTTGCTGGCGCTCGATGAGAATATTCGGCCGCCGTCGATCACGACGGACGGCGCACGGTCGATTCTCCAACGACTCTCGGAGGCCGCGGAGATCGACATCGACCATCCGAAACACGATTATCTTGCTCCGCACGGTGGCCGTCGTGGCATGGGCGAGGTTCTGGTCCGGGCATTCGGATATACTGTGGCGGCCCGATATCTCGATAATTCTGAGGAGATGGTTCGTGAGCGGTACTCGCATATCGAGGCTGGTGAGTTAGGTGATGTCGCTACTGAGGCCCTCGAGGAGATCGATAGTGTACCGCAGTAACTTATTTCGAGTGAGAGGGGTAGACCGTCGCGTCAAACCGCTTTGACAGTGAACAGCGAGTCGTCACTGAGGACGACCTGTATCCGGCGGTGCCAGGCGTCAGCGAAAGCCTCTCGTTGCTGTTCAGTTGCCGATTCGTCGAGAATCCCTTGGAGGTTCCCGATTGCGGGTCCACCGTCAGGAACGTCGCTGACGTGGTAGGTCACTTCGACGGTCTCGTCCGTGTCGGTTCGCCGGAACCGGAACGTCGGCTCTGCCGTGTCCGGGTCGAACGCGTCGAAGACGAGGAGGTCGCGGCGGCCGCCGTAGCCGCCGGCGAGCCCGCTGAATCCGTCGTCTTCGGTCGCGCCAGTAACGTACGAGATGATGCGGCTCATCACGCCATACGCAGCATCGTCCTGCGGGCCGGCCGCCTGCACCTCGATTTCGCTCCGAACTGGATAGTCGTCGGGATACAGGGCGTCGAGCCCCAACTGGACGATCCGGTAGGCGCCCGAGGCAGTCGGACAGGAATGTCCCGCCTCTTTCACCGCGTCTCTATAGGTGATGACGAACGGGTCACCCGGTTCGAGAACGCCGAGGGCCTCCGCGACAGGGTCGCGAATTTCGATCGGATCGACGTCGTAGTCTACCTTCCAATTGGTTCTAGTCTGGGTCTCGGCGGTCGCAGTCGAGTTTGATGTCATGAGTGGTGGTGATGATCGTATCTAGTGGTCAGTGGCGAAGCAGTCGCATCCCGTTGAGGATGACCGCGAGGACGCTGGCCTCGTGGACCAACATTCCCGCGGCGAGGGTGACGTAGCTGGTGAGCACGCCCGCGAGCAGGACGGTCACGGTCAGCACTGCGAGCCCGACGTTCTCGAGGACGTTCCAGCGCGTCGCCTTGCTGAGTTTGACCGCGTAGGGGATGCGGTCGAGGTCGTCGGCCATCAACGCCATGTCTGCCGTTTCGATGGCGGTGTCCGTCCCGGCGGCACCCATCGCGATGCCAACGTCGGCGGTCGCCAGCGACGGCGCGTCGTTGATGCCGTCGCCGACCATCGCGACCACGTGGCCGTCGGCTTGGTAGGCCTCGATGACTGTCTGCTTGTCCTCGGGGAGGAGTTCGGCGCGGTACTCGTCGATGCCGACCTCCTCGGCGACGGCGGCGGCCGTCCGCTCGTTGTCGCCGGTGAGCATCACCGTCTCGATGCCGACGTCCTGAAGCGCCGTGACGACCCCAGGAGCTGCCTTCCGGAGCTCGTCCCGCAGCGCGATTGCGCCGATGATGTCCCCGTCCCGGACGACGTGGACGACAGTTTCGCCGCGCTCCTCACGCTCGCGGACGTAGTCGGCGATCCGACTGGGGACGTTAATGTCGCGGTCCTCCAGCAGTGCGCGATTGCCGACAACAACTTCGGTGCCCTCGGTATGGGCGATAACGCCCTTACCAGCGACCACGTCGAAATCGTCCGGACCGGGAATCGACTGAAGGCTGGCGTCCGTCTCGTCCGCCTGGGCGACCGCCGCCCCACCGTCCGTCGCAGCAGTCGGGCGCTCGCGGGCTGCGTCAACGATGGCGTCAGCGAGGTGGTGTTCGCTCTTCTTCTCGGCGGTTGCCGCGAGCGAGAGGACTTCGTCATCGGCGACGCCGAATCCCTCGACGTCGGCGACGGTGGTTTCGCCCTTCGTGAGGGTGCCGGTCTTGTCGAAGGCGACGAGGTCGATCTTGCCGGCGCGTTCGAGGTGTTCGCCGCCCTTCATCAGCACGCCCGATCGGGCGGCGTTGCCGATGGCCGAGACGATGCTGACTGGCGGCCCGATCACCAGCGCGCCCGGACAGCCGATGACCAACAGCGTCAACGACAGGATCGCGTTCTGCGTGACTGCATATGCGCCGATGGCCAGCACGATGACGGCCGGCGTGTAGTACTTCGCGAACCGGTCGATGAGACTCTCCGTGGGCGACTGGGCCTCTTGGGCCTCCTCGACGCGACGGATGATACGTTCGAGCGTCGTGTCCGAGCCCGCACCCGTCGTCCGGATTTCTAGCGCGCCCTCCTGGTTGACCGTCCCGGCGTAGACTTCGTCGCCGTCGGCCTTGTGGACGGGGGCGCTCTCGCCGGTGACCGGCGCCTGGTTGACGGCGCTCTCGCCGTCGACGACCTCGCCATCGACCGGAATCTTCCCGCCCGGCCTCACGACGACGACCTCGCCCTCTTCGACTTCCCGGGCGGGAACCTCTTGGAGTTCCCCGTCGCGACGGACGGTCGCCGTGTCGGGCGTCATCTCCAGGAGCTCCTGGAGGGCCGTCCGGGTCTTCCGCATGGTCCGGCCCTCGAGGTAGCTGCCGAGGCTGAACAGGAAGACGACGGCGGCAGCCTCCCAGTACTCCCCGATGACGATGGCCCCGATAGCGGCCAGCGTCACCAGCGTCTTGATGCCGAGTGTCCGGTTCGTGACCTCGTGGTAGGCGGTCTTGGCGATGTCGTAGCCACCCACGATCGTCGCGAGGACGAGGATGGCGGCGCTTGCCATCTCGAAACTCGTGAGGTAGCCCAGACTCCAGCCACCGCCGTACAGCAGGCCGCTCGTCGCCGTGACGATGGCCTTCCGGTGTTTCCGGTAGTACTGCGTGATCGATTGAATGTTCATGGTGTTAGGCTGGTTGGGGCGTGTACCCCTGGTTTTCGATGGTCTGTGCGAAGGCGTCGGGATCAGCGACGCTGTCGTCATATTCGATCTCGACGCGGCCGGTCGCGTAGTGAACCTCGACGTGCTGGACACCGTCGACGTTCGATAGGGCGCGTTCGACGGTGCTCGCACAGGTCGGGCAGTCGAAGTCGAGGACGCGGAACTGGGTTGTGTCGCTCATTACAGTTTGAGGTAGTGCCCGTACCCCAATAAGTATTTTTTAGATGATATGTTTGAATACAGATATAGGTGATTGGAACAGTCAAACGGGTTGTCTAGGGCTTTCGGTATCGCGGACCCAGCGACCTGAGTTCTAAGCAGCGTCCCGCTAGCTTTTCCCGCCTGCTCATACTCAGTTCTCGTATGAGTAGTTCCGGTACCGACCACCGGCTTGAGGACATCGCGGTGCGAGACACCCGGGTTTCGGACGCCATCGACGAACCGATGCGGGCGATGATCCTCGATATCCTCTCCGAGGAGGCGCTGACCGCAACTGAGGTCCACGGCCGTTTGGAGGACCGCGGCGTCGACCGCACGGAGAACACGGTTCGTCATCACATCAACGAGTTACGGGATGCCGGTCTCGTCGACGTCGTCCGCTTCGAGGAAGGGCGCGGTGGGACGACGAAGTACTACCACGCGAATACGATCGTCCTCTCGTACTCGCTGCCAGAGTCAGCTGATGACGCTGTTGAGGAGATGATCGAGGCCGTTCAACCCCAGATCAGGGACTCACTCGATACTCTCACAGAAGACCACGACGACGCGATAGCGGAGATCGTCGCAGATATGCAGCCGTGTGAGCACTGTCAGACCCAGAAGTACGAAACCTACGTACTCCTGACTGTCCTCCGCCGGGCGTTCGTTCGTGCGCACCGAGATTCTTGAGCTTGCGCCCTGTACCGCTGTCAAGGCCTCACTTCACCGTGTGTTTTAGTTATCCGGCGATATCCCTCATACACAGCTGGCAATCCGAGGGGAAGTGCGAAGACTCCGAACCCGAGTAGGATGTATCCGGCTACGTGCCGGCGTCGCACAGCTAGAACTGTCGCGGCGACGCCGACGAACGCAATCAGATAGGCAAGATTACTCCAGAGCACGTTGTACGAGGAGCAGTATAGCCAGCAGACGACCGTGTAGGAGGGAGCGTTCCAGGTCGGCGGATGAAGCTTCGGCCAGAAAAACCGGCAGTATGTCGTCCAGCTGAGCATCGCGAGCGCCGGAAGTCCAGCAAGCCACATCGGTGTTCCGAACGGCATCCAGTCTCCGAATCGTCTATAGCCAGCGAGGAACAGCGCGGGAAAGCCGATAATCCACAGCCAGATACCGATAGTGTAGGTCACCGGCCAGTGTTCGATCCGGGGCTGTGCAATCGGTAATCGTAGAGACTCGGGCAGCGTCGCCCACGGGAACGAGGGATCGGGAACGGGATTCGTGAGGAACGCGACCAGACAGAGTCCAGTCCCGATGAGGAGCCCGTATAACCCCACCGTCGTGTATCGGTCAAGCCACGCTGGAAGTTGCGGACGGGGAGACTGTTGACGGTGGTCGGGGTAGCCGGTCATCCTTCAGCTTTGATGTCTCGTCGTAATCAGGTATCTCGTTCGAGTGCTTCGCGTCGCTGTTCGTATTCCTCGTCAGTCAGCTCCCCGCGAGCGTAGGCAAGCCGAAGCTCTTCGAGTGCCTGGTCCGAATCACTCGCAGCTCCCGTAACTGCGCGATAGATGAGGTACCCACCACCGACGAGGGCAGCGAGGAACAGCAGCTGCATCACGATGTCGACGATGAACATCCAGCCAGGCATCGTCCCGTCGCCCCACATGTGACCGCCCCACATCCCGCTCATCATCGGACCAAACCCCATCATCCCGAAGCCCATGAAGAACAACGGGACGATGAAGACGGCACCGATGATAACGAGGAGGAGCGTAACAAGTCGCGTATCGTCTGAATTTGTCGGCATATTGTGATCCCTCCCTGAGTTGGGGTTCTCAGATTATACTACGCACTAACTATTCAATGCGGTTGTGCCTTTGACCTACGTGTTCCACCCGCCACAATTCTTTTGAATACCTACTCACCACGGCTCTGACCCAAACTATCTGAAGGAAAACTGCAATAGATGATCCCTTCGAACTGATACCTATGGTAGCGACGATGATTGATGCCATCTCCGAAGCTCTACGTATCGGAGTGGGCTTCCTCTGGACGGCAGCGTGGGCGATCATCATGGGCCTCACGATCACGAGCCTCGTCCAAGTCTACGTCTCCAAGGAGCGGATGGCGCAGGTCCTCGGCGATGGCGATCTGAGCGGGCTCACCAAGGCGACTGCGTTCGGCGCGGCCAGTAGTGGCTGTAGTTTCGGCGCCGTCGCCATCGGGAAGGGGTTGTTCAAGAAGGGGGCGCACGCGGTGAACTTCCTCGCGTTCATGTTCGCGTCGACGAACCTCATCGTCGAACTCGGGTTGATGATCCTGATTCTGCTGGGGTGGGAGTTCCTCGTCGCAGAGTTACTTGGCGGCCTCATCCTCATCGCCGTGATGGCGGTCATCGTTCATCTCACGCTTCCGGAGAACCTCTTCGATGAGGTGCGAGAGACGCTCAACGAGCGCGATCACGAGGCGGGCGTCACCGAGGATCCAACTTGCGGGATGGAAGGCAAAGACGAGTACACGCTTACGACTGACGGCGGTGAGACGCTCAAGTTCTGCTCGGAGGGGTGTATGGAGACTTACCGCCAGGAGATGTCGAGTCGCGGTGGGTGGCGTGACGAGTTGCTGTCGTGGGGTGGCTGGTACAAAGTCGGGAATCAGTACCGCAAGGAGTGGTCGATGATCTGGAAGGACATCGTCGCTGGCTTCCTCATCTCGGGGTTCGTCATCGTCTTCGTCCCGCAGTGGGTGTGGAACACGCTGTTCATTCAGGGCGACGGCCTGCTCGTGACCGCCGAGAACGCAATTATGGGTGTCACCATAGCCGTCCTCAGTTTCGTTGGCAGTATGGGCAACGTCCCGTTCGCCGTCGCGCTGTGGGGCGGTGGCGTCAGCTTCGCCGGGATCATCGCGTTCGTCTACGCTGACCTCATCACGATTCCCGTGCTGAACGTCTACCGGAAGTACTACGGCTGGAAGATCATGCTGTACATCCTCGGCGTCTTTTTCGTGACGATGGCGTTCACTGGCTTCCTCATGGAGCTGCTGTTCGACGCGCTGGGAATCGTTCCGGATCTGGCGGGCGGCGAGACGGCGACGGAGCAGACGTACTTCAAACTCAACTACACGTTCTATCTCAACCTCATCGCGTTCGCGCTCTCCGGGTTCCTGCTGTATGTTTATCGTCGCGGTCTCGGTGCGCCCGGCCAGTACCGCGACCCCGTCTGTGGGATGCGGACTGACGACAGCGAGCCATCGGCGACGCACGACGGCGAGACGTACTACTTCTGCTCGCAGACCTGCAAGGAGACCTTCGGGGAAAACCCGGACGAATACGCCACCGGGCATCCGATGGTGATGGAGGGGCACGACCACTGACGGACAGCTCGTTGATGGTTCACAGTCTCGATTGAGTACGTCAGTCGTGCTTGGACACATCCGCTGACGCGGCAATACTGAACACGCTACCGTGACTCTTGAGCAGAGAGAATTGGAAGCCGAATTTATGATACCCGCCTTTGAATTCTGACTGAATGTACGACCGAATTCTCCTGTCGACCGATGGAACTGTTGCGTCTGAAGATGCTGAAACGCATGCACTCGAGCTCGCAGCCGCTCACAACGCAGTCCTCCATGTGCTCTACGTCGTTGACGAGGATGTCGTAACTGCGTACAGCGGGGACGAGTACGTCGACGAAGCCGAAGGTCCCGAACACGGTCTCGAAGAACACGGCGAGGAGACGCTTTCCGAACTCCGACGTCGAGCCGCAGAAACCGATGTCGATGTCGAGACGGCAATGCAACATGGCCGCCCCGCTGAGACCATCGTGGACCACGCAGACGACTGTGACGCCGATCTCCTCGTGCTCGGTACCAAACGCCGGCCGGACGAATATCGTGCGTTGCTCGGAAGTGTCACCGACCGCGTCCTTCGGCTGACGACGCGTCCGGCAACCGTCGTGAAAACCGAAGTCAGCGAGTAGGGAACGACCGTCCGTTACCGTCCATCATCTGGTGTGAGACGGGCGCGACGGCGGTCAAACTCCTCGTCGTCGATCTCGCCACGGGCGTACCGCTCTTGGAGGACGGCGAGTGCGCTATCCTCAGCGGGGCCGTTCGATTGCGACCGCGTTCCCAGCCAGTAGATGAAACCGAGGGGGACGGCGACGAGGAGTGCCATCCACAGGAGCCCGAACAGCATCATCCCCCAGCCCCAGCTACCCCATTCGGCCATGTGGCCGTCGTTCCACATCCCGTCGTGCCAGCCCCACATCATTGCATCTGGGACAGTCGCGTGTGTTAGCGCCATTCCGGCGACGACGGCCAGAGCCAGCGCTCCGACGACGATGAGTCCCAGAGAACGAATCCCGCGTGCTTGAATTGGATTTTGCATTGTTGTACTCCCAAAGGTCTCGGCGTGGTTAGCCGAGGATGTATTCGAGGGCGGGGTAGCGCTCGACGAGCGTCTCGCCGCCGACGTCGTAGTTCTCGATGTACTGGTCGAGGCCCAGGATGCGGCCCGCGGCGAACGCGGCGACCGCGAGGAACACGAGCATGTACGCGAAGTCCCCGTTGATGAACCCGTGGCCCATGTCCCAGTTCCCGAAGTAGAACATGAGCATCATGAGCGCGCCGAAGAACGCCGCGAGGCGGACGAACGCGCCGACGAGCAGGCCGAGGCCGATGAACAGCTCGCCCCACGGCACGGCGACGTTCGCGAACTCGACGAACCACGGCGTGCTACCCATCCACGCGAACATGCCCGCGAGCGGGTTGCCGTTGGTCGCCGCGACGTTCGACAGGTAGCCGCCGGCGGCGAACTCGCCGGTGATCTTCGTGAACCCGGAGTACGCGAACGCGTACCCCATCATGAGCCGGAGCGCGAGCACGAACCACGCGCTGAGGCTGTGGACTTTCCCGCCGACGGTCAGGCCGCCGACTCTGCTCTCGAGCTGGTTCATGCCGGAGTCGAGTGTGGACATAATTATTGCACCTTCAACTATCAGTAGGCGGAGTAAGACGATATAATAGCGAGCCGGCGTTCTGAGTCAGAAAACCGGGGGACTATATTACCCTCCTGTCGCGAGTACGGACGTGTGACTGAGGAGGCCGACCCGTCGGACATCTTCGCGACGCTCGACGACGAGTACGCCCGCGACATCCTCGTGGCGACGAAGACTGACCGACTGTCTGCGAAGGAACTCAGCGAGGAATGCGACATGTCACGCCCGACCGTCTCGCGGCGTGTCACCAGCCTCGTCGAGCAGGGCCTCCTCGAGGAGTACACGCACGTCGATCCCGGTGGCCGGCACTACAGCGAGTACGAGGCACGCCTCGAACGCGTCGAAGTCCTCCTGCAGGCGGAGGGGTTCGATGTCCAGATCGATGTCCGGCCGGACCCCGCCGACCGGATCACGTCCATATTCGAGGAGATGCGGGGAGACTGACTCATGGAACACACGTTATTCGTCATTGGCAAGCTGTTCACGACCGTATTGGCGCTGGTCATCGCCTACCAGGCCTATCGCGGATACCAACGGCATCACACACAGTTGCTGCTGTACGTCGCCGCTGGCTTCGCGCTGGTCGGGCTGGGCGGCCTTCTCGAAGGCGTTCTCTTCGAACTCCTCCAAGTGTCTATCTTCGAAGCGGGATTCGTCGCAGCACTCGTCACCGCCGCCGGGATGCTGTCGATCCTCTACGCTCTGTATGCCCCGAACCCCTGAGGATTCGGGACGTTCATTCGAAAAGCGGCCTCTGGGCGTCGTTCCCGATTAGAAGCCACTATTCTTCGGACTCCCCTTATTCTCGCCAGTGTAGGACCGCAGCGGGAATTATGTCCGTACCGGTCCTACCATATCGTATGATTCGAACACTCGTGGGTGTCCTTGGCGCTCTCTCAGCGCTGTTCCCGGACGAAATCGTCGAGCTCTTCGAGAAACTCGCGATTGCGAATCCAAGCGAGGGAACGGTGAGAGGGTGGGTACGTCCAGCAGTCCGGTCGGAGGGCGTTCTGATAGCTGCGATTTCCCTCTTTAACGGGCGGGCATACACGTGGCTAATGAATCTTACCGGCCTGTTCGGCGCGATCGTCCTCCTGTTTCCCGATCTGTATCGGAGATTTGCCACCGCGTTCCTGTACGAGCGTCCGGAGTCGATCGAATGGAACGAGCGATTCAAATCGGCCGTTCGGGCTATCGGCGCACTATACGTCTTTTTAGCAGCGAAGACGTACAGAGAGCGCCACAACGATACCTGATCCTACCTGCCATCGACAGCTGGCCAAGGGTCAGTTCATCATCGTCGCGTGGTCTTCACTACTGCGTTCCCCGCCGCCGACTGAATCCTGATTGTGGAGCCAGTAGAGGAACAGGAAGAACACAGTCGCGAGGACGTTCAATACGAGCTTGTAGTTGAGTTCGATGGATACCTCGGCAGCCTCGGCGGCAGCCCGCGAGGGGATGAGGCCGACGCTCAGGAAGAGGAAGTGAATCACGAACCCGACGATGACTGCAGCGACGAAGATCATCAGAGACAGAACCGCCGCGAACGTCGTTCCGTAGTACTCGTCGTAGGCTTTCATGATCGGGGGGACGATGAGGTCAGCGAAGATGTACGAGAGCACCGATCCGAATGGCAGCCCCCGTGTCCAGAGAACGGTGCCGAACGGGACATTCCCGACCGAACAGACGAAGGTGACGACACCAATAATCGCCCCCAGCGCAGCCGTCCAGAGGACGTACACCGGCAAGCCGAACGTGGCTCCGGAAAAGACGCTCGTCCAGACTGATTCGGGGATGAACCCGGCAATGAGGCCGGCGAAGATGAACCCGATAGCGATTTCATCCCACAACATCGCCCATTCTTTCCACTGTTTGTCCGCGAGCGACTTCCACCCCGACCATGAGGTCGCCTTCTCCGGGATAGAGGTGTTCGCCGCTTCCGGGTCGAAGGAGTCCTTGCAGGACTGTGAACAGAAGTAGTACGTCTGGCCATCGTGTTCGATGGAGTAGTCCGTCTCCTCGGGATCGACGTCCATCCCACAGACGGGGTCCTGTACGGTGATCCCCTCGTCGTCGGTGACATTCTCGCGTGCTTCGTCGAGAATCTTGTCGGGAACGACGTAGACGAAGCCGACCGACATCAGGCCGATGAGGAGCAGCCCACCGATGATGTCGGCAAGCAGGAACTCCCAGCCGAGCAGCAGCCAGATGACGATCCCGATCTCGATGACGAGATTCGTTGAGGCGAACTGGAACGCTGCTAGCGCCGCCGCCGCGGACGCTCCCTTCTTGTAGAGGTTCTTTGCCGTAGCGATAGCTGAGTACGAACACGACGAGGAGACGAACCCGAAGAACGTAGCGACGCCGAGCGATCGCGGACCGTGGCCTTCGAGCAGCTCCGAGATCTGCTGGGTCGATACCCACGCCTCAACGCCGCCGGCGATAGCGAACCCGAGGACGAGCGCCCACCAGGTGATCCACGCCATCGCGGCGGTCGTTGTCGCGGCCTGCCGCGCGCTCTCCGCGAAGAACGTCCCGAGGGATTGGTTGGTCGTCACGAGGCCGATGGTGACAGTGATTACGGCGATGACCGTGAGGATCGCGTAATCTGATCTGTCCATTATCGAGGTGTTCTATGATACGGGTCCTCTTCCTAATGCGCTTGTGGCTTCTATCGCGGGCTGTCTCGTGTGTTGGTCTTTCGATTCCATGGTTGTATCCGGGGGAGAGATTTGGAATCTGAGCCGGGCCTTCAGCGAGGTATTACGGAGTTGTAGCTGATGGAGTGGATGCTCACAAGCTTGTCTCCCTCAGCGAGACGGTGATATGATTGGTGAATTAACGGTCCTGACGCCGGAACCACAGCTGTGGCATGATCTGGATTACGAAATTAGTAAACGGCCATTCGTTTTGGATATAATTTTTGTGCGGTCTGATACTGGGGTTTCCTAAGCGAAATCGCATTAGAACATGTGTCCGTACATACGAATGTGATGAACGGAGCTTCCAAGGGTGACGACGCCAGAGGTACCGCGGACAGTTCTGGTGACACCGTCGTTAGTGCGAACAGCGTCGAGAAGACCTACGACTCTATCCTCCCGTTCACCCGATCCGTCGAAGTACTCGACGGCGCGACCCTCCACGTCGAGCGTGGACAGGTTGTCGGGATAATGGGCGAGAACGGGAGCGGGAAGTCGACGCTCATGGGCATCCTCGCCGGTGTCCTTGACCATGACGCCGGCGAGGTTGAACGGGCGGGCTCTATCGGCTGGTGTCCGCAGGAGCCGCGGCTGTACGACCGGCTGACCGTCGACGAGACCTTCCAACTGTTCGGAACTGCCTACGGGATGAGCGACGACGAGATCGTCGACGCCAGAGCGTGGCTGACCGACGTGCTGGACTTCGAGCGCTTCCGTGACAGGCAGATCCGCCACCTCAGCGGCGGGAACCGGCAGAAAGTCAACCTCTCGGTCGCGTTGATGCACGAGCCCGACCTCCTCCTCCTCGACGAACCGTACACCGGGTTCGACTGGGAGACGTTCCTGGCCTTCTGGGACTTAACTGAAGAGCTTCGCACCCGCGGCGTCGGTGTCGCCATCATCTCTCACATCATCAACGAGCGCGACCGGTTCGACGTCGTCTACGAGCTCCACGAAGGCCACCTCCACAGACAGGAGATCGGCGACGACGATGGCCTCAGCTCGGAGCCAACAGACGACGACGTCGCCTGCGAGCGGACCGCCTCATTTATCGACGAGGCTGGTGCCGGGAGCGGTCAGCGAGCGACCGCCGGACAGGAGGAAAGCGAATGAGCACCGTTCACCGGACTCTGGCGGGCATCCAAGCGAGCACGCGTTCGTTCGTCCGGGAGCCGTTCACCGTCGTGTTGCTGGTCGTCCTGCCGGCGCTGTCGATCCAGATTTACGGGATCGGCATGGGGCAGTTTCCCGACGTAGGGGTCTTCGCGGTGAGCGGGTCGGTCGCGACAGTCGGACGAATCACCGGCGCCGTGTTCGCCACCGGCGCGCTCGCGGGCGTCCTCGGCCTCTTCCAGATGATTAGCGCCCGGCACGCCGACCGCAGACTCGCTATCTGTGGCTTTCGCGGCGTCGAACTCGTCACCGCACGGTTCGCGACCGTCGCCGTCGCGAGCGCCGTCGTCAGTGTGGTCGCCACGCTCTCTCTGATTGTCCTCGTTGACGACCCGATTAGAGCACCGCTCGCCGCGTTCGGAGGGCTCGCGATAGCCGGTGCCATATACGGCCTGCTCGGCATCGTCGTCGGCAGCGTGCTCCCGAGGGAACTCGAGGGCTCGCTGTTGCTAGTCATCCTGGCCGACGTGGACAATGTGTTCGCGAGCGGCCTGTTCGGCATCGAGGATAGCATCACGCAGTTCGCACCGCTCGCGCACCCGCACGCCATCGTGACGGAGGCCGTCGTCGAGGGCGCGCTAGCGACCGGACACCTCGTCCCGGCTCTCGGCCACCTTTCGCTATTTGCCCTCTTGAGCGTCGCCGCGTACACGTACCAGCTCGAGTCAGGAGGTGACGCCTGATGAACCGCCGTGTCACGACCGCCGTGCGGATGGGCGTTCGAGAGTTCCGCCGGACGCCGGTCCTCCTGGCGCTGCTTGTGTTCCTGCCGGCGTACATCATCGGCGCGTTCGTCCTGCTCGTCCCGGATGTCGACGTCCCCGCGACGATTGACGGAACGAGGGTCGCTGTCCCCATGACGGACTTCGCGGCGGCGTTCATGACGCCCGTTACTGTCGCCATCCTCTCGGGTATCGTCGGACTGTTCCTCGTCCAGACGTCGCAAGCGGCCGACGACAGGCTCCGGCTGGCCGGCTATACTGCGACTGACCTCGTCGTCTCACGGGTCGGTACGCTCGGACTCGGGATCGTCGTCGTCACGATGGCGTCGGTTGTCGTCGCCGTGTTCGCGTTTACGCCCGAATCGACCGTTCCGTTCGTCGCCGCGACGCTGCTGGTCGGGCTCACGTACGGTATCCTCGGCGTTGTTGTCGGCATCGTGTTGGGTCGACTGGGCGGGGTGTACGTGATGCTGTTTTCGCCGATGGTCGACGTCCTCCTGTTCCAGAATCCGCTCGCGACTGACGCGCCTGAGTGGACGAAACTACTGCCGAGCCACTACGCGACGAACGCGCTCTTCGACGCGGCATTCACGTCGAGCATCGACGTGTGGGATTTCGGCGGTGCCGTCGCATATACCGTCGGCCTCCTCGTAATCGGCGTGCTGGTCTTCTATCAGGCGACAGACGTCGAGTGACTTCTCCAACGACCAAAGTCGTGGTAGAAATTATGAAGCGCGGTGCGTAATCCCGAATCAGTCAGCCCCCTCTCGGAGTTGCTCGTACTTCTCCTCAAACCGAGCCTCACACGATGGACAACAGAACTGGTACAGCTCTCCATCGATGCGGGTGGCTGTTCCTTCACTGTCAACTGTATTTCCACACTGAGCGCAGGAGAGCGCGAACTCCGTTTCCCCCAATTCTGGTGCCCAGTTAGCGCCTGCGAGAAGCGTTACCTCAAAGTCGTCGACTGCTCCGGTGTCGATGGTATCCGCAAGCCAGCTTGCGATGTCTGTATCTGGAACTCTGGCGTACAGGACTAGGTCCGCTTCGGCAGTGGTAAATACGTGTTCGATGGCGCCTTCGTCGATGAGATCGTCTTTGATCGATGCAGCGCTATGGCTGGCTGATTCGACATCGAGCGTAATCAGGACCGGAATTCCGCCGCGGAGCTGTGAGCGATCGACGTCAAGCGTGAACCGATTAATAATTCCCATCTCTTGTAGCCGTTCGACTCGGTCCGACACAGCTGGCGCTGAGAGGTCTACAACATCTGCGATCTCACTGTACGGTCGACGAGCGTCCAACATCAGTAGCTGAATAATCTCGAGGTCAGTTTCGTCCAAGTCGCGCATAGTAGCACGCCGTTGGCGAGTAACTAAAGAATCACGACCATCTCTGTTTTGATTCTAAAGTCAAACCGAACCTCATACCAGCCTATCGAAGGAGAAATCCGCTAAAGGGAGGAGGGCATACATTCATACGTATGACGACGACCATCAGCGTTGAGGGGATGACCTGTGGCCACTGTGAACAGACAGTAGAAGAAACGCTTCAAGAGATACCTGGCGTGACCGACGCGACCGCAGACCGGGAAGCTGAACAGGCGAAGGTGGATGGTGACGCCGACGCCTCGGTCCTCGTTGAGGCTGTCGAAGACGCCGGTTACACTGCCCACGCCTAAGTAGTGTATCTCTGGGGATAGCACATCACGCTCCTGGGTGAACGGTCCACCGTTCTCTTCGGAGTTTGCCCACCTTGACCCTGTTGTACGGTTTCAGGGACCGAACTTTCAGGAAGCCGGCGGAACCACCTCAATAGAGAACATGATCTATGGACGACCACAAAGATACAGCTAAGAATTCCCAGGGCGGAGAGGACCAGCAGGACACCACCAGTCACCAGCACGAACACGGCGACCACGATGAAGCGGTCGCGGAATCTGACGAGGAAGGGGTAGAACAGGAGCTACTAGAGGAGGAGGCTCACCCTGCTGCGGCAGGTGAGATGGCGTCCCACGAACAGCACGAACACGCCGGCCACGAGGGCGACGGGCACGGCCACGGTTCCCACGAGGGACACGGCGAGGGCCATGGCGGGATGCACGAAGGCCACGAGCAGATGTTCCGGCGACGCTTCTTCGTCTCGACACTCCTGTCGGTTCCCGTCCTCCTGTACAGCGAAATGCTGCAGGAGTGGCTCGGCTTCTCCGTCCCCACGTTCCCGGGGAGCGAGTGGATCAACCCGGTGTTCGCCGTCATCGTCTTCGCGTACGGTGGGGTCCCGTTCCTCCAGATGGCGGTGCCGGAGCTGAAAGACCGGTCGCCGGGGATGATGACGTTGATCTCGATGGCGATCACCGTCGCGTTCGTCTACAGTCTCGCGAGCGTGGTCTTCCCGACGCAGTCTGCGTTTTTCTGGGAACTCGTCACGCTGATCGACATCATGCTGCTGGGCCACTGGATCGAGATGCGGTCGGTCCGGCGGGCCTCCAGCGCGGTCGACGAACTGGCGAAACTGATGCCAGACACCGCCGAGCGTATTACCGACGACGGAGAAACCGAGGAGGTTCCCGTCAGGGAGCTCTCGGAAGGCGATCTCGTGCTCGTCCGGCCGGGCGCAAGTGTCCCTGCTGACGGCACCGTCGAGGAAGGTGATTCGGACGTCAACGAGTCGATGATCACTGGCGAGTCCAAGCCCGTCTCGAAGGAGCCTGGCGACGAGGTCATCGGCGGCACCATCAACGGCGATGGTAGTCTCCGCGTCCGTGTTGGCGCGACGGGCGAGGAGACGACGCTGGCGGGCATCATGCGTCTCGTCGAGGAAGCCCAGCAGAGCAAGTCCAAGACGCAGGTACTGGCCGACCGGGCGGCAGGCTGGCTGTTCTACGTCGCGCTCGGGGCGGCAGTCGTGACGGCGATTGCGTGGACCGTCGCGGTCTCGTTCGACGCGACCGTCATCGAGCGAGTCGTGACGGTGCTCGTCATCGCCTGCCCGCACGCCCTCGGGCTCGCCATTCCGCTGGTCGTCGCGATCAACACGTCGCTCGCCGCTCGCAACGGGATGCTCGTTCGCGACCGCATCGCGATGGAAGACGCACGGAATCTGGACGCGATCATCTTCGACAAGACAGGGACGCTTACTGAGGGTGAACACGGCGTCGTGGATATGGCGACCGTCGACGGCGTTGACGAGGACGACGCGCTCGGGCTGGCGGCAGCCGTCGAGAGTGACTCCGAACACATGATCGCCCGAGCGATCCGTGAGGCCGCCGACGAGCGAGATGTAACTACTCCTGACGCGACAGCCTTCGAGGCGATCAAAGGACGAGGGGTCCGGGCGAATGTCGACGGAAACGAGGTGTACGTCGGTGGCCCGAACCTGTTGGCCCAACTCGATAGCGAAATTCCCGACCATCTCCAGCACTTCGCTGACGAGGCCGGTCAGAACGCCCAGACTGTGGTGTATCTCGTTCGTGACGGAGAGCTGATCGCCGCCTTCGCGATGGCCGACGTGATCCGCGAGGAGAGTTTCCGCGTCGTCGACGCCCTCCACGATCTGGGCATCGAGGTGGCGATGCTGACTGGGGACTCCCAGGACGTCGCCAACGCTGTCGCCGACGAACTGGGCATCGACACGGTGTTCGCGGAGGTCCTACCCCAAGACAAGGACGAGAAAGTCCAGGAACTCCAGGACCAGGGCAAACTCGTGGGGATGGTCGGCGACGGCGTCAACGACGCGCCGGCGCTGACGCGAGCCGACGTCGGCATTGCGATCGGGAGTGGCACCGACGTCGCGGTCCAGTCGGCCGACGTTATTCTCGTGCAGAACAACCCGATGGACGTCGTTCGGCTGGTGAAGCTCAGTAAGGCGAGCTACCGGAAGATGCAGGAGAACATCGTCTGGGCCGCCGGCTACAACGTCTTCGCGATTCCGCTCGCAGCAGGCGTGTTGGCACCGATTGGGATTCTGCTGTCCCCCGCTGTGGGTGCACTTCTGATGTCGTTGAGTACGGTCATCGTCGCGATCAACGCTCAGCTGCTCCGCCGCGTGGACCTGTCCATCCCCGAGCTTCCAAGCGGGACACCAGCGACTGACGCACAACCTGCAGACTGAACCGCTCCCGATCGCTTCGGAGCTTCTTTCAATTGAGTTCGGTTAATGGACAGCAAATGGCGACACTGCGTGATTTCGGTGGGTATCGCTATGCGGTCACCGATTCCACAGTTATCCCGAGGGGTGCGAAGTTTGGTATACACAGACGCTTCCTCTGATGGGCGACATTGTTGCGCCAGCACTAGGTTTATACCGTTAGACGGACTTCATTCCGATATGAGCCTCGAAGAGACGGTTGACTACCTCGCCGAGGAACTCGACCTCGAGCGAAGTGAACACGTCCGTGAGGTTGGTCAGTCGGTCGCCGAGCTTCGCGACTGATCAAAACATTTCTCTGAAGTCTCGTTCGACCAGTCCGTTCTCCAGATACGTGGTAAGCTAGCCCACGGCTAAAGCCGTGGGCGTTCAGCGTGGACTCCCGCTCTGGCCGACACTGTCGGCAGGAGAATCATACGCCCCGTTCGCGTTCAGCGTCCCGCTGTTCAAGCGCACGCCTACGGGTGCGCCTCCACCGGAGCCAGTTTGGGTCCGACGGAGATACCGCAGTCCAATATTCTTCGCGGCGTTGTAGTCAGCGTGGTTCTCGTAGCCACACTTCAGACACTCGAACAACTCACTCTCACGATTATCCGGGTGCGTAAACCCACACGTCGAACACCGCCGAGAGGTATTCTCCGGGTCAACCTGCTCTACGTCGATGCCGTACTCGGCGGCCTTGTACTGGACGTATTCGTAGAGGCGGTTGAACGCCCACTTGTGTCCCCACGACGCCCCAGTGCGGTCACGGATGTCCGTCAGGTCTTCGAACGCTATCACCGAACACTCGTACTCGCGGGCTTCAGCTACCAACTCGTTCGATATACGGTGGAGCGTGATCTTGAATCGGCCTTTCTCTTTCCGTCCAACGGATTGGATGTTCTCATGCGCCCATCGCGTCCCGCACTGCTGGAGATTGCCACGGCGGTTCTCGTATTCGCGCCGCCAGTGGTCGAACTCATCACCAGTCCAGAACGTGCCCGTCGAGGCGACGGCCAGATTGTTCACGCCGAGGTCTACCCCGAGAACCGTTCTGTTCTCGGTGGCATCCTGTTCCGGCGTGTCGGACTCCACCTCCATTTTGCAGTGGATGTGAAGCATCCAGCTGCCGTTCGAGTAGTGCAGTTCGGCTCCCGTGGTTTCGTACTCGTCCGAGAAGATGTATTCCGCGTGGGGCGTCTCTCGCTCGTTGTCGGGGAGCACGTAGTCGGCTTCGATGCGACCGTCAACAGTCGCCAGCGACACGGACTCGTCGTGGAAGGTGGCGGTGCGATGGTCGTAGACGACGTGTGGGCTGGTGAAATACGGCCTCGACGCTTTCTTGCCGTTTTTCCACTTCTCGACCACGCTCTTGCAGGCGTCAGCAGCCTTGTTTCGGGCGGCTTGGACGTGATTGCTGTGCAACGCCGTTTCGTCGCGCACGTCTTCGTAGGTGTCGTCGTGGAGCGTGGTTTTGCTCGTCGTGACGTATTCGCCCTCGAACGCGTGGCGTGTGACGTAGTTGGCGGCCCACAGAAACTCGTCGACGGTGTCTTCGAGGAGTGCGGCGTCGTCACTGTCCACGTCAAGCTTGACCGGGACAGTACGCCGCTTCTCCATACATCATATGTAGTTTTGGTGGTTCAAAAGTATTGGGGGTCGACCCCGTCGTCGTCGGTGGGTTGTCGCACGGAGTGTACGCGCTTCCTCCCACCCCTGAAGGGGTGGGTTTCCCCGCTGTTACGCTATGAACTCTTGTTTCGTTGGTCCTTGACGGTCGAGTAGATCGTCCCGTCCTGCTCGTTCGAGAACTGCCTGCGCGAAGTCCGTACAGTGGGATTCGTGCTGCCCAGCGTACTCTGAGAGGGCTTCTCGCCAGTGCATATCCAGCTCGAACTCGGCTAATCGGATTTGAATCCCGTCTTTCCGTTCGACGAGGTCGACGTCCAAGTCTTCGAGTTGCTTGAAACGGAGGTTGTTCCGGCGGACAGTAATGAGTCGCTTGGAATCGACGATGTAGGGATTGACCCACTCTCGCCAGGTATCGTCGTCGACGTGCGTTCGTGGCATCTCAAAATCCGGGTCCACACTCTCAATACAGAACTGCAGCATCGCGATGCCAGTTCGGTGATTCGCATTTGGGAGGGAATGTCGGAGGATCAAATTCGACATCACCTCTCCAGCGACGATCGGAAGTGGAGCTCCCCAGGAGACGTGATCGAGTGCCTGCTGGATCTTTTGCGGTTCGAACTCCTTGTAGAGCCGGAACTCATCCTCATCGCGAACATCGACCGCAGCTTCGAGCAACTCTACTAATCGGAATGCGACAACCTGCCCAGCACGGGGGAGGTCACGAATACGGTCGCTCAGCCATTCCTGATCGAAGTCGACCTCTCGGGCTGATTCGATCTCTGAATCGCCTTCGTAGAGCACATAGACCGGTGTGTCAAAGGGATACCCGATGAGCTTTGTCGACTCGTCGGATTGCTCTCGCTGAGACAGGGTCTCTGCCACCGATGCCGAGCTATATTTGAGTGAGAAATTCTCGGCCTGGGGGTGGTGATAGAAGACGAGCCGAGCCATCTTACTGTGGATTCGTGGGAAGTGGGTAAAGCAGTCCCGCTTTTATAATGATTCTACGACGGAATGGGTGCGTTCACGTCTTCTAAATACTGACTTTCCCACTCACGTCGCGCCTCGATTTCCCGCAATCCGCGTTGCGTGACTGTGTACACGTTCGTCCGCTTGTCGAGTTCGCCCTTCTCCAGCAGTCCTTTGTTGACGAGATCGTCGAGATTCGGATAGAGGCGGCCATGATTGATCTCCTGCTCGTAATAGTCGTCGAGTTCGTCCTTGATTGCGAGCCCATGTGGTTCCTCGAGCCCGGTGGTTACGTACAAGATATCCCGCTGGAACCCAGTTAGATCGTGCATCTGCCTGTTCCCTATTTTTGAGGGGTGGCATATGTTCTCTCTGGTACTCAGAGGCGAATTCGGCGGGACTGGTCAGGAAGACTACGTGAGAACTTCGAACCTTTATATGGTGGACAAGAGAAGTCCGCGATGGAATGTCTGACCTAATCGTCAAAGCAGCCGTGAAGGACGCACTTTCGGACCACAACGTCTCGGCAGATTTCTACGACGCCCTCAACGAAGAGGTCGCCGAACTGCTCGACGACGCCGCGGAGCGTGCTGAGGCCAACGATCGGAAGACGGTCCAGCCCCGCGACCTGTAGGCCTGCGTAACGCAGCCAACCCCGGCACTCGAACGTAGCTTTTTGAGGTTCCTGTTCAGAGGTTAGTAGACGAAGATGGCGGAGGCACCGGATACCGAACGGCAGGCGGTCGAACCCGATGCGAGAGAGGTCCTCAGTGTGTCACAGCTGAACGACCGGATTGCGTCAGTCGTATAGGACACGCCGCCCTGAACCGCGTCCTCGGATTAGCGAAATCAGTGGCCTCCACCAGGGCAGTACGGCACTCTATTTCACGCTCACCGGCGACGACGAACTCCCCGGTATGGTCTTGGAAAATCGGTACTGAGACATGGACGCGGAATTTAAACACGGAAGCGAGGTTATTCCGTTCTACGACAATCTTCGATATCTGCGATGAGGGCTTCTGCTCGTGCTTCTGCCGTTTCGGAGTTCCCCTCCGGGGCATCGGCTTTTCCATCTGGATCGAAGGTCGGGAGTTCCTGTTCCCAGCCCTTCTCAGCGTAGCTGTCGTCAGGTGCTGACTCGAAGAATTGAACAAGTGAATCGAGCGATTCGAGCCGTCGCTTTAGCTCACTGGCTCGGCTTGGGTCAACGTAATAGACGTTGTCTACTCGTTCGATAAGCCCGTGCTCGAAGAGACGATCCATCGTGTTCGACACGGCGGTCTTGTTGAGGGCTGTTCGATCTACGATTTCGCGTCGGGTGAAGCCGTATTCGCGGTGTGCGATAAGGAAGCTGAGAGCGCAGTACTCGTTCGTGTCCGGCTTGATCGGGAACCGATCGTCACTCGTGAGTTCGCCAACCGGAACGGGCATCCGTACCAATATCTGTCGGCGGACGATAATACGATTTTCGCAGATGGATATGCCTAAGCAGATCTCCGAAGAACATTTCAGAGAATTTCGCTCCTGGCCAGTAGAAGTATAATTCGACACTCGGTGTCCAATCCTGTAGAGAGTTAATGACCAGCAGCGGGATGCGCATCGTCATCCCGATCATTCTCGATCGGTTCGTAATCGGCGTCGTTGCCGACTGGCTTGAACCCGGGGACGTAGCTGAAGCGTTTCCCTGGCTCGCTGCGGAACATCAACGGGAACATGCCACGATGCTCGCGAGCGCGGTACTGTGGCTCCCATTCTCGGAATTCCATCGTTGGTTTGGCAATCTGTGGGGCAGGCAGCTCTGCACGCTCTAAGTCTGATAGCTCAAGCACGCGCACTTCGAGTTCACGCGCCAGTTTCTCGGTTCGAGGCGTCAACTCGGTCGTGTGACAGAGCACTGGCATCGCACGACAGGCAAACGCCACCGTACACAACCGGAAGAGAGCTGTCGGGGTGATTGGGTCGTCTGTCCAGTCTTTACACTGGGCGACAATCCAGTCGCTTGGCTGCTGCTGTTTCTCACTCCGTCTGGCGACGACATCAATCTCCATACTATAGAGGTGTTGGCGTGTCGCTGCACGGTATCCCCAGCGTCCGAGTGCACGCTCAAGTTGATACTCGAGCCACCGCCCATCACCATTCCCACGCCCCCCGACGTGCGGGTCAACGTTGTCAAGGTTGATATCCTCTCTGTCGGCGAGAACTGGACTATCTTCCGGGACCGATGACAGAATGTCTCGAAGGGCTGTCGCGTACTCGAGGGCTGTTGTGAACTTCTCGACAGGTGGTTCGTCATAGTGGTGGGCTGCCGGCTGTACAGCACGGAGTGAGCGAACTAGCCAGCACAACTGCCGTTCGATGTTGATGACTGCAGCCGCGTAGTCATCCCATGAAGCGGGAGTTAGATCTTCTGCTGAGTCAACATCTCGGTCTGGCTCGGGCAGAATCCGTTCGGCTTCAGTGATCGGCTGGCTCGCGAGGAAGAGGAGCCGGCAGGCGAACATCCGTTGGTCAGTGGGAAGCGAATGATCGCGCTCGAGTGTTTCACGGAGTGCCTCGATTGTCTTCGTCAGCAGGCTCAGGCGGTCATCGTATCCCTCTGGAGTGGGCTCATCCGTCGTCATCGGTGAGTGGACTCGGCGTAAAGTGCTGGCGCGTCAGCGAAGTCTCCGAGAGCGACTGGACGGTCGGCTGACCCTGCTTCTGGACGTGATGAGAGAGTTCCGCTTCGTCGGTGACGGTGTACCACTGGTGACTATCGGCTCCTCGATACCGGAGTTCGTCCTCGACAGCCACGAGGACGCCCTGTTCAGTCATCCCGGCCGTATCGAAGACGAGAACGGCCGGGTCCGGATTCGTCCAGGTGCCGCGAATCAAGGCGAGAAGCGTGTCGAGTGTTGGCGGATCGACGGGGTCTGGGTAGCGTGGTTCCGCGGGGGCGCTAATCGCAACATCACGGATGGTGTCGCGACGACAGCTGCGCCAGCCAGCGCCTGTCCACTCGAGTTCACGCCGCGTCCAGCTATCGCCGTCGCCGTCGGGCTCCAGAACGAGCCGCCGCGGTGGAGACGTAGTTGGAGTCCACTGGAGGACACACGAGCCGCCATCTGGGAGTGGGTTGTCGTCTGTTCGACGGTGCTGTTCAAAGAGCGCAGCGTCGATCTGCGAGCGTGCACGTCGGAGTGTGGTGATTGGGTCTGGGACTGGCGTGGCTGCTGTCTCATCCGTGTTATCGACCGCCTCAAAGAGCCGGTGGAAACGGCCATCGATGTCTCGAAGCGTCGCGAGGGCGTGCGCTTGGGTGTCTGTCATGTGGATTCCTCCGACTTGGGCTTGTAGCAGGCCGTCTGGAGTCGACGAATGTATTCGGCGAGCGGTTCCGTCGCGTCCGTCGAAGTCACAGTCTTCGAACGGTCATCATAGTCGACCGCGCCGACCCCATCGAGCGTCTCAAGATGCCGTTGGGTCAATGCGATGTAGACTGGGGTTCGGTCGTCGCTCCCGACTTTGCTGGGGTCGATTCCGTTTTCGATGGCCGCGATTTCGACCGCAAGCTCGTCAGCAGTGACTTCATCGGGAGCCCGTGACAAGGACAACAGGACGCGACGACGGCGACGGTTCCCGATTGCATCGAATACGCTATCAGGATCCATTGGGATGGCAAGTGACGCCGATTCGCTGGATGTCGCGGTCATGCAGCTCGCCCTCCTCGTCGGTGCGTCGTTCGATGGGCCTGTCGCGTTCTCTGGAATGCGCCTTCGTCAAGGCGGGCCTGCTGGCGTATCTGTGACTTCGTGGTCGCTTCACGGGGTTGATGTGCGAGTTGTACGACTCGGTGTGTCTGTGGGTCGGTGTCCGGAGTGGTGTTCTGAGAGACAGAGTTATCACTCCTGACACGGGTATTCTGGCTTGCTGTCATCCGTCTGGCAGCACGAACCCTCCGGCGTCCTGACGCCGGGGGATTCCGCTGGACTCGTGCTAGTCTGGCGTAGGAGCGATTGTAGCTTTTATATCAGCACCACAAACCTCGCACGCCGAATTCCGGTCTTTGAGTACTTTTACCGCTCGAATCAGTCCGTATGCTTAATCACTTAGTAAATCACACTCCACGCCTACCGGTAGCTAAAAACAAACCACTCACAACACGAGTGATCCGGGGAGGCGCTTGCGCTCCGGAAGTATGGAAACAGATTGTCGGCTAAGTCCACATCGACAACATCAGCACGTAAATCGCACTTGCTGACTTATCCGCAAGTGCCTAATAGTGGTTACGGGAGATTCGTTCTCGGACGTGACGAGTACGGCTCTCTAGCCCTCGGAACGTAGAATTTGATTTTAGAACTATGTGTTTGCCGATTCCAAATAATCTGGTTTGTTTTCCCCATTAGCTGCGAATTTGAAGAGCGTTGATTGATTTTCAGGATGGGTTTCTAACCTGTTATGCAAGGTTGTGTGTTCACTGTGCGATAGCAATTCGAGATTAGTCGGACGATTATCGAAGGCAATCTTCGTTTGATGATGGACATCACGGTTGTACACAGCTTTGGTGCCATGCTCAGCGACCATAACTAGTTGATGGATGTCGACTGATCTGTGTGATCCGGACGCTTCCTCGTTGCCATCAGTATTCGTCCGGAAGGTACTGCGTCTGGTCCATGGTCCGGGGCCTCGAGTTGGAACTTTGCGGTCTTTCATTCGCCGGTGGACCGTTGTTATCGAAACCCCCACCTTCGTTGCGATGTCTTTGAGGGTCATTCCGTTGCCCCAATACATTTCTCGTAGGTTTTCGGCTGTATCCCAAACCCAGATTTTACGATTCATCTGAAGGGTCTGTTGTCGTGGGTCATCTGGTTCCATGTTATCGTTCTAATTAGTAGTCAGAGCCGAATTATTATAATATTTTCTTCATTTTCCAATTGATTGAAGGATATCTTCAGTTATTTATTTAGATTGGACTGTAATCTGCCATAGATCTTTCCAGAGACCACTAATGGCCGGAATTTTAGCCCAAATTTCCAACCCTCTGCGAAATAGAATCACCCGCACTCAGGCATCTTATCTAGTAATACTGTATGCTTAATATAAATTCAATACACTCCGTGCGATTTGGAGAGGAGCATAATAACCACACTCACAAAATCAGTTTGACATTTCAATTCGTGATTTGGCGAGAAAATCATATCGTACGCCCAGTCGGAGTTGTGACAACTGGACCAGTAATTCGCCAGATAACCGAACAACACCCCCAATACGGTAGTCGGCTATCAGAGAAGTCACCACAAAGGAACTGTCCGAATCGTTCTGAACCACTAATAAAAATAGAATTTTTACTACTATCTCTTTCGGCTAAAAGTTCTAAGCGATTTTGTGAACATAGATCGCCCAAACGTGTGCACCCAGCAGGACGGGGAAATAAGTCGAAGCGACACATATTAGAATATTCTCCTACCCCTCGAACCTTACTTGGCTGTGAGACTCTAGTTGACAGCTCCTATAGCTATGTTTAAACCCTACTCTTGACTGCCAACTTCGGCCTTACTCCGCGTTCTCTGCCGGCCCCGGCTACTCCCCGCCGCCGCGCTCATCATCTGGCCCCGCCCTGTCCTGCTTCTCGGCTCCGCCCTGATCAGCCCGCCCACGGCAACGCGGGGAGACTATCCCCCCGCTCTCTACACCAACCCCCACCCACCATCCTTCTCGCTCCCCTTCTCCCGAGTCAGAGAAGGGGTCCGCCGCGCCCACCCTCGAGTGCCGTCGCCCGTCGAGAGCTGTCCCTCCTGCTGTCGCTGTCTGCTGTCGCCGTCTGTTGTCGCCCTCCGCTCCCCGCCCCACCCACCAACCGCTGCCGCCGTCGTTGTCGTCGTCGCTCTCGCTCCCGCCCAATCCCCCACCCTCGCTCCTGCTCCTCGCCATCGCCCTCGTCGTCGACGCCGACGTCGTCGCTGTCGCTATCGCCGCCCCCGGACCCCAGTGCTTCCGCTGTTCTCGCTCCACCCAAACCCCATCGTCTCTCGAGACGCCGCCTCCTCCCTCTCGCTACGCGACATCGCCTCCGGCATATGCTGTCGCCGTCGCCCCCTCTCTCGTCGCCCCGGACCCAGCTGTTCTCCGTCGCCGTTCGCCGCGAAGATGACTCCCCATCATGGCGAGTCCAGACCACTCCCCGAATCGCCGCCCCCCGGCGCGACCGCAGCAGTCCCCCGCCCATGCCGAGCCACGACGGACCCACCACCTCGCCACTCGTTCGCCAGCCACCCATCCTCGCTGTTCGGTCCTCGTCAGACGACTCCCGTAGCCCCACCCCTCACCAGACGATCTCCCCCGCCGCTGCGCTCACCAGACGTCGTCCACCGAAGCCGCCGGTCGCCTCCTCGCTCCTCGCTGTCTTCTCAACTCAGTCCCTCGCCAGTCGCCGCCGCCGAGATCGTCCACGCCACACCTCGCCGTTGACGCCTCCTGTCCTCCTCGCCTCGCCGCGCCTCTGCCCCGCCTCCACCCGTGCGCTCCCCCAGGGTTCCCTCCACTATCAACAATCTGGTAGTACCTCTATCGCCTACGCTCCCACTCCACCCCTCTCCCCCGCCGGCTCCTCGGCTCTGCCTGAATCAGCCGCCACGCGACTACCCACTGGAACTTCAACTCCCCTGAACCCTAATTGTGTAATTTCGGCTGGTCATGTTCGAGCAATAGAGATTGCTTTAGAGATGCTATCGAAGGCTCTCAGTTTGTGGCTGAACGTGTTCGCTCGATTTCGGCCCCTCCAGAGTAATGATTTACCCCCGTTAATCCTGCCGCCATACCGTAATTAGTGGAAATGTAGTCTAAAACGTATAAGATAATATGGGTGGGTCGGATTCGATTGCCGTCTGGTAATTAGGGGTGGTCTGAGCCGCTGGTTCATGGGTTATTACGACTACCTTGAATTCCATCGCCGTCCCGTAATTAGCCATCTAATGAGTGGGTGCGTCAATCCTGCTGCCGTCCCGTAATTACAGTTGTTATCGTCGGTAGTAGACGCCGAAAATCCCGGTAATCACGAACCCCCGGTAATCCGCGCCCCGTGGTGTAATTAGGGGTTTGATTAGGAGCAGGCGCAATTCGGACGCCGTCCTGTAATTACGGCTTGGCTTGGGGGAGCTGTTGATCCAGTTTCGGGTGTAATGAGAGAGCATCCAAACTGGGGGTGCGTCCGGTAATTACACGTCTAATGAGGTGTTCCGATGATTCGGCCGCCGTCTGGTAATTAGAGCGTGCTCTGACTGCCGTTAGTATAAGAATCGTGATATGGGGTGGTGCTATTCGGGAAGGTTCGGAGCTTGATCGACGGTTGGTATTGGTTCAGGCTCATGTTCACGCGAGGAGCGCGCCACCAGTTACGTGGTATCGACGCGACCCCCGAGGTTTGTCGTGTGTATGCCGACGCGGAGGCGTTCTCCACCCGTTGCGAACAAAATCTGCGAAGACTGCGAGTAGTTCGCGTACAGATTCTGCGAAGATTGCGAAAACGCCGAGGGTGGGAGGCACCAGCGGTCGCGTGCCGAGGCCGGGGTGACGGCTATGGCGGTGCGGTGGCTACCGGTACCCGAGATCCTGGCGTGTCCGAAAAGAATGCCTGTTGTGGAGTGTCGTTGAGCTTCGCGTCCACGGAGTTCGAGCAGATGCTGGCCGAACTGTAGAGCCAGCCCAACGACTCTGGTTACGCTTCTGCTCCGTCAGCTTCCTCGTCCGCCCCGTCGTTCGCTGCCGGGGAGACCTCGCCCTCTTGGCCGAGGTCAATGACGAGCGCACCGGGGACTTTCACGCTACCGATGTCTTCGTCCCACTCCGGCGGGTACCGAATCGTTTGGTCTGGCTTGATGTTGTGCTGCTTGAGGAACCCGCTCACCGACATGGAGACACGATCATCGTTCCACTAGAGCGAGTAGACGTTCGTCCGGTCGTAGTCTTCCTCCAGCGGGATGATTGCGATCTCGTTGTCGTCCTCGTTGTACGCCCGGATAACTGCTTTCTTCCCTTTGAGGTACTGCTTGGACACCGTGGAGTTCGGCGCGAGCTGGCCGTTCTCCCGAAGCGAGACGAACTCCAGCCTGTGGAAAACTCCGTAGCCTTCGTCACTGAGCGCGTCCGAGATTTCGTCGAGGAGTGTCTACTGTTGTCGTTATTAATCGCGAGCCATCCCCGGGCAGTCGTGTGCTTGGATTCGCTCTGGTAATCCGACTCGTCCACAGACCGGGCACTCGACGAGCGGCGTCGGCGGGAGGTCACGACACTGCCGCAACGCGGCCTCCAGATGGGCACGGACGACGGCTGACTCACAGCGAGTGAGTGCTTGTGCGAGGTGCATCTCGAGTGCTTCGCGCGTGGTCTGTCCCTGTTCGGGACGCGTCCGCCGCGTCATCGTGGGCCTCGAAACAGTACGGGCTGGGTCAGGAGTTGATACAACTTGGTGGCGGTGTGTTGCCACTGGGGAAGATATTGCATGTGATTCAGAGGCAGGAGGTGATGGGGCGACCACGCCAGAACAACACCGTGCTGGGTCGTGGCCGTCACATTCCTTTTCAATCCCACCTCACCCCACTCGGGAGTTACAAACTTCCCGTCTCGAACCGATCCTTCTCAATCTCTCTAAACGCCCTCATTACGGACATCAGCTCTTATCCTAGCTCTTCGCTGCTGACTGTGATTACTATAGCACACCAAATATCCATGCTAAATTTCTCCCGTAGCCAGAAAAGGGGGGGAGGGGGGGAGAGGGGATCGGCAGCCTTGCGGCTGGGTGGTAGCTACAGTGTTGCTCACTATCGACGGAATTTCTCCGCCGGCATCCGCCTCGGAGCCTCGCAGTTGGTGCTTCCGAGTGAACCATGTACTCCAGATTCCGTTGGCAGCCGATCGGAATTCGGGCGTCCGCTCCCAGCTAGAGCGGACAGTCCGAACCACGATGACGGCCTGATCGCGTGTTAGGCGACCTACATGGGTTGCAACCTTTGATATCTTCCACCTGCCGCACGCGACAGACGGCTTCTCCATGCTACCGGGGCTTACTTATTCAATATTGAATTCCACCATCAAATAAAGCTTCGTAAAATCCCCCTAAAACCCGGTTTAATCAGGATATATGCGCTCTACGAACGGATTACTACATCAAACCGGTTGCTTGCGCATGTTCTCATCGTCCGATAACCCCTCCCGATTGGTCCTTCCCCGCCTCGGTGGGACCGTCTGCAGAGGATGCGTTTCACCGAATCTACTCCATACACAGCGTACATCCTACGAGACATCATATTGAGCAAACGCACGCCTGCCGCACGCTGGACACTCATCGGCCTCGGGCGTGACAGTCGTCCCACAGTGCCGGCACTCAACGATGCTGTCAGCCTTGTTGATTGCACGGAGGCGAGCGAGGAGTGTCCGAACCCCCATCATCCATAGGCCCACTGCAGGACGGTATGTAGACGTATTGGCCGCACGTAATCGCCCACAATTCGGTCTGCTAGCCGCTGGAACAGTCGAAACCATTAGAGATACGCAATCAAACATAGAGATGGACGGACGAGTCATACGCTCCGTCCACCCCGTTCCATGACCACAAACACGTCGCTGCTTGGTTACTGTCCGGACTGTGGCGACCAAATTACCCAAGCGTGGCTGCTTGTCGAATATGAGACAAGCGACGGCGAGAACGGTCTTTGGGCGGAGTGCCCCAGCTGCGAGGACGTCGTTGCGCCTGAGTGAAACTCACGTCAGTTACGTGGTCTACGGGCGGCGGGGGCTGAGGGCCTAGGGACTTGTCTCCGGGGGCGATTCACGGGGGTCGGTTAGGATGGTTCGGGTGCTGTAGGTGCCGAAAATTGCCGCGAGTAGCCCCATCGGGAGATAGCGAAGGCGAGTGGGGGTGGCTGTGGAAAATATTAGAGTGTTCAGAAAATACACATAACGAGAGTAACCACTACCGTGTGTATCGCCAAGTTGGCGCCAGAATTGAGACCGCTGCCGCCAGATTACCTGTCACCACCCTTCGCCCTCCATCCCCATGGAGGAGCACCGGCGATACACCGCTTCACCGTTTTCGACTACACTGCAGAACCCGCTCGTTCTGAGAAGTTACTCCCCGTATTACCGCAAGTCGGCGTGGATCAGTCCGACTGAAATAAGGAGCATAGAGGATACGGGCAGCAGTCGTAGCCGGTTCGACGATGGACGCAGTACGTCGCCAGCGGCGACGACGGCGAGCAGTTCCAGAAACGGCACTTCGACGACCGGCAGGGCTGGCACGAGACCACCATCCCTCGCCGAGCCGTTCGCGACGAGCTCATCACTCAGCTCACGCAGTCGCCCGCGACACCGGCGAAGCGGTCAGGTGAGGGAGTAGCCAGCGAGCCAGACACCTTCGTCGTGAAGCCAGTTCGAGAGCTCCGAACGCCGTAGGGACTAGACTTAACCAATATTCCCGATCAATACCGGCACAGTGTTGGTTAACGGTGGGGCTGGGTCCACTCCCTCGCCCCACCCACCGCCCGACTCCTCGAGTGAGTGTACCCTGGCGGCCGGGCGATCCGAGGAGGGACCGAATCTGTACGCTATGAGTTGTTTGTCGGCGTCCCCAGAACGCGGAGCGTTCTGGTGTGCGCACGAGAAACGCGTTTCTCGTGCACGCCGGGAGGCGTGCAGCGCACGACAGCGTGCGCTGCGTGACCCATTATGCCTGGTCCCGATCCGCACGACGACACGAGTCGCGACTACGAACAGTTCGAGAAAGAACAGCTCGCCCAGGACCCCGACGCCGCCGGGGCCGATACGGCCGACGTCGACGACAGGACGGCCCAGAACCTGGTCAGCGACCTCGTCGACGCGGACGTCGTCACTCCGGTTGCCGAGGACCAAGTTCTGGTTCACGAGCCCAGCAGCGCCGCGTTCGACTTGACGACGCAACTAGCCGTCTTCCACCGTGGCTGGACGGCCGGCCGTGACGCCGACGCGGAGGGCGAGTGATGCAGCAAACCCTCGTCGGCTGTGCGTTCTGCGACGCGCCGCCCGGAACCAAGACTGGAGAGGCCCATACCTGGGGACAGGACGAGCGGGTCACCCACCCGATCTGTGACGACTGCGCGATTCAGACGGAGCCGGATCCCGACGAGCGCGATCACGTCGCCTGTGACGGCTGTGGGCTGGTCGTCAACACGCTCGCAGCACTGACCCGGTTCCGGGTCGAACTCGGGCATCTCGAAGGCCCGTTGCAGTTGTGCGCCCGCTGTAGTCCAGGTGGGCTCGCGACGTACTGGACGTGCGACCTCGAGGAGCATCTTGTTGCGACGCCAGCGGAGTGACTCCATCCCGCGTCCCAAACAGGGAACTCCCCACAGAGATTACAACAAACAGTCCAAACAGCTATGTTCCAACAGTCCCAACACTTGTCTATGTCGAGCGGCGCTATCGATATCGAGGAGTTCGAGGACGCGGATGCCGACGACTTCGAGGAACGAACTGATACCGAGCGGATCGTGTTGTTCCTCGACGAGCACGACGACCGTGCGTGGAAGGCGACGACGATCGCCGACCAACTCGGGCTGGAGACGGACGCGGTCAGTGCGATTCTGTCCCGCCTGAAGGAGCGCGGGCTCGTGCGACACAAGCGTCCGTACTGGGCAATCACGGACGACGAGGAACGGCTGCAGTCCGCCTATCGGCTCCACCGCCACCACGAGACGGCTGACGAACAGTACGGCGAGGAGCGGCTTGAAGACCTCAAGACCGACGAGCTGGAGGACGTACAGTGACGGCATTCGAAGACCTGGAACGTGGCGACATCGTTTGGGCGAGCGACCCGCTCTCGGGGAAAGGCCGCCCGATGCTCGTGCTCGGAACTCCCCAATTCCCGACCCACGGCGTGCAACTCATCACGGTCCTCATCTCCACGAAGACCTACCACGAGGAGTCACTCACACTCCGAGATGACGACTACGCGGGTGACTCACTCGGGAAACGAAGTCACGTCCTCCCGTGGTCGGTTGCGACGCTCACCAGTACTGCAGACGTCGACCACTATCTGACTTCGCTCGTCGACGACCGCATCGAGGACGTGGTGAACCAGCTGACTGACTACATTTCCGCGTAAGAACCACCGCTTGTCGTGGTAGCCATCAGCCCGTCAGTACGTCCTGTGTCAGTTGATTCTCGAGTGGTCGCGGCACGTGACGCCAGCAGCGGCACCCCAAACACCTTTTACTGATTCACTGTAAACTGTAATTGAAACCGTGGAACACGACGCAAACCGCGCCGACGGCGACATCGTCCAGGACTTCCTCTCGGTCGCGGACCTCCTCGAGGAGCCACAGCTCGCCCAGCTGTACGCGTACCTCGCCCGGGAGGGCGAGGCGACCGTCCAGAACGTGATGGACGACCTCGAACTCGCCCAGGGAACGGCTTACAGCTACGTCAACCGGCTCGTCGACGCCGGCGTCCTCACTGTCACCGACGACGAGCAACCCCGACGATACGCCCCCCGTGAGATCGACCTGACCGTGACGACGGCTGCTGGTGACCGCGAGTACACGATCACGCCGGCGCTCATCGACGCCGTCGGCCGCCGCGAGACGGACGCCGACATCGACACCTACATCGACCGCCACGGTGTCGCCGGCCTCGCGACCGCGCTCACCTACGCGATTGCTCGGGAGCGTGGGGAAGTGACCCACCGGCTGATGGCGGAGGACCTCGACATCTCGCCGCTGGCTGCAGAGATGATCCTCCAGGCGCTCCGGCCCGTCGTCCACGAGCACTACGACACCGAGGAGTCTGGGGCGGGACTCGACGAGTTGGACATCGACGGCGACGCGGCTGACGACGCGTGAGCGCACTCCACATCGCCGACACCGGCCTGTTCGTCGCGATGGGGCAGCCCTCGAACAGCCGCTACCAGGCCGTTCGCCGGTGCGCTCGACGGAACGACGTCACCTTCGTCCTGCCCGAACGAGTGTACGAGGAGCTGACCGTCGACGAGCCCGACGTTGAAGCGCCACCTGTCGACGCCGCGATCGACGAGGGCTGGGCGACGGTTGCGGCGCCGCTGGAGTTCTCCAAGCCGATCGTCTCGCGGGTGATGGACGGCGTCCAGCGGTACATCGCGAACGCGGACGACCGCCCTGCCGACGAGGTCGAACGTGCCGACGCCGCCCTCGCCGCCCTCGCTGCCCAGCATCTCAGTGCGGGGTCGGCGGCCGAGGTCTACATCTACACAACAGATATCGCGGCCGGCGATGGGGCCGAAACCGTACTCGCGAGTGAAGGGTACGGGGACTCGGTGACGTACGTGAACGGCTTCCGGTTCATCGAAGACCTGGTCGCCGGCGACAGCTAACGCTGTTCGTGGTCGAGGTCACGAGCGTCGAGGTCGCCGGCGAGATACTGCTCGCCCTCTCGTGTGATGTCGTAGACACCGTTGCCGAGGTGGACGAGGAGTCCATATTCGACGAGTGTCTTGCAGCGGGCGTTGATGTGTTGCCGGGAGAACCGGACGCGGTCGCTATCAGCCATTTCCTTGGGGGTATCAGGGCCGTCCTCAGAGAGATGCTCCAGAATGCGGTCATCGGCGCGAGACATCCAGTCGGCGTCAAATCGCATAATCGCTTCTGGTTGCGCCGACACTATCCCGAACGCGCTAAGTCAAATAGAGGAGCGTATCGCTTCTGTGGTTGACTCCTAACGTTTTAAACGTCTGTCACCCAAAGCCCCGAGTGTTCAGATGCATTCCCCTCCAGCGGACAGTTCGGGCGGACCGAATGACCTCGTCGTCGAGATCATCGAGACACTGGAGACATGCGGGCTCGAAGACGACGGCTATCAACTCCACGATTACGTGGACATCGATGCGCTCGAACAGTTGCTTGCCTCATCCGATGGGGACATCGCCGTCCAGTTTACTGTCGAAGGGATTCCACTCGAGGTCTCACCGGACGGTGTCGACGTCATCGTCGAGGATGAGTCCGAGTGCGTCAACGAATAACGACAGCTTCGAGACGGCACTCGAGTACGTCGAAACAGGGAATGCTGATGGCGTTGGCTTCGTCTTTACTGACGATGATCCGATTGTTGGCGTGGATCTCGATGACTGCCGCGATCCTGAGACCGGGGACGTCGACGACGCGGCGCTGGACATCATTGAGCGACTCGACTCCTATACGGAGATTTCGCCATCCGGCACCGGCTACCACGTGCTCATCACCGGAGAGCTACCGGAGGGCCGAAACCGCCGCGGAAGTATCGAACTGTACGACACCGCGCGCTTTTTCACCGTTACTGGCAACCACGTTGAGGAGACTCCCACTCACGTTGCACGCCGACAGGACGCGCTCGTAGCGATTCACCGCGAGTACGTCCATGACACTGATAGCGATGTGAAGTCCGAATCCGGGTATCGTGGCACTACTGACGAGCAGTCAGCAACGAACGGTGGAGGCGGGGTTGACGTTGACCTCGAGGACGAGGAGATTCTCGAGAAGGCAACGAACGCGTCGAATGGGACGAAGTTCGAGCGACTCTGGAACGGGAACACGGTCGGATACGACAGCCAGTCGGAAGCCGACATGGCACTCTGCTATCTGCTGGCGTTCTGGACCGGCGGCGACCAAACACAGGTAGATCAGCTCTTTCGCCAGTCAGGGCTGCTCCGGGAGAAGTGGGATGAAGTCCACTACGCGGATGGGTCGACGTACGGGGAGAAGACCATCGAGCGGGCGATTGCGAACACCTCGGAGTTCTATGATCCCGACTCGGGCGACGAGTCCACGCAATCCCACGCCAGTTCGAGTACGTCGACTACCGATGCCGGACGTGACGAATCAGATCGTAGTCACGCGTATCTGGCCGAGAAAAATCGGCTGTTAACCGACCGTGTCGACGAACTCGAGGCCACGCTCGAACAGAAAAACGAGCGTATCGAGACACTCGAAGCAGAGATCGAGCGGCTCACGGAAGAACTCGCAGATCGTGACCGAGAGACAGACCGGACCCACGAAGAGCAAGCGGTCACTGCGAGCGAGAGCGATGATGAGTCCGAGACAGCGTCTGTTTGGGGGCGGACGAAACGGTTGTTCGGGAGTGGCTCCGAGTAACGGCGAGACCGCGACGTAGCGTTTATCCTCCCCGTGAGGGGTGACGGGATTTCGAACTGCCTGGAGCAACGTACGCATTCTGAGCGACAGCACCAGCGAGACCGTGGTATCGACCCTAGTACTCAATCACGAGGCGATTCGCGGTGGAGTTTGTCACCCCCAGAGGGGTGAGGGGGCGCAGTGAGCGCCCACTGAACTACCATGTCCTCAGAACACAAGCGACAGCAACCACAACTACGTAACGAGCAGACAGAGCAAGCAAGTGAAGCACCGTGGGGGGATCTCGAACTGACGGTTCCCAACGAGAGAAGTCAGCTCTCCATCGTCTCACTCGTCGAGTGCGCTCTTGTGGAACTCACCCACGAAGAGGTCGGTGCGGAGTACGTCTCCGCGAACGTGTGGGGAGCGAAGCGAACGCAATTTATCGCCGTCGACGACGTCGGGGAAACGTTCCAGAAACGCCACTACGACGAGCGACTCGGGTGGCACGAGTCGACGGTCAGCCGGCAGGCTGTTCGCGAGGAACTCATCACCCGACTCACGCGGTCATCATCGCTGGCATCGGATCGCAGTCACGACACCCCAGTCGACGGTGCGGATACGTTTAGCGTCAAACCAGCTCGAGCGCTCCGACGAAATTGAGCCCGTCAGGTTAACCAACAATCGCGCCAGCCTTCTGGAGTTGTTGGTTAATACGGTGTCCCGCTCAACTTTACCCAGCTGGTAGCCCATTCGCCGCGTTGATCGGGAAACTATTCCCTGAAGCAAGAACTATATCCATCGAGGCACAAGAACACGTATGGCCGATTCAGAATCCACGAATGGACCGCCGCCGTTTGAAGACGCCTTCAGCGGCGAGGATGTCGAACAGCGCATCTACGGAACCATCCTCCAGACCCGCGAGCCCGCCACCGCGAGCGCGATCACGGAGCGCGTCGACTGTGACCCGAAGACCGCCCGGAAGTACCTCGACTGGTTCGCAGACCTCGGCATCGTCACGCGCCACGACGGGCATCCGGCCACCTACGAACGCAACGACGCGTACTTCGAGTGGCGCCGCATCAACCAGCTCGCCGCAGACCACTCTGTCGAGGAACTACAGGTACGCGTTCGCGAGCTGACGACGCGAATCACCGACTACGAAGCGGTGTACGACGCCGGGACGCCGGCCGCGGTCGACGCCGTCGCCGTCGCGGAGGGGAGCGACGAGCGGACGATCGACGACGTGTACAGTGACCTCGGCGACTGGGAAACCGCTCGGGAAGAGCGCGAGCGCTATGAACGCGCCCGCCAGCAACGCACCGGTGCCGAGGGCGAACAGGCGTCCGGGTAGGACCAGCGATGGCACCGCCAGCTGGCGATGGGGGCAGCCCTGCCCCCATCGACCGTCCGATCCTCGAGTTTCTACAGACGCGTCTCCGAGCGACACAGCAAGTCGAACAGGCGACCATCACGGACGCGAGCGGCCATCTCGAACTGTACGTCCGGTTCGCGTCGCCGTACTATCCAGCGACCGTCGACGAGGCTACTCTTACCGTTCGCTGGTACACGAACGACGATTTCAAAATTCACTATCGGGAGATACATCCGGAGAGTACCTGGGAGTGCCGGTGGGACCAGCATCCGAACCCCCACAATACACGAGACCACTTTCATCCCCCACCGACCGCCCCGACGCCCGGCGACGATGCCTCATGGCCGACCGATCATCGTGATGTGCTGAGGCTCGTCCTTGACGAGGTCGAAGACCGAATCACCCAGTTATGGCACGAGTAGGCGGTCCGGCAATCGCGACCATTCGGTTTCGTCGAACAGCGTACGCCGCACGACGGTGCTCACCCATCTCGGTGACGGTGCGGCCATCCTCCCCGTGCATGAACCGACCTGTGGATTCGACTAGCTTTCACGGTCAGCGTGTCCGTCGGCATTCTCCGAGACCACCCCGTCTTGAAGCAGCACGCGCAGCCGCTGGCCATGTTCGAGGTGTTCTGGCGGGTTGTCGAGTCGAAGCAGGAGGGTGTCATCGCCAGCGTCGACAACACGAGCACCAATTCCTCGATCGGTCACTGCCGTTTCGATTCGCTCGAGCCGAGCGTCGATACTCGTGAGTGCCGTCTCGACATCCGGCTCATCGGTCGTCCCCGCCCACTCACCGGCCATCCCGTCGGCCCGCACACTTTCTGTCGCCGCCGTACTACCGTCGTCACCCTGCTGGTCGTCACTGGCGCCGTCCGGCGGCTGTCCCACGCGTCCGGTGGGGAGCCGATCACGAAGCCGCTCCAGGTCGAGGCCTTCCGCACCGAGATCGACGTCATCGACGCGCGTGACGTTCGGGAGTGGCATCTCTAGGTCCTCGACCGCGTCGCCGAGCTGCCGTCCACTTGTGTTCGTCCCGGCCTGCACGCGGCGGGTTGTTGATTCCGTCACCCACGGGGGCGGTGTCCAGCCCGACTCGTCCAGTAACGTATAGCAGGTCGTGTCGTCGGTCGCCCAGACGAAACTATCGTACTTGTCCTTGTACTGGTCCGCGGCCGCCCCCTGTTGATGGGTGATGACCACGTGAACTGGCGAGAGGCCCTCGACCACACCGTCGAGGGTTTCCGGAGTGGGGTGATTACTGAGCGAAAACTGGTAGGTCGTACACGCCGCACTCGTCACCGGGAAACTCCCGCCGTTGATGAGCTGGACGAGTGTTGCCCCGGGGTCGTCCGAAATTATTCCGAAGAGCCGTTCGGCGCTCCCGTCGACCGGCACCTCCGGTCCGGCAATCGTCACGCCGTCCGCCGCCAGTACATCCGTTGGGTCAGCAAATTCGGGTGTCGCTTCGACGTTCGGCACGGTATAGTCGAGGCGGTCGTAGAGTTTTGCGACGTGGCCCACAAGCGTGATCGGCAGCGTCTCGTCGCGGTGGTCGGCGAGATGCCCGAGGAGGTACGCTATCTGGAGCCCGGTCAGGCCACTGGCCGTCGCGAGAACCGTCGAGCCAGCCCGGACGCGTTCACAGATCGTGGCGACTGCGTCGGTGAGCGTCGGTTCATACGCCTCACTGGTTGCGGCCGTGAGCACGAGGACGTCGACGTCCACGGGCAGGTCGGGATCGAAGCCGGGATAGCCGGCAGCGCGACGGTTCGTGAAATCACCGGTGACGAGAATCGTTCGTCGTTCGTCGCCGTCAGTGACGTCGAAGAGGAAGCCCGCTGCGCCCGGCGTGTGTCCCGCCGGAACGGGATGCACACGGAGCCCTGGAACGACCTGCGTCCATTCTGCAATCGGTTCCAGTTGTTCGAGAACGCGGTCAGTGTTCGATAGCTCGTAGTGGTCCGCGCCAGCTGCGAAGACATCCTCGAGCATCTGAGCGGTATCAGTGGCGGCGTACACTGGTGCGGCGTGGTCGAGGGTCGTGCCGAGGGACTGGTAGTGATCGAGATGGGCGTGCGTCAAGCAGACCGCGGAGAGATACTCATTGGCGTCCTCGTCGAGGAGATCAGTAGTCGACACGTTCGCTCCAGCATCGACGAGCACGCAGACTGTTTGGTCGGCGAGCAATCCATCAACCCGGAGGAGCACGGATTCGCGCCCGGAATACGGGTTTGCGTGCAGGAGTCATCTGCCACGGCCCGTGGACGCTGGTCGAGGCCGACGTGGTCGAGGGTCGGACGCTGACTTCCTTCCCCAGTTTACAGACCGACATCCGCAACGCGGGCGGCGAGTGGGTCAACGAGGAAGTCGTCGTCGACGAGGGACTGGTGACCAGCCGCAAGCCCGACGACATCCCCGCCTTCTGTGATAAAATCATCGAGGAGTTCGAGGAAGGTCGCCACTAACGGCGCGGTAGCGCGAAAGGGTCCATCGCCACGTCCGGCGTTCGTGAACGAGATGTGAGATTCGTCTTTGCTGCTTCTGTCTGTCCAATTTCAGATGTTAGGGGAGTTTGGCCTCCAGTACGTCGACTTCTTCTATCTCCGGCGGTTCTGCGAACAGCTCGTCCGCGTTTTCCTCCAAGGCAGCAGCGATTTCGCCCGAGAGATGCGCTTCCCGACCGGATTCATCCGGAAAGGTGTCGAAGATGCCGAACGTCGAATCGTCCATGCGGAGCGCGAACCACGTGGTGGTGTCCGGTTCTTCCTCGGCCATCGGCAGTGCCGAACGGAGGAATTCCTCGACATCGGATTCTTTGCCGGACTGTGCTTGGAGTCGAACGAGGAGGGCGACGTTTGCGTCGGTCATACCCAGTCCGTAGGTAGGTGCGCAACTCACATAACTATTTATGCTAGACGCTCAGGTGCTGAGGAGTACTCGGGTGAAACGCAGAGCCTTACCCGCTGCTTCCTCCTTCCGATTCTTACGCCGCCTGAGTTACGTGATCTTCTTTCCGGGGCGGTAGCGGCTGTGTCGAGGACTCACCCAACACCTGCTCAAAGCTAAATGAGCCGTGGCGGTGAGCGAAGCTCTCCGCCGGCTCGCCGTTTGTGAACGTCGACATCGATTCACGCAGCGCCAACAACGATGTACGCGCGCGTGCCGCATGGCACCGCGCGTACGGGACTCCAAGGCCGTATTTCAGCCGCCAGTTCCCCCCTTCGATTGCATTCGTACTCACTGGCCCATTGAACTCTTCTTCGTCCTCGTCCCAGAACGATGGGTGCTCCTCACGGAGTGTCGCCACTATCTCCTCGTACGCAGTCTCGTACTCGTCTTCGAGATACTCCCGCAACTCCTCTAACTCGCCCGCCTCGTGCAGTTCGGACACGCGCTCGTCGCTGCGAGCGCGTGTCCGGAGCTTGTGGACGAGACACTTCACCCGATCCGGCAAGATGTCGTTGTAGCAGTCGTTGTCGTCGGTGAGCCAATAATCCACACCCAAGAGCGGGAAGACGAGCGCGAGCGCCAGCGCTCGCGCGAAGGCGGTGTTCCGACACTGGAGTCCGGCGAAACAACCCAGCTGAGTCAGATAGGAACATCCGACAGTGAACCCTTCCGGCCACTTCTTCGGGTTTTCTCCCTCCTGTTTCCGGCGCATATTTTCCTCGTAGAGGTCTTTCTTTGCGCCCTTCTTCGCCGGATAGGTCTCGTCGGCGACCCCGACGAGACCGTCGATGTCCTCGGCAGCGAGTTCGTCGGCGAACTCGGTTTTGAGTTCGTCAACGGTGCTGACACCGAACAACAGCGAGAGGAAGTTCATCGAGAGGATGCAGCCGGCAATCGTGACGCTGTGCTGCTCGGCGACTTCGTCGCCGAACAGCTCGGCATAGCGTTGGATCGTATCGCGGTCAACCTGGAGACCGTACTGATTCTGAAGAATCCGTTCGCACGCGTGGAACGGATTCTTCGCCGCATGGAACAGGCAGAGATCAACGACTGGTTTGGCGTATTCACAGTCCTCGTAGAACAGCTCCCCGATATCGCCATCGTAGGAATGTCTGCACTCGGAGCACTGATACCGCTGAATCTCGACAGTGATCTCGTCGAAGCCATCCTCGGTGATGAGGATGGCGAAGAGCCGATCCGTTCGGTAGCCGTTCTTCCAGACCGTGGTTTCACCGCACTTCGGACAGGGCCGCGGGTCTCCGACCCGCTGGCCCTGAAACCCGCGAAACCAACTCTGAAACGCATGAATTAGACCGAGTGGTACGAGGCTGTTCAGCGTCTTTTCTTCGGTTTCGTGCATGAGTAGTGGCCAGTAAGAGAGGGTGGTATTTCACTCCCGTTGCAGACACCACCCCAAGAGGGGCACGAGCGTATTCTATGACAGGGTGCGACGGAGTCACTCCGTAACCCTGAGCGGATTCTTCCTGCCGGTGTGACGCCGTCGTCCAGTTTTTCGAGCCCCCGAAGAGGGCGAAGGCTCGATAACGAGTCTTCAGACTGAGGTGAATTCCCGTGAGTCAACAACAACGTGTGAACGACGTCTCGATCGATGCGATTCCAGTCGATATCACGAACACACAATCCGGCGAGGTCGAGCCCGCCGAAGTTCCCGAGGAGATCCGGTCAATCACTCGTGGACTCGCAAGTGAGCAGCCGCCGACGAACCCGCTCGTCGTCTTGAAAGCGGCTCGCTGGTGGTACATCCACGGGAAGGGCGGGACTGATCCCGCGTTCCAGTGGGCCACCGAGTGGGCGCGACACCTCGCGACCGACACGCCCAGCGACGTGGAGCAGTTCGATGAGTTCCTCGAGTACCTCGTCGCGGTCGGCTTCGCTGACGAGAAAGCAGTCCTGCGGTGACCGCCGCCGCGAGTTTTTTGTGCGCCCCCAAGGGGTGCGGCGCGTCCTGAACTGACGCAATCGCCGTGAACTCGATTCGGTGAATATTATGGCTACGGCCAGTGACTCGTCGGTCTCGTTCGAGGAGACCGACGCCCGACACGACGAGATGCACAGTACCATCGAAGACTGGATCGACGACCTCGTTGCAGACGTCGAGGACGCGCAGTCCAGCTCAGAGTTCCAGGAGTGGCTTGATGTTCAATCCCGGTTCCACGACTATTCGCACCGGAATACACTCCTCATCAATCTCCAGTGCCCTGACGCGACGAAGGTCGCGGGGTACAACACCTGGCGGAATGAGTTCGACCGGCACGTCCAGGAGGGCGAGCAGGCGATCTGGATCTGGGCCCCGATCATCACCACGCAATGTCCTGAGTGCGAAAATTCGCCCAGCTACCACGAGCAAAGCGGCTGTGAGTACGACGAGACGGCGCCGGACGAGTGGTCGAAAGGGCTTGTCGGGTTCAAACCAACGGCTGTCTTCGACGTGTCCCAGACCGAGGGTGAGCCGCTTCCCGAGTTGGAGACAGAGGCGACTGGCGATGCCGACGACCTAGTACCCGCACTCGAGGATGCAGCCGCTGAGATCGACGTGACGGTCCGTATCGTCGACGCTGTCGACTGGGAGCATGGCGACGCCAAGGGCGTCTGCAAATACCGGAGTAAGCGTGATCTCCAACCAGTCGTTGAGGCGAAAGCCCGCACGAATCAGGCCGATCTCGCCGTGACGCTCATCCACGAGTTCGCTCACGCGCTCCTCCACGCAGACGTCACCGACGAGACCGAGCGGGCGAAACGCGAGGTCGAAGCCGAAGCCGTCGCGTACATCGTCGGTCGGTATTTCGATCTCGACACGAGCGGATCCGCATTCTACTTAGCCGCGTGGCAAGGTGATGAGCCGGACGTGATTCAGGATCGTCTCAGTCGGATCAGTTCGACGGCTCAGGAAATCATCGGAACGGTTACAGAGAGCTGAACGCGCGGTTCTCGCCTGTTAACCAACATCTGGACGCTAATACCGTTCTGCGTTGGTTAAGTTTTTAGCGCCCGCCGAGGGGCGGAGGCGCATTCCGGTCTCCACGAATCATGACTGACCAGTATGTAACCGCCGTCCTCGACGAGGCGGAACGAGTTGCAGACCAGCACGACCAGGTCGCCCGGTCGACGGACAATCCAGCGCACGAGTATCTCAGATACGCAATCCTTCGGTTGCTCGAAGGCGAGTCTGACGATGCACCAGCAGACGTGCCGCAGATCGACGGCGTGACCGTCGGGTACGGGGAGGACGAGGCAATGTTTGATAGTTGGAGCGCCGACGTCGAGTGGTGGGAGACGGTACCGGCGCAAGAAGCGTGTACTCGCTTCCGCGTGTTCTACCCCGACGAGCACGAGACCGTCCCGCGGGTGATCGTCGACGTGATGGGCGCCCTCGGCGCGTGGCGCGTCTGGACCGGCAGCGCTGCCGCCTGCGGCTCCTACGACCATCGCGAACGGCGCGAAATCCACTTCCTCTGGCCGGAAGGGCATCCGGTCGAAGAACTTCTTCCAGATCGCCTCCAGGGACCTGACGCCGCCGTTGCGCCGGATGGCGGACAAACAGGTGACGTGCGTGACCGGATGGTCGTCACGGAGCACTCAAGCCAGCAGGACGACCTCGAACCGCGAACCAGACGCGCCGTCGACGAAGAGATGGCCGTCTCGCTGCTCGAAAAGGGCGGCCGCTACGAGATTCACTCAGCGTCCGGGAATCGATACGAAGTGGATGTGATCAGCGAATCCTGTACCTGTCCAGACTGGACGCAACGAACGCCCGATGGTGGATGTAAACATATGCGCCGGGCGGATCACGAAATCAAGCAGGGACGTGTCCCGCGACCGGACGGTCGACTTCCCTCGGATTCCTGAGTGAATCCCGGCGATCTACTCCGCTGGACGGACTGTCTCACCATCTCGGGAGACCCGGTCGAACTCCTCGAGATACGTGACTCGCTCCACGACCTCCGCCGTATCGAGTTCGAGGTCGGCCGCCAATTCGTCAACCGTCTTTGGTTCATCGAGTATCTGGAGTACCTCGAGCCCGCGGTAGTACCGGGTCGTCAGCTCCTGGACGCGGTCCTCGATCGGCGTGGTCACCCCGTACCGCTCGTCGAGGTCGACCAGGGCCTCGTTCGCGAAGGTGGCGAACTGGTCGTCGCCGAGCCGGTCGATCTGCGCCTCGAGTTCGGCCCGGACGACGTCGTAGTTGAGTCCAGCCTGCACGAGCATATTCATATCCTCGATGTCGTCGTCGCGGCCTGCGATCAGTTTGAACAGGAAGATATCCTCGTTGTTGACTAGGCGGACCGTCAGTCGATCCGTGTCGAGGAACTGCTCGCTGCGCTCTTGCATCCCGTCGGTGAGCACGAGTTTGTTCGCGACCTGCTGGTTGAAGATATCGAGGCGACACCCATCGTCGTTCTCGACGCAACTCGTCGCCCCCAGCGCCCGATAATCTGGATCCAGCGACTGGACCTCCGCATACCCGAGGTCCATCAGGACGGCCCACAGCTGGCCGTACGCGTCGCCATCTGGGACGACCAGGTCGATATCTTTCGTCGCCCCCTTGAGGTCTCGTAACGACATCGCGCCACCACCGATCAGGTAGACCGTGAGCGGTTCAGATAGCCCGTCCCCGATGCGCTGGAATTCGTTCTCGATGTACTCGCGTCCGAATGTGGGTCTCATTGTGGTAGTGGCACCGCGTAGTCAGCCGCCAGCTCCTGGAACTCATCCCACTCCGGGAGCTGCTCGTCATCAACCTCCCCGTACGTCTCGAGGTAGCGCAGCAAGGCGTCGATTTCGTCTTCGAGACCATATTTCGCCGCCTGCTCTCGGAGGTCCTCCTCGTCGACGTCGACGTGGCTGAGCAGGAGGAGACAGTACGAGCGGTGGCGGCTGCCGTCGTCGATCAGTAGCGTGTGACAGCAAAGTTCCGCCGGCGAGACTGCGTCGAGATCCTCGGAGTGGAAGTAGTAGCGATGGCCGGTGAGCAGGAATTGGAGGTCGAAGGCCGCGAACCGAGCGAGGCCGGTTTCGTGGAACGCCTCTGCGTCGATTTCCGTCTCGGTCTGGGCGAGGAATTCGTCGTAGTCCTCCCAGAGAATCGTGCCCTTCGGGGCGACGGCTTCGAGGCGCTGGCGATGTAGATGGTGTGCGAGTTCACGGGTGAACTCGTGGAGGCGGTCGAAATCGGCGTTGAACTCGTAGCGGCCGTCGGCCGTCCCGACGAGCCCACGGTCGCGAAACCGCTTGAGGACCCGGTTGACCGTGTTGCGGTAGTTGTCGCTCCGGTCGGCGATCTCGGAGACGGTTCGCGGCTGGTCGAGGTAGTACAGCACTTCGAGTGCCTTGCCCGTCAGCAGTTCGGGGAAGTCGATGTGGGAGTGCTGACGAACGAGGTCCTGATAGAGCTCGACGGCACGAGCGTCTGACGGGATGACTCGTTTTCGCCGGCCGTCGCGTTCCGTGTAGACGAGTCCCTTCTCGACGAGGTCGGCGACGGCACGAGAGAGGTAACTCTCGCTGTGGTCGAGCTTCGTCGCGAGTTCGGAGATCGTGTCGCCACGGTCGACCGTGGCGAGGACCTCGAGTTCGATGCGCCGGAGCACGGTGTAACAGAATACGAAACTTGTATATAAAGAAGTTTCGAGTAGTGTTACAGTCAGCAGGCACGAGAGCCGTCTCCATCGTCTTAACCAACAAAACTATGAATTCGTGGGCCGTGTTGGTTAACACGAGAGTAGCCGATGTCCTACGAACCCCCGACCCCACCAGCCAACCTCCCGACGGAGATCGTCAACACGCTCAACGAGTCGGACCCGGAGCAGCTCCGAGACGTTGCGACGTACGCTGAAGCGCTCGCCGAGCACAAGGAACGAGAGGCCCGTCTCGAGGAGTCGGCAGATCAAGAAGAGGTCGAAGAGCGACCGGACGATCTCCCGGACGACGTCCCTGCCAAAGCGACGATCACGATCAAGGAAATCAACGACAATCGCTACTACTACTGGCAGTGGCGAGAGGGAGAGAAGATTCGTTCTCAGTACAAGGGTCCGGTCAACCCGGACGAGTAAAACTCGATGATGGAGGACACCCACCCCACGTTTCCGTCGTAACTGGATGTTGGTGGAGGGGGTGACGCTGATTTCGAAGGGACCACACCCCCCGCGTTTCCGTCGTTTCTCCACGACGGCGTAGGGAGAGACTACGATAGTGCTATGCAGCCACTAATTCTGTTGACCTATAGTAGTTGTTAGAAGTAATTGCTCACATTTGGGAGCGACAGTTGGTCGAGAGCGGTATCGATCGCGGTGGTCAGTTGCTCAAGCGAGTCGAAGAATCGGTTGCTCAGAGCGTCTTGGAGTTGTCGCCAGCACTCTTCGACAGGATTGAGTTCCGGCGAATACGCCGGCAACGTCACGAAGGCGAGGTCGTCACGGGCCGCTAGGTCCGTGACGGCCGACGCCTGGAAATACGGCGCTCCGTCCAGCACGACGATCAAATCCTCTTCGAATTCTTCGCATAACGCGAGAATGAAATGTTTCGCGTGATCGGCGGTGACGTATTCGGTAAATCGGGAGAAAAAGCAGTCACCATCTTCGGTGATCGCGCCGAGCAGACACGTCCAGTCGCGTTGACCGGAAAGTTCGACGCTCGGCCGCGTGCCGCGCGGAAACCACGCGGCACGCGGCTCGACCTGGACCGATTTCTTCGTCTGATCGATGCAGACTATTTGGGCGTCCATCTCCGCTCGCTTTTTTTGATCTCGTCGTGGAACTCCTCTTGGTCGGATTCCTCGGCTTCGGCGGCGGTACGACGAGGTTTTTGATAACTCAATCCAGCTTCTTTCAGCAACCGCCGACAACTCGGATAGGAGTACTCGACGCCGTAGGTGTCTTCAAGAAACTCCTGGACGAGCGCCGGCGTCCACGCCGGCGCGTCGATCCCGACTTCTTCGGGCGGTTGGTGAACGGCTTGTTCGAATTCATTTTGCTGTGATTCTGAGAGCTTTCGTTTTCTCCCGGATCGATGAGCATCAGAGACGGCTTGCTCAAGCGGTTCGTCCGTATCAAGTCGCATCAGCCAGCTGTAGATCGTTCTTCGACCGGTGTCGTGCCACTCTGCAAGTTCGGTCTGCGTCACGCCGTTCTTGTACGCGATCGCCGCTAACAACCGTTGTGTCGGCTTATTTCCCTCAACGTTGTCGAGGGCGTCTTGGAGCTCTTCGACGGAGATCTCGTCGAGATGGTCCATTGATCACAGTAACCATCTCTGAGCAGAAAGTTCTAACGGTTACTATAGAACCAATCTAGAGATGAACTAACTTCTGCAACACATAGATTAAAGTGGTATAGCTGAGAAAAGCTCATTAAGTTTACTTCGACCAAAGAGGGGGCGAAGTACTTCGCCCCCTCAGATGAAACGATCCTTTCCAGCTGCTTCTGTAGACGGCCAGTATTGGACGGCTAGGCCGCTCTCGTCTTTGGTATCTCGTCGTGGATGTTTTCTTCGAGTCCCCACCCCACCTATTCGGTGATTACGACGGAAACGTGGGGTGTGTGGGTTCGGGATTCGACATCGAGGCGACGCTTCCGTCTACGGGTTTCCTATCTCACGTCGGAAACGCGGCTATATTGTCAACAATCCAATTCCACCGAATTACGGCATTTTCCCGCTGATATCGGACAAGGAACGTCGGAAACGTGGGGTGGCGTTCTCCACTAGATTTATACTCCCCCCGCTCACACCGTGTGATATTCAATGACGCCCGACTCTTCACCCAGTTCTGTCGACGATCCACTCTTTGAATCCGGGCATCGCATCTTCGCGAACAAGGATCTCCTGAAAATCGGCCACGTTCCGGAGGCTGACCGGATCGTCGGTCGCGACGAGGAAATCTCGAAGCTCGCGAAACGTCTCAACGGTGCTGTCCACGGGTACTCCCCGGAGAACGTGATGATCTACGGGAAAACGGGGACCGGGAAATCTCTCGTTTCAAAACACGTCTGTCAACGAGCTCAAAATGCCGCTCAGGATGGCGTCAAGATTGGAACAGCGTATATCGACTGTGCTGAAGACAACACGGAGACTCAGGCGATCTCCTCACTTGCCGCGAAGCTGAACGATGAATCTTCGACTGGAATCTCCGTCCCACATACCGGCCTCAGTACGTCGAAATACTACAAACTCCTCTGGAAGACGCTCGACGCTCAATTCGATTCTGTGATCATCATCCTCGACGAGATCGATCTGATGAACGACGACAGCGTGCTGATGAAGCTCTCGCGCGCTGAGGAGGCGGGGAAAATCGACTGTAGCGTCGGCGTCATCGCGATCAGCAACAAGATCCAGTACGTCGACAACGTGAACGAGCGCGTGAAAAGCAGCTTCCAGCACAAGGAGCTGTTCTTCAAGCCATACGACGCCAACCAGCTCCGGGAGATCATGTTCAACCGTGAGGACGCCTTCCAGGACGGCGTCCTTTCCGAGGACGTGATTCCGCTCTCGGCGGCCTTCGCCGCGCAGGAACACGGCGACGCTCGGAAGGCGATCGACATTCTTCGCCACGCCGGCGAGGTCGCCTACGAGGCCGGAGCAGAGCAAGTGACGGAGGAACACGTCCGCCAGGCACAGCAACACGCCGAAAAGGACCGGTTCAGAGAACTCGTGAACGGCGCACCCACGCAGGCGAAAGCGGCGTTGCTGGCGCTCACGGAACTGAGTGTCAACAGCAATGACGATGCGTTCCTCACGAGCCGGGTGTACGACCAGTACGAACGCATCTGCAACCATCTCGATATGGATATCCTCTCAGTCCGTCGGTTCCGCGACATCCTGAAAGAGCAAGCCTTCCTCGGGGTTGTCGAAATCGAGAAGATCAACAAGGGGAGTGCGGGCGGCATCCACCTCCAGAACCGACTCATCGAAGATCCCCAGGTCGTCCGCGAAACGATCCTCGAGGACAGCCGGATGCAGGACTGGACTCGCGAGTAGTAACCCCCTACTACTGAATGGGTGCGGACGACGGAAATCCGGGGTGGGGCGTGAGGAAACGACGGAAACGAGGGGGGTCGAAAATTACGTCGGAAACGTGGGGTTGGATCGAAACGACGGAAACGAGGGGTGGGGTCCACTACGACAGTTCGTTGGTGGCTCCGAACGAACTCAAAACGGCGTCCCTCTCACCGGAGAGCTCCCGGCGAATGTCGGAGCGGTCCCATCCGAGCGGTGAAAGCACGCTCTCAATCGCTCGAACCAGCTGCGTCTCGTAGTACGAGGCGTCGTAGGTCTTGATCTCCTCGTGGACGAGGGCGACCCGGTCTCGCGAGGATTTCTCGTCGTCGACGACCACGTACTCGATATCCTGACCCGGGTGGACTGCCAGGTCCTGCTCGCGGGCTCGCTTCAAGGCGGCCACGTTCTGGGTATTCTGTGAGTAGCCCTCCAGGGGCTTCGAGACACGGTTCCGTTCGACGAGCCGCTCCACCGCCACGTTGCCTGCCTGCAGTTCGTCGATTGCTCGTTCGAGCCGGCCGAGCACCGCGTCCGGTGACCGCGTGGCATCGAGCTGGTCGAGACAGTCCCGCTGGACGTCCTCGATGAACGGCGGGGTTGAACGCTGCCGGGCTTCGATGCCTCTGACCTTGAAGTCGTCGTCGCCGGCGACCTTCCCAAAGTACTTCGTTAGCGCGCCGGCGTCGCTCTCGCGCTGCGGGACGAACGCCACCCAGTCGTAGTGGGCTTCGTGTTCGAGCCGGATTTCGACCTCTTCCGTGATTGCCGTCGCGAGCGTCTCGAGGTCCTCACGGTCATCGTCGTCGACGTCGGGGTCCGGCGTCACCCAGATGGAGTCGACGATGCCGTGGACGACGCGCCAGCCGCCCGCTTCCAGCCGCTGTTTCGCCGTCAGCAGAATCTCACGAGCGAATGCATTAATCGCCTCGTGGCACTCGATGCGGCCGAACTTCGCGTTGCTGAACCCTTGATAGCCGAAGCAGGCGACGAGGATCCACTTTAGCGCTCCCGACCGCCCTTCGAGTTCAGCCAGGCGGTCCTCGTCGGGATCGTCCCGTTCCTTCTCACGACGGATGGCCGCCTTGATCTCGTCGCGTGCGTTGATGATTGGCTGTAGCACATCGACGAGGTAGCCCCGGTCGTCGCAGATCGAGTATTCGAGCCCGGGGACGTCGTCGCGGTCGCCGTGGCAGTCACACCGGATGACGTCCGGTGAGACGTTCCGGGTACAGATGATGTTCGGGTACAACGAGGAGAAGTCGAGTTCGTGGACGTTCTCGTGAAGGCCGACCTCGGGGGCAAAGATGAACCCGCCGCGGTCGGCGTCGTGGAGCGTCCCCATCGGCTTGTAGAACTCGTGGCGCCAGGAGTTCCACGGGACGAGGACGCCGCGGTCGTGGGCCTCACAGATTTGAATCGCGGTGAGGACGTTCCCGATCGACGCCCACGCGAGCTCCTGGACGGGCTTTTTCGAGCGCGACACGAGGTCGATGACGCCCTCGAGGTTCGTCTCCCCGTAGAAGAACGTGTTCGACTCGTCGATGATCGCCCGTCCGGGCACGTTGTACCGCGCCGGTGAGTGACCGACGCGACCGTAGCTCGAGTACGTCGACCGGCTCGCGAGCTGCTGGTAGTCGACGTCCGGCCACCGACTCAGCGAGAAGTCGTCGATGCCGGCGTCCGTCGCCATCTCGTGGAGGGTCGGGACGATTTCGCTCGTCGAGCAGACCAGGACATCTGGATCGTGTGCGTCGAGCGCCCCCTGGACGGCGGGCAGGAGATCCGTCGGCGAGCCGATGACGGTGTCGCCGGCGACGGACAGCTCCCCATAGACGTCGTTGCTCGTTTCGGTCACCGGAACGCTGAGCCGGAGCGTCGACAGCTCGCTCGCCGGCGTCGGATCGGCGCCGGTCTCCAGACAGTACCGAAACTCTCGCGAGAAGTCGACATTGAAACAGGTGAGATCCCCGACTGGATAGGCCGACAGCTGGCGTGCCTGCCGGGCGAGTGGGGTGACACGGTCGATGTGGGCAACGTCGACCGCAAGAACGGCCTCCTCGTCTCGTCGAAAGCCCGGCCGTCGCGCAACCATCTCGGTCGCGACGACATCCGGGTGCTGGTCGTACACCGACTGGAGGGTCGTGAGGTCGAGGTCGGACGCTGGGTCGCGAGCGGCGACGTAGAAGCGCGGCGAGTAGTCTTCGTGCTCGGTCGCGACGGCGCCGTCGGCGGTTGTCTCCCACTCCAGGACACGGCCGTCGTCCAGGAAGCCAATACTGAATGACATTTTGGATCATTCTCTACCAAACTTCATGAGTCGCCGGTCAATAGGCGGTGGCGTGTCATTTCCAGAATTCAGAAAATTTGCTCATGAACGCGCAACAGACCCTATGCCGTCTGTTTCTCCGTTTTGTACCTTTCCGGAATGCGTTCCCAAATCCGTGTCTGCTTTCTAATATGAGATACCGCTAACCCAGTCTGCTAATTTATTCAAAACCTGACAAAGGATGTTGAATACAGAGGAGGACTATCTGTGTCCACCATCTTCCGATGAATCAGACGTTAGAGTGGGTTCCAGTACTTTCCGAAAACTTACTGGGCACTCATCAGAAAACCATATTTAATGCGGAAACGCCGATGGATCGTTCTCAAACTGACAGGCCTGCTCAAACCTGTCTATCGCCGGCTAGGATTCTTCCCATATCGAGGTTCCATATTACTGCAGAGAAACACCGAGACGAAACCGTGGGCCAGCAGAGAGGAACTAAAACAGACCATCTACGGCCTCTATGAGCGACGATATACATCAGCCACAGCGCTTCTACTGTTGATTGGTACATTTCTTCTCACTGCCGCAGTGAATATCTCCCCGTTCGCCACCCCCAGCTGGTTTGCTGTCAGCACTGTGTGGCAAACCCATGCAACGATAATCGGGCTCAGCTTCGTCGTTCTAGTCTTTCTCCTTGAGATAGTTTCACGAAGCCGCCTTGTTGAGGGTGCGTTAGAACAGTTCCTGCGGAAATCGATGGTGCTACCGATCCTCGTTTACTCACTTCTTGGGAGCCTGATTATCGGTATTTTGGTCCTGTATCCGGGTCTCCGAACAGATTGGATTAATCTGCTCTATTGAATCCACGGAGGGCGTAGGGATCACTTCTTGATGGCTTGTTCGAGGTTATAGACAGCGGCGGTGAGCACTAGTTCACGGAACTGGCGGTACCAGGCGCTCGGCCCGACAGCGGACCCGTATCGGCGTTTGATGGCCGAGAATGCGCTCTCGGCCATCCAGCGCTGCCCGTAGAGTTCGCTGTCCAACCGCGCGTTGTGGGCATGGTCGTAGTGCGCGAACAGCCGGTGTTTGATCAGCGGTCGGACACCCTCTGAACGAAGGGTGTCCCGCAGTGATTGGTCGTCGTAGCCTTTGTCCCCGGCGAGACTCTCAATTTCGTCGGTGTTGCGCAGCGCTACCCGACGGCCCACCTGTGTATCGTGAGGCCAGTGTGCCGAGCAGTGGAGGTCGAGGACGGCACACGACTCCGTATCGACCAGGGCCGTCGTTTTCAGCGTTCGTATGTGGCGATCCGAGCGATCGACGTAGTGACTGGATGCCGCTTCGCGGTCGAAAAACGTGGCATCCAGGGCACCGTGCTCGCCCGGATCGCATCTGGCCGCCGACCGGGCGAGCAGTTGGCGCCAGACACGAGTTGGCACCCGCTGGAACGACCGCCATAGCGTCGAGGGTGCCGGGAATTCGGTTCTGGCCAACTGCAAGACGGCGCGAACGCGATCCATCTCGCTGGCCCAATCGACGATTTCTTCGAAGGCTGCGTCCATGTGAATTCGCAAAAAATGCAGCGTGAGATGCTTCCAGCCGGCAAATCCATTGCCAGCCGGGTCACTCACCACCGCCGTGGGGCTGGCAGCACAGCGCTTTTGAGCGAGCGACGCCGCTTGCTTAACGAAGCGGAAGAGGATCTTAGGCACATTTCCTCTCTCCGCTTCGCTTCCACCTTCAGAGCGACGCTATCCGCTCGCCGTCTGCGGGTTCAATAGAGCAGATTAATCCGAATCTACCTGCTATATTTTTCACCGTCACTATTCTTGGCGTAATGTTTGTCTATTGGAAAGTTGTTACACTGGTGCTGACCGACGAGACCGACCAGGAAGCATACAGCATATTGAAAAACAACATCACCCAGAAAATCCATCAAGATGTCACGATATATGAATACGACCAGATCCTAGAAAATGAACTACCTGAGGGCGTTGAAATACAGAAAACACTGTATCCATACTATGGTGGTGGAAAGGATTCTCTGACAGCTGAGGACCTTGATCTGGATGGAGTAGTCGCAGACATACACACCCCGACTTTGGCCTATGGCGTCTCTGAACTCATACGCATCGGTGAAATCCATCAAGAAGACAGTGACGAACCAGATGAAGAGACGGATCACCCCGTCGAGATCCGCGTCAAAATCGGGGATCAGCTACAGGAGTTCTCATCAATCCTTCACATTGATTCAGACTTCTTCCAGAAGGAGAGGCCTTGTTTAGACGCTTGATTTCACGGTTGTGAGTGGCTGACGCTCAGTTCGATGTTTCTGACAGCACATTTCAGAACGAGTTCTCGGAACTGTCCGAACCACGTTCGAGCGCGAACGACCTCGCCGTATTTGCGGCGAAGCGCGAAAAACGTGGATTCGGCGTTCGAGCGTTGATGGTACGTTGTATCATCGAGCAAGACATTGTTGGCGATGCCGTGCCAGCCGAATTCGCGGTGCTTAATCACCGGTTTAACGCCTTCAGCCCGTAATCTTTGGCGAAGCAGCCACCAGTCGTAGCCTTTGTCGGCAGTAAGAATGTTCAGTTTGTCGAGATTCCGTTTGACCATCTGCCAGCCGATCTTGGAATCATGCGGTTGTTTCATCGAGCAATGTATATCTAGGATCGCACCAGTTTTGCAATCACTGAGAAGCGTCGTTTTCACCGCCTCGAACGTGTAATTCGTCCGTTTTGCGTAGTGCTGGCTGGCAGCTATCCGATCCATGCCAGTTGCGTCAATGGCCTGAATATCGCCGAGATCGTGCAACTCCGCCGACAACCGCAACAAGACGCGCCAGATCCGCATTTCGAGATCCTGCTTTCGCGTACACACGGTCGTAAAATCAGGCAGATCAGACACCGCTAGGTCGAGTTTTTCGACAATCCCGTGCATCTCATGCAGCACGTCCAGCAGCCGCCGATACGTGTGATCTAAGTACTCGCGGAGGCCGTGAATCGCCACGATCACCCAGTCTGCGTAGCCGCCGTCGCCGTCTTCGTATGCTGGGTCGGGCTCGCCGACGACGGCTTTTTGCGCAAGCGAAACAACCCGATCAGTGAAGCGGGCGAGTTTGCTGGACACAAACCCGTCTTCCCGCTTCACTTCCTAGTAAGTTAGACATTTAGCCGCTCTTACTAGCGCCTAAACACGGCCATCTCAGGTGAGATCGATCTGCAACTCGATGGGGAGTCTCATATTGTACAGTCGGGAGATGTCGTCCAGTTCGACGGGACGCGTGAAGTAGCGCCAGCAGCACAGGCCGATAGTACTGCATTGATCGTTCTCGCCAAAAAGAGTGATTAACAGCGTTTCGGTCCAATTCGTCGACTCGTTGCGATGACCATCCTTATCGGCTAGCTGAACGAACGTTGCTCTATGTACGACCAGATTCTACTCGCCACGGATGGCACGATTGCATCGAAGAACGCGGAATCCCATGCGATCGAACTCGCCGAGATGCACGATGCTACCCTTCATGCGCTTTTCGTCGTCGACGAGAGCATCTACACGGCATACAGTGGAGATGAGTACGTCGACGAGGCAGAGGGACCCGAACATGGGCTCGAAGAACGCGGACAGGAGGCAATCGAGGAGGTCCGAAGGAGTGCGGAAGACAGTGAGGTCGAGATGATCGCGGCAGTAAAACACGGACATCCCGTCGAAACGATACTCGAGTATGGGGATCGACAGGATATCGATATGGTCGTCCTCGGGACGAAACACCGGCCAGCGGAATACCGCGCGCTACTCGGAAGTGTAACCGAACGCGTGCTTCGGCTAACCACCCGACCGACAGTCGTCGTGAAAACGGAAGTCGATGAATAAACGAATTCTGTATGTACTTTGATAAAACTACAATTCCTGAGTCTTGGGAGGATATCATAGAAACATTCTACTCACAGTGATTACTCAACTCAAATTATGTGGTTCAAACTGACGGAGCCGCTGTTTGTCAGACTGCCTCGACGGCCTTGATGAGTTCATCGTAGTCTGGTTCGTTCGTCGGATCTTCAGCTACCCACCTGTAGGCCACAGTCCGATCTTCGTCAAGGACGATCACAGCCCGGTTGGCGACACCGTACAGGCCTAAGTCTGGGATGTCGATTGAAAGGTCGTATTCCGGAATCGCTTCGCCCCCCATATCACTGACGAGGTCGAACTCGAGATCGTACTCGTCTGCGAACGCTCCAAGAGAGAATGATGAATCGGCGCTGATGCCGAAGAGTGTCGCTCCCGCATCTTGAAGTTCATCGAGACGTTCTTGGAGGGCTACCATCTCGTTCGAACACGGAGGTGTAAACGCCCCGGGGAAGAACGCTAATACGGTAGGACCCTCTCCAAGATGCTCGACAAGTTCGAATGTCTCATGTTCGCTTCCTCGGTACGTCGCTGTGAAATTCGGCGCAGTATCTCCTGTTGAAACCATAGCAGATCTATTTAAATGCGGAAGCGCCCTAAACCCTTGGCCGAACGGTTTCAAGAACTCAAACCGAACCCATATCCAAACCCCAGATTGTGCACCATAAGAGCAATGATACAGCCTTTCGGCTCTGTTGAAATCCTCAAAGAGTTACATGTTCGCTGTGTAATTTGACGAGATGAAGGCCCTCCCGAAGTCGCAGATTCTCCGTTTTACTGAGAAGGCGATTCATCTGGCGCGTCGAGCGGTCTCTCGATACTCCTCTAAATTCTCTAAACACCGTTATACACTTCCCCAACACGTTGTTCTGCTGTGTCTCAAAGTTCGGAAGAACACGACCTATCGTGGCCTGCTTGACGAATTAATCGAGATGCCACGTATCCGTCGTGTTCTTGGGCTAGCTGAGCTTCCTACGCCATCAACGCTCTGTAAGGCGTTCAACCGACTTGATATGGCCGTATGGCGTATCATATTGATTCTCTCAACGACGCTACTTCCGACGAGCGGAGTTGTTGGCGTTGATGCGTCAGGGTTTGACCGCAGTCACGCTTCGAAACACTACACAAAACGCGCTGAACTTACGATTCAGCAGCTCAAAGTGACGTTGCTGGTCGATGCGAAGGTAAACGCGATTCTCGATTTACACGTGACGACGACTCGGAAACACGATAGCCAGATCGCTCCGTCGTTGATCAAGCGCAACCCCGAGGATATTGACATTCTGCTCGGTGACAAGGGCTACGACGACCAGAAAATCAGGCGACTTACCCGGCAACACGAGGTTCGGCCACTGATTAAGTACCGTGAGTTCACGTCACTCCATAAGGCATGGAACGCACGCTTAGACACTGATCTCTACGGCCAGCGGAGTCAATCAGAGACAGTTAACTCAACTCTCAAGCGGAAGTACGGTGCGTTTGTCCGGTCACGACGCTGGTGGAAGCAGTTCCGTGAACTCACCATCGCCTGTCTCAGTCACAACATCGACCGATCACTCTGAACGGTCAATACAGGAACTGCACGTATCACAGGGGTCGGATTCTCGTGGCCTTAGTCGGCGTTCAGTTCTTTGACTACGCTCGCGGGGTTGCCCTGTACGACCACCTCGTCGGGAACGTCCTCAGTCACGACTGCACCGGACGCGATGACACTGTCATCTCCAACAGTTACGCCAGGATTGACGACCGCCTGTCCACCGATCCAGACGTTGTCACCGATCGTGACCGGTTTCGCGTACTCCGGCCCTTTGATTCGTTCGGCGGCATCGAGCGGATGAGTCGCGGTGTAGATGTGGACACCGGGTGCGATCATACAGTTACCGCCGATTTCCACTCGTGCCGCGTCCAAAACGACGCAGTCGAAGTTCGCATAGAAGTTCTCCCCTAGCTGGATATTGTAGCCGTAGTCACAGCGAAATGGCGGTTCTATCTGACACTCGGCACCGACTGAGCCGAGGAGGTCTTCGAGTACTTCTCGTCGGGCAGTCTGTTCGTCAGGTCTGGTGTCATTGTATCGCCGCGTGAGCTCCCGTGCACGGTTCCGGTCGGCCACAAGCTCGGGGTCGGTCGGGTCGTATAGCTCTCCGTCCACCATCTTCTCCTTCTCTCTACACATGCCTGCTACTGCGAAGCCGTCTCAATAGAACCCTTCGAGTCTGCTAAAGGTCGTTCAGTTCACATCTCTCATCGATCTGCTGTTTCAAATGGGAACCTATCTGAAGAAAAGTATTTCAACAGAGCCAGCCTTTCTAAAACAGCTCCTCATCTAGAAATCCGACTCGTTGGCGAGCCCGCTTTCGCTCAGCATCGGTCAATCTGTACGCTGGTAACTCATCCACGAGTGACCCCAACTGCCTTCGTCGTTCTTGGTGACGTTCGAGAAAATCAGCTATGTTCTCTGCCGCGATATCCTTGAGTTCACCACTCAACAGCGATCCATCACGATATTCCTGGGCGAGTCGTTCCAGCCGTTCGTCGTCCGCTTCGAAGAAATACGAAAGAAACTGGAACGACGTGTCTCTCTCGGGATCTCCACCCAGGTCTCTGTGCTCGTCGATGGTCGATTGACCACCGGAATACGCGTGGGCCCGAATCTTCTCGAACACGGCCTCTCTGTCGTCGGAGAGGAGAATACTGGGCGCGTCGTCCGAAGAGCTCATCTTGCCTGGCCCTGCGAGGCTCGGAAGGAATTTCGAGAGCAACGCGCTCGGTTTATCGACGTCGTATCGCTGTTTGTCCGCAATGTCCCGACAGATGCGGATATGGGGGTCTTGATCGATTGCGATCGGGACGAGCGTCGGATGACGGCCCTCGATGAGTTGCGGCAGGAGGAGGTGTGTCGCCTGCACTGCGGGATAGAATGACAGACCAATATTCGCAGGTTCTCCGTACGTTGCCTCGATAGTCGATTGGGTCACCGCCTTTGCAAATGCGGTTGCGAGGGGATACACCACGTCTCCATCCGCTGTATCCACGATGATACGCGTCCGATCTGGATCAAATCCTACTGCGAGCAGATCGAGTAAGTTCTCACGAGTGTGAGCGCCGATTACTTCGAGAGGGCCGTGTTTAGACGCAAGTAAGAGCGGCTAAATGTCTAACTTACTAGGGAGTGAAGCGGGAAGACGGGTTTGTGACCAGCAAACTCGCCCGCTTCACTGATCGGGTTGTTTCGCTAGCTCAAAAAGCCGTCGTCGGCGAGCCAGATCCAGCGTTCGAAGAAGGCGAAAATGGGTACGCAGACTGGGTGATCGTGGCAGTTCACGGTCTCCGCGAGTATCTTGATCACACGTATCGACGGTTGGTAGACGTGCTCCACGAGATGCATGGAATTGTCGGTCAACTCGACCTAGCGGTGGCTGATCTGCCTGATTTTACGACCGTGTGTACGCGCAAACAGGACCTCGAAATGCGGATCTGGCGCGTCCTGCTGTGGCTGTCTGCGGAGTTGCACGATCTTGGCGATGTTCAGGCGATCGACGCAACCGGCATGGATCGGATAGCTGCCAGCCAACACTACGCAAAACTGACGAATTATACGTTCGAAGTGGTGAAAACGACGCTCCTCAGTGATTACAAGACCAGTTCGATCCTTGATATACATTGTTCGATGAAACAACCGTATGATTCCAAGATCGGCTGGCAGATGGTCAAACGGAATCTCTCGCCGGTAGAATTAAGCAACGAGCCGGCAACCGTTAGAGTATGAGTCGAGAAGCACCAGCAGTCTCGATAGCTGTCGATACCGACGACACGGGAGAGTGGAGCGTTTCGCCGCTGCTCTTCGGTAAGTTCCAGGAACATCTCGACAGCGCCATCTACCCGGGCGTCTACGAGGATTATCTCCGGAACGGCTCCTTCGAGGTGTGGAACCGCTCCGGTGACGGGCCGATGGCGGGCATCGTTTTCGAGAATGTCGCAGAACATGAGGGAGTCGCCTACCCGTGGCAGCCCGTCGATAGCGATGCGACGTACGAGCAGGTGAGAGGAGGGGTCCACGGTCGCCACCGCGACGACGCACTTGACGGAGGGCCGGAGGTTCCGGAGGAGTTCGCTCCGGTCCCCGGGGGCGTCACGGAGTCGCGATTCCAGCGGGTCCTACTCCACGGCAGGAACGATGGGAGTGTAGACGGCGACGTCGCTGCCGGCGTTTTCCAGCGCGTGGCGTTGCCTGACCAGCGCGTCCAGACGTTCGACGTGACGGTGACCGTTCGCGGCGAGGGCGTGGACGAGTGCACAGTCGCGCTGACCGCCCTCGACGGCGAGACGCTGGCGTCGGAGACAGTTCCGGTGACGGATTCGTGGAACCGTGAGGAAGCCACGCTCGAACTTGCCACCTCAACCACCGATCGCTACAGCGAGCCCCGATACGGCACGTACGACCTGACGATCACGGCCGAGGGGTCGGGACACCTCGATCTCGACTGGTCGACGCTGATCCCGGCCGACGCGGTCGAGGGGATCTACAACCCAACGACGATCGAACTCCTGCAGGAGTTCGACGTGACGACGATCCGCTGGCCGGGCGGCAACTACGCGAGTCAAGTCCGCTGGCGCGACACGGTCGGTCCGGTCGAGGATCGACCGGTCATTCCCATCGTCAACTGGGGTGGACTGGAGCCTAACTACCTCGGTACCAACGAGTGGCTGCGCTTCTGCGAACTGGCAGACGTCGAGCCGTACATCACGGTACCGTTCTGGTCTGCGACAGGCCCCGAAGAAGCGGCCAACTGGGTCGAGTACGTGAACGGCGACCCCGACGAGACGGAACTGGGAGCGCTACGCGCAGAACACGGCTACGAGGAGCCCTGGGACGTGACCTACTGGGGGATCGGAAACGAGGTTTGGGGGTACTGGCAGGTCGGCAACACCGACGCCGCGACCTACGCAGAGGGATACGTCGAGTACTGTGACGCGATGCGGACGGTCGACCCCGACATCGAAATCGACGCGACCGCGATCGACCCCTGGTTCACCAGCGTCCACGACGGCGACACTGAGGACAGTCGCGAGGGCGAACCACCGATCTGGAACGAGGTACTCTTCGAGACGGCGGGCGACGCCATCGAGGGGATCGACCTACACCGATACACCGCCGGGATCAAGGGCGATGCGGCGGAGTCACGCGAGGCGTGGCTCGAAGACCACGACGAGGACCCCGTCGGCTACAACGAAGTGCTCGTCAACTTTCCGCAGGTCTACGATCGCCTGCTCTCCGACGTCGAAGCACTGGCTACAGAACACGGCGTGCCCGACTGTCGGCTCACGATCGGCGAGTGGAACCTCGGCCCCGCGGTCAATGACGACTGGCCGTCCGCGCAGATGGGGACGATGGCTCACGCCGCTTACGCCGCAAAGACCTTCCAGACGTTCATCCGCCACGGGGACCACGTCGAGATGGGCCACTGGACGGACTACACCCTGTATCCGCATCCCGACCCCCGCGGGCCGGCACCGCCCCACCCCGGTGCGTACATCCAGCGCGAGATGGCCGATCCGCTGCTAGAGAGTGACAGCGAGTGGACCGTCACCGACACGAGCGTTGACAGTCCCGAGCGCCCCTTCCTGCAAACGGGTAACTGGAGCATGGCGGCCGATGACGTTGCTCTCGTTGACGCCGTGACTATCGTCAGCGAGAACGGGACGAGCCACACCTTCGCGACCAACGGTTCGCTTCGAGAGAGCTACGATACGGAAATCGAATTTGCCGGCGACGCCGGGAGCGTCGCGGTGACGCTGTATCGTCCAGTCGACGACGACCCGTTCTTGGCCCAGGAGTCTTGGGAAGAACCCGACGCCTTCGTGGTCGAGACGTTCCCCCTCGACGACAGGCGACTTGAACTCCCGCCGGCGTCGTTCGCGAAGTTCACGCGCCGGCCGTGAAAGCGATACGGACAGCCGCAGATGTAGCAGAAACCTGACGGATTTTTTCGTCCGGTAGCTTGATACTCTAACACATGCCACATCCGTTCTGGTCGCTGGCGTGCTAGGCGATGCCGGTGATCCGGATCTTGCTCGTCGTCGAACTCGTCTTCGTGATTCTGCTCGCGCTCGTGTTCCCCACTTTCTCCCCGTCCCCCCGGTGTACTACGTCAGCGGCTTTTCCTTCGCCGTTATCGCCGTGACCGTCGCCGGGATGTCGTTCGTCTACTGGAAGTGTCTGAACTACCAGCCCACAGATTAATCGAGACTTCCTGAATCCTTCAGTGGTCACCTAGGTGGGTGATCTGGCCGGTAGCTCTGGTGGATATTTTACTTCGTTTACAGCGAAAAACTATAAAATCATCCGATTGAAATTTTTTAGTTGGGCATGCAGTTCATATCTCGGTCACCCTCTCATATTCCTCATCGAGGGCTTGGGCATCCTCAGGGAGGAGAGCGACGACGACGTACTCGGCATAGTCGGCAACGTACTCAACGAGGCGGGCGATGCGGTCGGAATCGATCGCCTCGATCGAGTCCATCAGGAGGAACGGACAGGTCTCGTAAACGTCGTGGGTAAGATAGCCCGCGAGCGCGAAGACTAACCCCGTGACTTCCCGTTCAGACTCCGAGAGGTGGTCGACAGTATCTTCGTAGGTAGTTCCGTCTGCCGTACTGCGGACCACATGCAATTCGAAGACGGATTGTTCGACACTCCGTCCCCCCTGTGAAACCGTCTCTTGGCGGCGCTCGATCCAGATCCGCTCCAAATTTTCGTAGCTCAAGATCTCCAGCACGGTCTCCATGTGCTCGTTGAACTGATCGACGGCTTCGCTCTCGACCTGGTCGATGCGCGTCCGCAGGTCGGCGATTTCGTCGCTGATCTCCTCCCGACGGGCTTTGAAGTTGTCTCGACGCTCGAGTTCTTCGTCGATACGGTCGATCTCGGAAGTGACCTGGCCGAAGTCATCTTGGAGTTGGTTGAGTTCGAACTCGAACTGGTTGGCCTCGCGGTGGAGGTCGAGCAGGTCGCTCTGAGTTTCGTCTTCCAGGGTTTCGACCTCCGCTTCGAGTTCGTCGATCTCGGCTTCGAGACGGTCGCGCTCGGTCTCGAGTTCTTCGACTCGACCGCGCCGCGTTCGAAGTTCCGATTGGATCTGTTCGATCCGGTCTTCCAACTGCGTACGCTGGCGTTGTTGCTCTTCGAAGGTCGCCTTCTCTGTTTTCAGGTCGTCCATCTTGGACTGGATCTCACGGCGTTCCTGAAGTTTCTCGCTACGGAGGTCACGGAGTCGGTCAAGCGTTTCTTCGATGATGTCGCTTTCGACAGTGCTCCCACACGTCCAGCAGACAACCTGCTCGTCGACTAGTCTGTCAGTGGGGTCGTCCATGTCTCGAAGTGCGGCTACGACATCTGAATCCGCCCCCTCAAGCATTTCCTCGTTGAACTGGATAACCTTCTGGAGGGAGTTAGTCACATCGTCAATATCCGCGCGCTGTGAACGCAATTCGTCAAGTCGGTCGGCTACCTCATCGACGCCGGCCATTGGGGTTTCCGAGAGCTCGTCTAATTCGCTTTCCAGGTCGTCGAGTTCCGATTCGAGGGCGGTGATGCTCTCGCGCTCCATCTCAAGATTATATCGTGTGTCTTCGAGCTCACCCCGCGTTTCGCGGAATGATTCAAGCGCGTCGTCAAGCTCGTCTTTCTGATCGCGCGTGGCACTGAGGTCCTGATCAGCATCCTCGATGGCTTCTTTGGTCGCTTCGAGTTCAGCCTCTTTCTCTTCGATTTCCTGCTTGAGGTCCTGTCGGCGCTGTTCCAACGTAGGTAGTTCCCGCTGCATCGAATCGAGATTCTCAAGCTGTCGTTCGACGTCATTCCGTTGGTCTTGGAGCTCCTCGATCCCGGCTTCGATAGCCGCTGTGTCGACAGGGCGCATAATGAGTTCGCGAAGACCCTCTTCAAGTTCGACAGCTCGGCGCGCTTCGTTGGACTCCAATAGGAATACGAATAGGTCAGCCAACTCCGGGTTGTCGAGAAACGCATCGCCGTCAGCGTAGACACCGCCGCCGTTAGTTCGGGTGAGCGTTCGTTTATACGTCTCATCTCCGATGGTCAACTCGACATGGGCTTCGTCTGCGTCACCCTTGATCGAGACGTTCTCGCTGCCCAATCCAGCCATCAATGCCTGTAGGAACGAGGTTCGATTCGTCGCATTCCGGCCAGCCAGGATTGTAACACCGGATGAAAAGGAAACTGAGGATTCATCGATGCCACCGATATTCTCAATGGAAAGTTGAACGGGATCCGTTGCTGAAAGTGGTGTACTCATTATTTGATTGTGGTTAATAGTTCCAGATAAACATTACTTCCGGATTAGGTCTTAAAAAGTTTGAGACTTGCGTATATAGCCACCCATCAGCCATTACCTTTATGAAAATTAAACAAATTATATGATTCGGGTAGTTCTGCAATCTCATCCTGAAATGCGTTGCCCGAAACATTGAAATCAGTATCAGCCGCTCATGACCGTGAATTCACGCGACTAAACAATACCCCGATTTACGGGTCGCCTGTCGAAAGCACAGTGTAGACCGGCGTTCGGGACCTTCTGCTGGCGTTCGATGAGGATATTCTGTCGCCGTCGATCACGACGGCGTACGATCGATTCTTCAGCGACTCTCCGAGACTGCAGAGATCGACATCGACCATCCGAAACACGACTCTCTATGACCGGTGAGGCGGGCGATTTCTGCCATAGACCAGCAAGAAATCTTGACTCTCACATTTTATGTTTAAATGACACGGCCAGCATGAGAGAGAAAGGAAGTTCTACTTCCGTCTGGATTTCGAAGACTAGACAGTCGGCATCAGGGGATCCAACTGGTATCGTGAACAGAGTTGGGTGGGCCGTACCGTGCCAATAGTACGAGATCAAGCGGAATAGCTGCGAAGTGATTGAGGCATCGAGATCGATGACAGCCTACGTGTCATATGTGAGAGAACATCAACCGCGCTGGGTCTCAGTACTTAATGTCCAACACGTGGGGCCGCAGCACAGATGGAAACTGCGGCTTATTGAAAAGGAGGATGATACCCGGATCAATTTATTCTGACACTCTTAAGCAGTTTCAGTCGAAGACGATATCCTATGATTCGAAAATATCGAACCACCTGTTGACCCAATTCGGCTTCTCAACAGGGAACTCTTTTTCCCTACTGATCGCTTCGAGCGTTGGATCGTTCACCCAAAATTGGGATCGATAGTAGCGAAAGAGGATTTGTTAGGCGCAACTGAGTGAATGGGGGCTGAGTATCCATCTACCAACCGGTATGACCACCGAAAAGGGCGGATCTTGCGTCAGACTCTGTTGGGGTATTAGCTGTGGGTGCGGACAAAATTACAATCATGAATATGTAATTTTAGATGGCCACGGAGGATTCCAGTGCTCTGTGATCCGGGGTTAGCCTTCGACCGGTATCGTAGTGCCTTCGGCCAATAGAGCGACGACCGGATGATCTGAATACTATTCGAAGTGTTCTACTAAACAAGCGGATCTCTCCCATCCGTACCTCCCGAAGCGAACTGAGCCCCTCATCATTGCGTTCCTCAGCGAGCGTGCCTATACTGTTTTCTCGGGAACCAATGTGTTAATCGAGTCGATGATAGTGATATTGTTTTTAGAAGTTCATCGGTCGCCCGCCCATCAAACTTCAACAATTAGCATTACAAGTATAACAATGTAATGGTGGTAGATTTGGTCGAATCACGGATGGTGGAGTGATATCGATCAATTGCCGGTTCCAACCAGATTCCTCCGGGACGACGCTTTCATGAGACGGTTTGCAGAGGGCATGTTACGGTGAAACATTCTAGTTCGATATTATCGAAGCAACCAATTGATTTGGTCATCACATTCTAAATGAACCAAACTCAGCGAGCGAAATCATTATAAATGGAAAAGCATGATATTTACGCAAGATGACTCCACAATCCAACCGACAGATCAAAACCGCCCAGAGAGTGTTCGATATTATCGACTGTCTTCACGAGAACGGCCATTCTCGGCTGGGAGAGGTCGCCGATAACGTGGATCTCGCAAAAAGTACCACACACGATTACCTTCAAACACTAATCGCACTCGGGTTCGTCAAACGGAACGAGGCTGGTTATTATTTGAGCCTGAAAATCCTCCGATATGGCGGGCTTGCCCGACGACGACGTGCTGCCTATGAGGAGTCGATGCCGGAGATCAGTCAACTGACCAATGAACTCCGCGAGGAGATCAGTGAACGAGGGCTTACGTCCCACCTCGCGATTCTGGAGGACAAAGACGTATTTCTCGCTGACTTCTCTAAGACTGATTGGGATATCAGCACGGGCAATTACTCTGGCGGTGACGTTGACGTTCACAGCTCGGAACTTGGAAAAGCTGTCTTGGCATTTGTTACCGAGGACCGGCTATCTTCGATGTTATCGAATACAGAATTCGAAGCGTTCACTGACCAGACAATCACCGACGAGGAAACCCTCCGCAAGGAGCTCGAAACCGTCCGAGAACGGGGATATGCGGTAAACGACGAGGAGGAGTTCGGGCACATCAAAGGGATTGGTCTCCCCATCCTGTTCGAAAACGACGTGTTGGGTTCGATCAGCGTGTCGGGCCCGAAAGCCGGAATCGAGCAGGATGAGGAAACTATTCTGGAACTGCTGCAGACGACAGTCGAGAACATCGAACTACGGCTCGAACACCACTGAACTATGTTCGCCAATTCTTGAGTTGTTGACCGTACTGGGTGAGTCGAAAGTGGATCGCTGGCTTGCCTATCTTTATGTTCTCTGATCCGGATTATCTGGCTGTGTTGCAGGATATCGCACGTAACGAAGTGGCGCACCGCGACTGGGACTCAGGAACCGACACGACCGTTAGGTTCGCCTTCGTCGGTCTCGGTGGTTTCACCGAGAATGTTGTCCTCCCAGCGATTTCAGAAACCGACTACTGTACAGCGACCGTCGGCGTCACTGGGACGCCTGAGACTGGGGAACGCCTCGTCACGGAGTACGATCTTGAGCGGATCCTCTCGTACGATGAGTTCCACGACGGTGAGGCGCTCACGGAGTACGATGCCGTGTACATTTGCACGCCAAATGCGTTGCACTTAGAGTACGCCGAGTCAGCGGCAGACTTCGGAAAACCCGTGCTATGTGAGAAACCTCTCGAAGCCACGTCAGAACGTGCACGACAACTGCGAGACGTGTGCGACGAAGCCGGCGTCCCGCTGATGACTGCCTACCGTATGCAACTCGAACCGGTTACCCGACGGCTTCGTGAGTGGATTCGCGACGGAAAACTGGGAGATATCGTCGCGGTACGCGGGAGTTTAGACATCGACATTCCGAATGATCAGTGGCGGTTTGACGAGGACCTCGCCGGAGGTGGGGCGACGATGGATATCGGGATATATCCGCTCAATACGGCCCGGTTTGTCCTTGACGCGGAACCGAAGGCAGTCACTGCTTGCACGGCCAGTCCGCGAGACATGGAGGTCGACGAGCACGTTACTTTCCAACTCACATTCCCTGGTGACATCACCGTTCACGGGCAGGCAAGCTTCGAGGCCCAACCGAAGACAGAATTTCAAGTCGTCGGGACCGACGCCACGGTGTGCGTCTCCCCAGCGTTCAATGTGGCTCGAGACCGGACAGTTGAGATCCTGAAAGACGACCAGACGACCGAGTTGGTGGCCAAATGGGGTGATGAGATCGTCGAAGAATTCGACTACTTCGCCCAGTGTCTCGAAACAGGAATGGCTCCTACTCCTGATGGGAACGAAGGCGTTCGTGACCTCGAGATCATCGATGCGATCTACGAATCCGCCGAAAGGGACGATACTATTGAACTCTGACTTGTCCGCTCGTGGCGATTCGAGTTGATGAATCCATCCTAAACTGTAAACAATAACTCACGTCCGAAGGAAACAGTTAAGGACGATACCACCTCTGCACAGAGTGTGAATCTTGAGTCCCAGCCACGCCCCGAGTATCCTCGGCCGCAACTACGTCGAGAAGAGTGGCAGAACTTGAACGGCCAGTGGGAGTTCGAGATCGATCACGGTGCAAGCGGACGTGAGCGGGGTCTCCCCGAGAAAGAAAGGCTTGCCCGAGAGATCACAGTCCCGTTCGCCCCGGAAAGCGAACTGTCGGGCATCGGCTACACCGACTTCATGGACGCAGTGTGGTATCGTCGCGAGGTCGATATCCCAGTAGAATGGTTCGATGGGCGCATCAAACTCCACTTCGGGGCGGTCGATTACGAAGCGGAGGTCTGGGTAAACGGCGAATCCGTCGGGAGCCATCGTGGCGGGTACACCCCATTTAGCGTCGACATCACCGAAGCTGCCGAACCTGGAGTCAACGCCGTTACGATCTGTGCTGAAGATGATACCTGCTCGCCCATTCAACCTTCGGGCAAACAAAGCCAAGAGTACGAACCTGAGGGCGCTCGTTACACCCGCGTCACGGGGATATGGCAGACGGTCTGGCTCGAACCAGTTCCAGAAACCCACGTCGACGACCTACAGATCGAACCAGATCCTGAGAACGATGCTGTCCATGTCGATGTCTCACTCAGCGGAGAGCTTGTTGATGGGAGAATCCATGCCACGGCGACGTTCAACGGCGAATCAGTCGGCGAGGTCACGGTTGTAACCAACGGTCGTTACGCTGGTTTCACGCTGAGCGTGGATGAGACTCACCGCTGGTCGCCCGAGGAACCGAATCTTTACGATCTGCATCTCCAACTCGTTGCCGACGGCGAGACAATCGACTCGGTCGAGAGCTACTTCGGTCTCCGGTCGGTGACACTAGGTGATGACTGCGTCTATCTCAACGGTGAACCCCGTTTCCAGCGTCTCGTACTCGATCAAGGCTACTATCCGGACGGTCTCTACACAGCACCCTCCGACGACGACTTGATCGAGGACATCGAGATTGCCAAACAAATGGGATTCGACGGGGCCCGTCTCCATCAAAAAGTGTTCGAGCCGCGCTTCCTCTATCACGCCGACCGGCTTGGTTATCTCGTCTGGGACGAACACGCCAACTGGGGCATCGACCACGAGAGTGTTGACGCGCTCGGACCGTTCCTGCAGGAATGGATCGAAGTCGTCAAACGTGACTACAACCACCCGTCGGTGGTCGGCTGGACGCCGTTCAACGAGACAGAACCCGATCAGGACGACGACCTCATCAGAACGATCTACCGGACGACCAAGGCTCTCGATCCGACGCGGCCCGTCATCGATACAAGCGGCTGGGTCCACGTTGAAACGGACCTCGAGGACGCGCATGACTACATACAGGATCCCGAGGCATTCGCTGAGTCCTACAGCGAGATCGACGGCCCTGTCAAGAAGGGATCACACAGCCCCGTCGCGTGGAGCGAGGATCTGAGTTACGTCAGCGAGTTCGGAGGCATCTGGTGGAATCCCGACGCCGACGACGGGTGGGGTTACGGTGATCGGCCCGACGGTGAGGCGGATTTCTTCGAGCGCTACCGGAATATGGTCGAGACCCTGCTCGGCAACGAGGACATGTGGGCATTTTGCTACACGCAGCTGTACGACATCGAACAGGAGGCCAACGGGCTCTACACTTACGACCGTGAACCGAAGTTCGATCCAGCACGGATCCGTGAGATTAACGAGCAGATCGCCGCCTTCGAGCAGTCGGCCTGTCGCCAGCGACAGGAGCACCCGGCAGAGTAACTGCAATTGACTCCATCTCTGGATATCCCGATCCAATTGTCGAAACTAGTTTCCCCTGCGACGGTACGTATCCCGTCGCAGGGAGAGGACGAACGCAGAGTCGGGGATTACGCTCGTTCGAAGTCGATGCGAGCCATCGAATAGGAGGGGAGATCGAAGGCAGCACCGTCGGCGACGGAGAGCGTATCCTCGTCGGGCGTCACTAGCTCCGGTTCCTCGCGAGTGTTTTCGTCGTATAGTGCGTCGCTTCCAAGGGTCGTGAGCGTCGCCTCGTTCGCAGGTTCGAACCCGTCGAAGTCGAGCGCGATGGACACTGGCTCGCCTCTGCTGGCACGATTGACGACGACGACACTGAGCGTCCCGTCGTCGACGGTCGCCATCGCGTCGATCGAAGGTACGTCTACGGGGTCAATCTCGCGGAAGGAAGTCTCGGTGATGATCGAGTCACATTCGAGTTCAACAGTGACGGGCGTTGCGCCCGCCTGGACAGTCCCGATCGAGCGCCCGTAGTGACATGGGTCGGCCCAGACGCGTTCGCCTTCCTTCTGAAGACCGCCGCCATGGTTGACCGTGGCCGAATGGGTGAGTAACTCCGCGAACTCGCCGAGACGGATCAGGTCGTGGCGCATGCAGGCATTGTAGATCGCTTCGCTGATCGTCGTCGGTGTTGGCATCGTCTCGGGGGTAAGTGATTCGCCCGCGTAATCGGTGTCATCGGCATCCATGCGCCCGGCCCCCTCGGCACCGGGATTGAAGCTGGCGAACAGCTGGAGTTCAGTCACGTCGAGCTTGGGATTTTCCACACCCGCCTCACGCATCTGTTTCTCCAATTCCGCGTACTGGTCGGTGAGCTGATCGGAGTAGCCCATGAACGCGTGGTACAGTTCGTCGGGATCCGTCTCGCCGTCGACTTGGCCGCCGGCGAGAGGGTGTGAAGAGATAGCGCGGACATCTTCACCACACTCGTCAAGGAGGACCTGATTCCACGGACGATCCTCGTTGGCGACGACGCCACACGCAGTGACGAGGATGTCGGGGTCGGCTTCAAGCATGGCCTCGCGGAACTCGTGGTAACGGTCCGCGTTGCCCTGCGGCGTCGTCCAGTGGACCTGCCACTTCCCCCAGAGCTCGTTACCGATTTCCCAGTACGTGATATCAAACGGTTCGGGATAGCCGTGCTCCGCCCGGAGTGCCCCCATTTCGGTTTCTTCGGGGTCGCCATTGCAGTATTCAACCCACTTCGCAGCCTCTTCGGGAGTGCCGTCACCGGCGTTGACGCAGATCGATGGCTCACAGCCAACATGCCGGCAGAACTGTACGAATTCGGCTGTACCGAAGAGATTCGGTTCGAGCCCATCCCATGCCGGGTTGATACGCTCGGGACGTTCGTCGACCGGGCCGACCCCGTCGCGCCAGTCGTAGCCTGACACGAAGTTACCACCGGGCCAGCGCAGCAACGGTAGGTCTGACTCGCGGAGGTACTCGACGACTTCGGGGTCAGCGTAATCGACATGGTCACCGGGATAGAGTAGTAACCGCTCGACGACGAGGTCGGCCGGATCGTCAGCGGTGAGTTTTATCTCATAGACGCCATCCGGGTCGACATCGTCCGGCAATTCGAGTGTTCCTTCTATCGTCGCCCACTCGGTACCCACCTCGAGTGCGATCTCATCGTAGACGGTTTCGTCCGTAACGACAGCGATCCGTGCTGTCGTCGGGTCGGCCGCCCGCAGTTGCGTTCTGAATTCATAGTCGTTCACTCGATGCAAGGGGAGCCGGGTCTCCTGGAAAACGCCGTCGCCTGCGGCGTCAATCTGGATCCGTTGGGCCCGGTTGCCACTCGGACCGGTGGCGGGACTCGTCAGCACGTCACCCGCTGGCTGCCAGCCGAACGCCAGTGCGTCTTCGTAAGCCGCGAAGAGTGCATCCGGGTCCGTCTCGGGCGGATACGCGAGCGGTCGACTGTGATTCTGGATTTTTTCTTCGATCCGTTCGCGGTCGCTCTCGCTGACGAAGCCGCCACTGGGGCGTCGCTCAACACCACGGAAGTGCCATTCTCCGAATGTGGGGTTGAACAGGATCTGGGCTTCCTTTCCTTGATAGATGTTGTTACCGAGGTGTTCACAGAACTTCCCAAAGAGCTTCGGTTCGACATCGAAATCGGCTCGCTGGTTCGCGTCGACGGTGATACGCGCCGCCGACGGATCGTCGGTCTCAGTATGAACTAACAGGTCGCTATCGACCATACGCAACGCTCAGCATCGGTGGTGAAATATGTTTCCCATTGCTTGGTTATCTATCGTCGTGCAATCCGGACGCGGTACGGTCCGGCAGACATGGGCCGGAGAGGTGGGCGAAGGTGATTCGCTACTGTCCTGACTCGTAGAGGTCGCGGACCGCCGCGTCGTCAAGCGACGACTGGTAGACGCGGACTTCGTCGATCGTTCCGTTCCAGAAGTCGACGGGGTTGCCACCGACCGTCGCGCGCCCGACGAGCAGGTCGCCGTTGCTCGTCGTCGGTTCGCGGTTGATGGCCGCGACCCGTTCGCCGTCGACGTAGAGCTTCGCTCTCCCCTCGTAGGTGTCGTGCACGCCGACGACGTGATACCACTGTCCGGATTCGACAGTGGGACCGCCGAACGCGCGACCGCCGGAGAAGCTGAAGGCGAACTTCTCTTCGGTACCGAGGTACTGCAGGAAGAAGGCGGCGCCGTCGCCCATCACCTGGCTGACGGCCGTCTGGAAGCCGCTGGCGTCGTCGAGTTTCACCCACGCCGCGACGCTGTAGTCTTCGGTTGTGTCCAGGACGTTCGCGTTCGTGTCGACGTAGTCGTCGCTCCCGTCGAAGGCGAGCGCGGATCCGACCGTTCCGGTGACCCACTCTGGGTCCCCGACGAGCGTTCCGTCGTTGCCGCCGGCGCCGTCTGCGGCCGTGTCGCCGCTGCCGCTGTCGAACGACCACGACCCGACCAGTCTGGGTTCGCTGGCCTCGATCTCGCTCTCGGCCGTCTCAGTGACCGTGATCGTCTCGCCGTCGTACTCGAAGGATGCCTCGACGATGAACTCGTAGACGCCGGGGTCGACGGTATCGCTGTCCGCGGTGATCTCCCAGCGGGCAGTCTCGGACAACCCTTCGCCGATCACGTCGAACGCCGTCGCGGTCTGGGTCTCGGTCTCGAAGCCGTCCGGTAGCTCGCTCACGCCGAGTTCAACGTTCGTAGCCGCGAACGAACCGTCCTCCTCGCGTTCGGGATTCGTGAGCGTCACGGCCAGTTCGAATGTCTCGTCAGCACTGATCGATGTCGGTACATCGAGCGAAAAGTACGGGCGCTGGTCGATCTCCTTCGATGCGTCGATCAGCGCCTGGTTCGCCGCCCGGATCCGGGAGACAGCGTTATCGGAGACGAGGTCGGGCTTGAACACCTCGCGGTCGTAGGTCACAACACCCTGATAGTGGTACTCCGTGTCCGTCGTCTGGAGGTTGATGGCGCCACTGAATCCGTCCTCCGTCATGTAGTGGCGGTTGTTCTCGGCGCGGGTGATCAGGTTCTCGACGAGCACTTCGGGCGTGTTTCCGCTCGGGTCGCTGTCGTCCCACTGGTGGCCCTTGATGGGCGTCCAACCCGCCGACGACTCGCCGACGACCGACATCTGGGTGTCAGTGGACTCCGGTAGCGGCGTCACCTGCCCGTAGTTGTGATAGTCGAGCATGTCGCCCTCGATCTCGCCATCGACGAACATCGTATCGATGCCGCTCAGGCTATCGATCAGGCGCTCCCCGTCGAGTTCAAGGACAAAGTTGGTCGTCGAACGGATCCGGTCGTAGTTCGTCTTGCCGTGCCCCCAGCCTTCGTTGACGGGGACCCAGACGGCGAGCGACGGGTGATTGTCGTTCTGGGCGATCATGTCCCGCAGTTCCGACCGGAACTGTTCCTGTGCGTTCTCGTTCCGGACGGGTTGTCCCAGGGGCTGATTCGGGATGTCCTGCCACACTAGCAGCCCGACCCTGTCCGCCCAGTAGAACCACCGCTTCGAGGGGATCTTGATGTGTTTGCGGTAGGCGTTGAAGCCGAGGTCCTTCGCCAGTTCTAGGTCGTACTTGCGTGCCTCGTCCGTCGGCGGTGTGTAGATGCCGTCGGGCCAGTAGCCCTGGTCGTAGATGCCGTTGTGGAAGACGAACTCGCCGTTCAGGGTCGGCCGGACGACGCCGCGAATGGACCGCTTGTCGACCGAACGCATGCCGAAATAGCTCTCGACTGCGTCGACCACCCGACCGCAAGCGCGGCTGCTGGCACTGTCGTTCGCTTCTCCGCCGGCTTCCTCGCCGTTACCGTCCGACTGCCCGCACATCTCGCCCTTGTACAGTTCCACTTCGAGGTCGTAGAGGAACGGGTCCTCGGGCGACCACAGGCGGGGATCCGGGATCGGGAGTTCGAGCGCCTCGTTCGCTGGACCGGTGACGCTGCCAACTTCCCGATCGCCATCGAATGCGGTCGCCCTGGCGGTCGTCCCCTCGGACGCGTCGACGGTGATCTCCAGTCGCTCCTCCTCGACGTTCGGCGTCAGGTCAAGGCCGTCGATGCTGCTGTCGGGGACGGGCTCCATCCAGACGGAGTCCCAGATGCCCGACGAGGGGGTGAAGAAGATGTCACGGTCCTGGGCGACCTCCTGTTTGCCGACGGGTTGCGTACCGGTATCCGTCGGATCGTAGACTCCAACTACGAGTTCCTGTTCGCCCTCTTCGCTGAGGTGTTCGGTCACGTCGACGCTGAAGCTATCGTAGCCCCCGCGATGGGTGGTCGCCTCCTCGCCGTTGACGTACACCGTCGCCTCCCAGTCGGCCCGCTCGAAGTGCAACAAGAGCCGTTTCGAGTTGGGGTTGTTGTCGACCCCCTTGCCCGGATGCGCCGTCGGCATGAGCCACTCGTTCGGGACGGAGAACGTGGTCCGGTACCACATCCGTTCTTCGTGGCGCTGGATGCCCGAGAGCGAGGACTCAGGCGGAAATGGGACGAGGATGTTCTCGCCGAGTTCCTGACCGATCGGCGCCGACTCGCCCTCGCTCGCGCCCGCGAACTCCCAGACGCCATTGAGGCTCTGCCAGTCGTCGCGGACGAGCTGCGGGCGCGGATACTTGTCGTGGACGGTGTCCGGCGAAATTTCGTCGTACCACGGCGTGGCCATATCAAACGGGACGGCCGCCGGTTCCCACTCTGAGGCGTCCGTACCGCTCTCGCGCTGTGCGGCGTGGACGCTTGAGACGGCAGCGTTCGACGCGCCGATGGCCGCCACACTCGCCATGAACGAACGGCGATCGACCGGCAGTGCGGAAGTGTCCGTCCGCTGATCGCTCCCGTCTATTCCGGTTTCGCCGCTGGAGGCCGTCGTTTCCTGATCTCTGCTCGCCGCCTCCTGCTGGGCGTCGCGGTGATCCGTTGATTCTGTGCGTCGATCGGTTGAGCTGTTGTGTTCGTGCATGTCCGTGGATGCTGCGTCCGTGATTCGTGGCGCTTCCCCGACATTTCATCATGGACCGGCCTGATCGATTGCTGCTGCCCGCCTGATCCATTAGTGGCTGATCAGTACTCTTCAAGGATAACTGATGGAAACGGTAAAGTCGTTTTGGAAATTATAATATTTCTTTCAACATTGTCTGATGGGCACTGTCTAGTTGAAGGATTGAGAAACGAGGAGGTCGTAGCGAGTTCTGTCCATGAAGCTCGCAGACCTCTTCAGAGAAGAGTTAGAGGTAGAGAATCAAGACACTTAGGAGAACGAGCGCACGCCGACACCCGTGCGCTATTTCGCGGTTCGACTTCATTCAATGGGGTTGTCCGTGCGTGAAGTCGATGGTGTCTTGGTTGAGTGTCCATCGCTGCTACCAGGCAGTCTGGAACTGCGTGCGAGCCGGCCGCTCCTCAATCGGGCCGACGCCGTCGCGCCAGTCGTAACCCAAGACGATGCTCATTGAGGCCGCACCGGCCACGACGGGGGTTCGATTCGATCCTGACTCAAAGTTGGTCGCGATCACCGTCTCACGCTCGTTCGCTGTGAGCAATGCGAACTCGGCGAATGTTCTGCAGGGAACCAATTCCGATACCGTCGTCGATGAGTCGGTTCACGTACGCTTTGAGGGCATCGATGTCGACGGGCCCATCCTGAAACGGTGTGATGAGTGGACAGGAGACACTGTTATACTCGATGGCCATTGTTAAATTGTACCGATCGGCCGCTTGAACCCATCGGCAGATGCCCGGACGTGGTGATCCAGTTGGTTCGCTTAATCCACCAGACCACACCGTTGGCCTCGCTCTGCCTCGATCGTGGTGGACGTTTCCCATCGATAGTATCAAATTTGCTACTTGTAAGTCTATCGAAGTAGAAGGGCAATAATAATATGGATCGCTTCGGCACTATGGTATATGGTTTCTCGAATGCAGACACCAGAGTCTGCGATCAGTTTGGACGGCGTCTGGCAGTTCAGTACAGGTCCGTCGGCCCGCGTCGACGAGGTTGACTGGTACGAACCCCACGTTGAGTGGCCGGACAGCCGTACTGTCTCGGTGCCACACTCATGGCAAGAAGAAGTTGACCTCCGCGAGTACACCGGTACTGCCTGGTATCGGCGAAGCTTCGAGTTCGATGGCTTTGACGGCGATGAGTTGGCGTTTCTCTCGTTCGACGCCGTGGACTACGAGGCCACGGTCTGGGTCAACGGCGAGCACGTCGGCGACCACCGCGGTGGGTACCTCCCCTTCGACCTCGACGTCACCGACGCCGTCATGGAGGGCGAAAACGAGGTCGTCCTTCGCGTGTCTGACCCCGAGGATCTCTCAGAGATCCCGCACGGCAAACAAGGCGACCCGTGGTACACACGCGTCAGCGGCCCCTGGCAGTCCGTCTCGCTCGTGACCGTCCCTGAGACGCACGTCACGGACGTCCGCGTCACTCCAGACCTCTCGACGGATACTGTAACGGTCGACATGACGGTCGCGAACGGGGCCGGCGAAGACGTGGTCGTCACCGTCAGCAGACTCGAGACTGACGTCGCGGAGGAGGTGGCGACGCTCACCGACGGCGAGGCCTCAGTCGATGTCTCCATCCCCGATGCCGACTACTGGACCCCGGAGGATCCCGCTCTGTACGACGTCGAAGTCAAACTACGCGGCGATGGGGAGACCGTCGATACTTACTCTGACTACTTCGGTATGCGGAGTTTCACTCGCGAAGACGGTGACTTCTATCTTAACGGCGAACAATTTACGATGCGAGGAGCGCTCGACCAAGCGTTTTACCCGGAGACCTATTACCGTCCGCGCGACCTCGAGACGTTCGAACAGGAGATTCGGACCGCGAAAGAACTTGGCTTCAACCTCCTCCGCAAGCACATCAAACCGGCTCACCCCGCCTTTCTCGAACTCGCTGACCGTCTTGGCATCCTCGTTTGGGAGGAACCGGCTAACCCTTCTGTCTACAGTGACCGATCGAAGGCTGAACTCCGTGAACAGTTCGAGGGAATGGTCGCCCGAGACTACAACCGGCCGAGTGTCGTCATCTGGTCGCTCTATAACGAGGAGTGGGGGATCGGCGGCCACGAGGACGAGGAACCGCTCTGGACGGATGAGGCGAAGCAGGACTACCTTGAGGCGTTCTACGAGGACGTCAGGGACCTCGACGAAACACGGCTGGTCTGCGACAATTCCGGATGGGCACACGTTGCGACCGACATCAACGACTACCATGAGTACTTCATCGCGCCAGACCGCGTCGATGCCTGGCGTGAGAAACTCAACCACATCATTGAGGCTCCCGAGGAGAACTACGGTGACGTCCGAACGGAACCGAGTGTCCCGCTCGTCGTCTCTGAGTTCGGAACGTGGGGTCTCTCGGACTTATCACGGCTGACCGACAGCTACGGCGGCGACCCTCACTGGTTCGATCACGACTTCCTCAATGGCCTGAAGCGCCCAGGTGGAGTCCGCGAGCGCTTCAAGGCTAGCCACGCGTCCGATGTATTCGACTCGCTCGACGATCTCGCGACGGCGTGGCAGCGCCGCGAGTTCGAATCGATCGAGACGATCATCGGCGATATGCGCGAGAACGATTCGGTCGCGGGGTACGTCATCACCGAGCTTACCGACATTGAGTGGGAGTTCAACGGCATTCTCGACTACCGCCGTGAGGAGAAGTCCTTCCACGATGACTTTGAGCGCGTGAACGCCCCTGTGATGCTCCACCTCGACCCCGACGCGTCTGCCGCTTGGGACGACGAGACCTACTGCGCCGACATCGTTGTTGCCAACGAGACGGGCGATCCCGTTGACACTACCATCGAGTGGCATGTCTTCGAAGAATCCGGGAAGGTTGAGGTCGCGGTCGGTCCGCACGAAGCGGCCCGCTTCGAAGAGGCGGTCTCCGTTCCCGTGCCGGATGTGGACGACCTTTGTTCGGAGTCGGTGGAGGTATCGATGAGCGAACCGAACCAGTCGGTCGAACGGTCTGTCTGGGTGGTACCGCGAACTGGAGCCCCCGGGTCACAGACGGTGTTCGCTGCGGACGACGGGCTGGCAGCCGCGCTGGACGACCGGGGGTACGAGACGGTCGACGACCCAAGTACGGCGGACGTAGCGCTCGTCTCGGACCCGGACGCCTACGACCACTCGAACCTGCTCGTGGTCCCGGATGCCGACGGCGACGTGGTCGAGACCGAGGCGGTCGAGTATACGGAGCTGCCCAAAGAGGAAAGCTGGAACCTCTGTGCTTGCTTCGTCTACCAAGATCTTCTGCCGGAGGTCGACGTCCTGCCGGGGTGGGCGTTCGAGAACATCTATCCGTACGCCTACGTCAGTGATCCCCGAGACGACGACGCCGTGTCTGTCGGCTACCTCGAAGGTTGGATCGGGAACTCCGGCGCGATCGCGCTTTCTCGACCTGGCGGGGACGTAGCGGGCGTCTGTACACTCCGTGTGACTGATGTGTACGGCGATCACCCGATCGCGACGGTCGCGCTCGATAGGGTCGTCAAGATGACTGCGCCTTCAGAAGCCGATGATATGACGACGAGTGCGCGACAGGATTGACACGATTACTACACTCGGCTGTCGACGACACAGCATGGAAAAACCGGACAGGCCCTGTGACGGTGACCGCCTCCGGACAGCCCTCAGTCCTCTGCGCGCTGGACGAGACTCGTTTCGATAGACTTGGCAGTGTTGACGAGCAGACTCGTGACCTCCTCTTCCAAGCGGCGGCCGTAGAGGGTCGCTTGGGGACCGCTGAGTTCGATAGCCGCGACCGCGTAGTTGTCGGCGTTGCGGATCGGAACGGCGATGCTATTGAGCTCACGGTAGGGTTCCCGGTGGTCACCCTCGTGGCGGTGCCCCTCGAACGCACCGGCGCTGAGGGTGTCCTGCTGGCGTGTGTCTCGCTCGATGACCAGCCGCTGGTTGCGGAGGGCACGGAGTTCCGAAAACAACTGGTCAACTTCGTCAACGAACTCGGTCTCGGCGAGTAACCCTTTGACCTCCGATTCAGGTCGATAGGAGAGGATCGCCTTGCCGGCGGCCGACGCCGAGACGGGCAACCGCTCGCCCTTCGCGATGGGACCAGCCGTGTCCCCGTCTGTCTGCGTCTGTTCGAGGTAGACTGCGTCGCCCTCCTCCTCAACCACGAGAGAGACGGTCTCGCCGGTCAATTGCGAGAGGCGATCGACTTCAGGTCGCGCGATCTCGTAGACCGACCGTTGTTTGAGGATGCCATTGCCGATCTCCAGCCAGCGGAGTGAGAGCGAATACGTCGTGCCTTCCTTCGTGATGAATCCGAGCGCCCGGAGTGTATCGAGGTGCTTGTATACCGAGCTCTTCGCAATCCCTGTCTTCTTCGTGATATCAGAGACGCCCATTTTCTCCGACTGCTCAAGCGCTTGAATGATGCGGAATGCAGTCACGTCGGATTTCACATGGTGGCCAGGGCGGTCCATTGCTTGTATCTAATTGAGCGTCCACGAATAAAACATTTCTTGTGAGGATACGTACGCTCGGTCAGCCGGTCGCAGTAGCCCGTGCCGAGTGGCTGTGCTGACCGAAATCAGGCATCGAAGCCCGGAAAGGGCGTGGATCTGAACGAGAGAAAGCCTTATTCCGGCGTTGTACAAAATGGCAATGATGATCACAACTGACAGGTCGTCTGCGGTCGGAGACTCGGGCCTACGGGCGACTATGACGCAAGAGGATAAATTCCAACAGACGTGGAGCACGCAGAGATGACTCATCGTGAATCTCTTCCCATTGATTCGCCCCGGACCACGATTGACCTAGATGGCGATTGGGAGTTCGTCACGGACCCCGATGCAATGGGTGAGGACGCCGAGTGGTCCGAACCCAACGCCGCCTGGCCCGACCGAAGCCGCTCGATCACTGTGCCTCACAGCTGGCAGGAACACGACGACCTGACCGAGTACACGGGTAATGCATGGTACCGCCGGACCGTCGACATCCCGGCTGTCGACGATCGTGACGTGTTCCTGCGGTTCGGCGCTGTCGACTACGAGGCGACAGTTTGGGTCAATGGGACGAGGGTGGGAACGAACCGTGGGGGCTACCTCCCTTTCGAATTCGAGATTTCGGACGCACTCTCGCCGGGCCAGAACCACGTTGCCGTTGCCGTCTCGGACCCGGAAGATCTCTCGGAGATCCCGCACGGCAAGCAGGGCGATCCGTGGTACACCCGAGTCAGCGGGATCTGGCAATCTGTCTCGCTGGATCTACGTCCGCGGACCCGCGTGACTGTCGCGAAGATCACACCCGACCTCATGACAGACACCGCGCACGTCGAACTCGAAGTTGCGCTCGGTGATGTCGATCCCGCCGGATTAGAATACGTCGTGGAGGCGCGGCATGACGGTGATGTCGTCACCTCGACATACGGCCCGGTCACAGCCGATGCCTCCGATGTCGCTGATGTCGACCTCGACACCGCGCTCTCGTTCGACGACCCGACGTACTGGTCGCCCGACAATCCAGTGCTGTACGACCTCGAAGTACGACTCGTGTGTAATGACGAAGTGCTCGACCGCTACGCTGACACCTTCGGACTCAGGTCGTTTAGCGTCGAGGACGGCGAATTCCGCCTGAACGGTGAGACAATTACGATGCGCGGTGTGCTCGAACAGGGCTATTACCCGCAGACCAACTATCGTCCACCGCACGAGGACACGTTCGAACAGGAGATCCGGATCGCGAAGGAACTCGGATTCAACCTCATCAGGAAGCACATCAAACCTGCCCATCCCGCGTTCCTCGCTGAAGCGGACCGACAGGGGATGCTCGTCTGGGAAGAGCCGGCGAATTCAACTCGATTCACTGAGCGGTCCCGCACGGAACTGGTCGACCAACTCCACGGCCTCATCGCCCGGGACTATAACCGGCCAAGTGTCGTCGTGTGGTCGCTTTACAACGAGGAGTGGGGAATCGGTCACGAGGACGGCGAGGAGACGCTGTGGACCGACGAGGAGAAGCAGACGTTCCTCGCGGACCTCTACCGTTCGATCCGCGAGCGTGACGTCACGCGCGTCGTCTGCGACAACTCTGGTTGGGCTCACGTTGCGACGGACATCAACGACTTTCATCGCTACTTCGTCAGCCCGGACCGCGCAGACCAGTGGGTGGGAGACCTCGACCACATCTGTGCCCACCCGCAGGACAACTACGCCACGACGGAGTTCGACGACGGCGACGCCCCCGTGGTGATCTCTGAGCTGGGGACATGGGGGCTCGGCGATGTCTCCGCTCTCCGAGATCATTATGGCGGCGACCCGAATTGGTTCGGCCACGAGTTCCTCACGAACCCCATTAAGCGAGCCGAGGGATTCGATGACCGGTTCACCGAATCGGACCTCGCGGAAGTGTTCGGCGATATGGATTCGCTCGAGAACGCCTGGCAGTGGCGCCAGTTCGTCTCGATTAAACACCTCATTGAGGAGATCCGTACCCGGCCAACCATCGATGGCTACGTCCTCACGGAGCTGTCTGACATCGAATGGGAATTCAACGGCATCCTTGACTATCTCCGGAACGAGAAGGTTTTCCACGACGACTTTGCGGCGGTAAACGGCGCGGTGTCGGTCGTCGCTGAGCCCGCCTCGCACGTCGGATGGAGCGGCGACTCACTCCCAGTCACCCTCACCGTGGTCAACGACTCACAAGAGACGCTCTTCGGGACACTCACATGGTCAGTCGGCGAGCAGTCGGGCTCTAAGGCGGTTTCAATCCCGGCTCACGAGGTAACCGAGACAACGATACTCGACCTTGCGTACCCGCCTGCGAACCGGGGCGTCGAGGCGACGACACTCTCGGTTGCGCTTGAGGGGGCCGACCGCGACGTCCGCACATGCGAGCCGATATTCGCGGCCGAACGTGACGCTGTCGTCGCTCCCGACGCGAGAGTGTACGCCACGGGCGGATTGGGGTCACGGCTCGCAGGCGGCGGCGTTGACGTCACGCACGACCTTTCGGGCGACGTCGATGTCGCGTTCACCGACACCGTTACCGCGGAGGCTGACCAGTTCGCAAAACAAGGCGGCGCCCTCGTCCATGTCCCGACAACCGACGGCGAGATGAACACCAACGCGCCCTTTTCCTACCACGATATCCCACGCCGGGAAAGCTGGCTGGAGACGACGTCGTTGTTCTACCAAGACTCTGACCTGCTGGCCGGGATCTGCGAACCAACTCGGCTCGGCTGGGAATTCGAGGATCTGTACCCCTACGCCGTCGCCACGGACCTCGACCGCTCCGTGGACCGCGTTCACGTCGGCTACGTCGAGGGGTGGCTCACCAACTGGAGCAGCCCACTCGTCGTCCGGGGCTACGGCAACGGGTCGATGGCGGCGCTTACCTTCCGCGTCGGGGATGCGTACGGCGATCACCCGGTTGCGACTCTACTCTGTAATCGGCTTGTCGACCGGCTGAGTGGCTGACTGACATAAGCGACGAAGGTGGATCACAGCGTTGTCAGGTCAAGCTATTTCCGTTCCCCTCTAGGGTGTGCGGTGCCCATGATGCTCAGCCAACCTCAGAATATCGACTGGCTCAACACATTTCAGAACGTAAGGGGGGTACCCCTCATCAGGCGGCGTTCTTCCAAGGCAACGGGTCGATCGAACCGGAAAGTCGGTTAACGATCCAGTCGGGCAGTTCGTGCTTGACGTCGGCGTAGGCCGGATCGTTCCACAGGTTGTATGTCTTGGTGGGGTCCTCGGCGAGGTCGTAGAGTACGCCAACATCGGTCCCCGAACGTGGACGAGTTTGTACGGGTCGGCCCTCAGCATTGTCGCTTACGCGACGGCCTCATTTTCACCCTCTGTAGTGAGGGACGGTGACGCCCGCCGTTTGCTGAGATGCAGTTCACTGAGGACTGACTCGCGATGGCGATTGAGCGGTTCGTCGTCATGGAGGCGCGACTAGAGCGATTTTGCTTGCATACCCGGTATGGATCCTCGCCAGCGACTTCGAGTCGCGTGGGTACGAACTCAGCCACCTCAATCAGTGCGTCGGTTTCGACGTCAGTTGGAAGTTCCGCAGGCCAGGAGACCACGAGCGGGGCACGGACCGCCGGATCGTAGGAGTAGAGCCCTTTGATAAATACCGTGGTCACCGAGCATTTCGCCGTGGTCGGACATGAATATCACCAGCGTGTCCTCGCGCTGACCCGTCCGCTCGAGCGCTTCTAACAGCCGCCCTACCTGATCGTCGATCAGGTCCACCATCGCTCAGTACGCGGCTCGAACGAGTCGGTGGTCCTCGTCGTTCATCTCCGGAAACGGGAATAGGCCGGGCGTGTTGTATGCGTGGCAGTGGTCCTGGCGCTGGAAGACTGGCTTGTCGTCCAGTTCACCTAGCTCGTAGTTCGGCAGCGGGATTTTGTCCAGACGGTCGGGGTAGCCTTCGAGGTACTCCCGAGTCGGAAACGGATAGTGCGGGTCGAACATGTTGACTGAGAGCAGCTAGGCCGTGGAAGCTCTCGTTTGCCTCGACAAACTCGATCCCCTTCTCGGCGCACTAGGTCGTCTGGTGGTGCCGCGCCACTACCAATGTGGTCACATGTTCTGACTCGCGGATGGGCGTGTGTTCGAACTCAACATCTCGGCCGGCGACCCACTGGTGGTACTCGTTTGTTGGCCAGCGACATTCAATGCCGTGCAACCAGTGGGACTGGGCGTAGCCATCGTCGATCCACCATTCCATCATCGGATTCCCCTCCTCTTTTTCCTGATTGTAGTTCGAGATGTGGAGATTGCCGGACAAACCGCATGTGTACCTACTGTCTGCCAAGTGCGCAGTGATCAGCGTCTCCTCATTCGGGATCGATTGACCATTCTGTCAGGCTCGTTCGTCTGAGGGTATCGTCCCGTCAAGAGGCTGGCACGGTTCGGTGTACAGACCTGACTCTGGCAATAACAACGGTCGAACCGAACGCCATCGTTGCCAATCGATCGACGTTTGGTGTGTCGATGAGGTCGTTTCCGTAGCAATCGAGTGTGTCGAAGCGTTGTTGATCGGTACAGGCCCATAGGATGTTCGGACGTGTCATCTTACAAGAGGCTGGGCACGATACTACTTCTTAACCGTACTGAAGAGTAGAACTGACGGATGCCAAACTTAGCGTGAAGAATCAATTAAGTTAGATCGAGTCGGCGGCTCTGGGACGACAGCAAGGGGACCGGGTCGCTACCACTCGGCGACGCTGCCGTCGTCGTGGCGCCAGACCGGGTTGTGCCAGTCGACGTCCTGTTCGGCCGCTTCGCGAACGTAGTCCTCGTCGATCTCGATTCCCAGTCCCGGACCGTCGGGGACGGCGACGGCGCCGTCCTCGTAGTCGAACACGCCGGGGTCTTCGAGATAGGCCAGTTCGTCCGTGCCCTCGTTGTAATGGATACCGAGGCTCTGCTCCTGGATGAGCGCGTTCGGCGCGTTCGCGTCCACCTGGAAACAGGAGGCGAGGGCGATGGGACCGAGCGGACAGTGCGGCGCCAGCGCCACGTCGTAGGCCTCGGCCATCGCGGCGATCTTCGAGACCTCGGTGATCCCCCCGGCGTGGGACAGATCGGGCTGGATCACGTCGACCGTGCCCTGCTCGAAGACCTCCTTGAAGTCCCAGCGGGAGTACATCCGCTCGCCGGTCGCGATGGGCGTTGTGGTGTGGTTCGCGACGTGCGGGAGCGCGTCGTTGTTCTCCGGCAGGACCGGCTCCTCGACGAACATCGGCTCGTAGGGCTCGACGGCCTCGGCGATCCGCTTTGCCATCGACTTGGCGACGCGGCCGTGGAAGTCCAGCCCGATGTCCACCTCGTCGCCGACGCGCTCGCGGACCGTCCGGACGCGGTCGACGGCCGCCTCCACGGCCGCGGGGTTGTCGACCCGTCGGAGTTCCGGCGTCGCGTTCATCTTCAGCGCCGTGAGCCCCTCCTCGACGCGCTCTTCCGCGGCGTCGCCCACGTCGGCGGGTCGGTCGCCGCCGATCCACTGGTAGACGCGGACGCGGTCGCGGGCCTTCCCGCCGAGCAGTTCGTAGACGGGCGCGCCGAAGTGCTTGCCCTTGATGTCCCACAGCGCCTGGTCGATGCCGGCGATGGCGCTCATCAGGACGGGGCCCCCACGGTAGAAGCCGCCGCGATACATCGCCTGCCAGTGGTCCTCGATGTCCGCCGGGTCCTCGCCGAGGAGGTAGTTGTCCATCAGCTCCTCGACGGCCGTCTCGACGGTCTTCGAGCGGCCCTCGACGACGGGTTCGCCCCAGCCGACGGCGCCGTCGCTCGTCTCGACCTTCAGAAAGAGCCAGCGCGGCGGTACCTCGAACAGTTCGTAGTCGGTGATCGTCGTCACTTGAGTAACCCCGTCACCGACGTGGTTCCGCCGAGAGTATAACTGTTCTGCCCGCCGATCCCGTAGCGGTATAGGGCCGAGGGAGTCGATGAAGACCAGCCGCCGGTCGCTCGAACATAGAGTTGTACCGGAAGTTTGAGAACGTCACGCTGGCGGTGCCCGCCAGGTGCTCATTACGGTCGGTCGTCGCTCTCCCAGTAGTCGTGTGGGTTCACTATGGGTGTCGACCTTCTGGAGGAAGTCGAGCGCGTCGACCGGGGTTGCCACGTCAGGTGGTCCTCAACCAAGTCGAGGCGGCGCTCGGCGTAGGCCGGTCGTCGTACCTGTCCTCGGTCTCGACGGGGTCAGCCACTAGGTCGAACAGTCGCCCCCGTCCCGGTCGCCGAACGGGAGCTTCTAGTCGGTCTTCTGGAAGCTGCGGATCGTGCCGTTCACAGCGGGGTACTAGGGCTCCTCGTCCGGGTCGTCTCGCCTGGACTGTCGGCCGCCATACCCGACTTCCGTGTAGACACTACCGAACTCCCGTCGGGTGCTTGCCGCCGATCACGACCGGCCACAGGCTCTTCCACTGGACACCCTCGAGGATGGAGGTGCCGACCATCTTGCACAGCGTAGGCATGACGTCAGTGAGGGAGAGGTGTACCGGATGGGCGTCCTCACTCGTCTCGACACTAGGGCCGTGGAAGAACATCAAGATGCGGATCAGCGACTCCGGCACGCCAGCGGTTTTGCGCATCATCTCGTACTGCCCTACGTAGTCGCGGTGGTCCTCGTCGTCCATATCTGCATGTACTAAGAGATCACCGCCGTAGGCACCGTCGTGATCGATGCGCTGGAAGACGGGTTTGTCGTCCAGTTCGCCGTCTTCGTAGTTCGGGAGCGGGATTTTGTCCAGACGGTCAAGATAGCACTCGAGGTACTCCCGAGGCGGGTCAAACGGGTGATGGGGGTCAAACATGTTGACCGAAAACAGCCACGGCTCATCCTTGTCGGCACATTTCTCCATGAAGTCGATCGCTCGTTCCGCACACCACGTGGTCTGGTGATGTTCGGCAGGCGCGTACGTCTGGACATGGTCGGACCCGTCGACAGGCGTGTGCTCGTACGAGGCACCCTGCTCCCGGAGCCACAGTTGGTACTCGTTAGCGGGCGAGGGGTGTTGGGAGCCATGGGACCAGTTGAAATTTGCATAGCCATCCTCGATCCACCGTTCCATCATTTTCGGCCTGTCTTCTTTCCTTGGATCGCGTGCCGAGATGTGAAGTTTACCGGAGAGGCCACATGTGTACCCTTCGTCGGCCATCTGCTTCGTGATCAGTGAGTTCAATCGCGCGTTGCGCGCCTGTCTTTGTCGAATACCGTCGAATTACTCGACGCGCTGGGTGTCTAACGCAGTCGAAAGGCGATCCATGATTGGGTACAGAAAGCCGATCTACAGCCCGAATCGGACCAGTCTCCAAATCAGGTCACGCTCGACGAGACAGTGATTCGGATCAACAACCAGCAATTCTGATCGTACGCCGCCCAGACCCGCAAACGAACAACTTGCTTCACGTTCGGCTCTTTTCGACGACCATGACATCTCTCACCGAGATTTTCCTCCGTGAATTGCAGCAAAAAAATGATGTCGAAACGACACTCTTTCTCGTTGACGGCGTTCACACCTCCAAACTGCACTGCAACGAGTTGGGCTTCGATTTCAGATGCGTCGCCACGGAAATCGGAACGCTGTCGAACCGATCTTTCGAGAGCTGAAGCGACGAACGTCGTCGTTCTCGAATTGCTTTAGTCACGTCGACCCAGAAACCGCCGAACCATGGCTTCAAACCTTCGGTCAACGACACAATACTACTAACTAAACACCGCCGCCTTGACGGTTGGCCCGGGCCACGGCGGCGTCTCTCCCGATAACGTCGGCGACTACTTCGACGCCGATGTCGTCGTGGTCGGCGCTGGATCCGCCATCGTCGACTATCACGCCATCGAACGAAGGGACTGAGACGGTGTTCGCGACTACGTTGCGGAGTTCGTCGCGACCGTTCAGGAAGCACGGCCGTAGGCATCGATCTCGTAGGTGTCCGACAGCAGTTGTCGGTCGGAAGGTGGATCGATTCATATTGCTTCATACATCTTTTACTCGAACACTGCCGGATTATGGCTCCAGGCCTACGATTGCTGGTACATTACTGCTAATTAAACATCATTGACATACGGCACAACGATTATTATGCTCGGCGGTCCGTATCTCAAAGACGCTATGGAGATGAGTCAATCAGGCCCGACGCCGTCGCCAGTGGATAGAGGAGACACGATCTTCGAAGTGGAAGACGTCAGCGTGACGTTTGACATGGATCGTGGGGCTTCCAAAGTTTTGAACGAAGTCGACATGGACATCTACAGGGGTGAAATCCTCGGGATCGTCGGTGAAAGCGGTAGCGGGAAGTCAATGTTTGCCTCTGCCCTACTCGACGCCGTTGTCGAACCAGGAGTTCTGTCCGGCGACATCACGTATTTCTCGGAATCAGGGGAATCGGTCAGTGTGACGGAGCTGAGCGAGCAGAAGCTCAAGAAATATCGATGGGAAGAAGTTTCGATGGTGTTCCAGGGAGCGATGAGCTCGTTCAACCCGACGAAGACAATTCAGGGCCATTTCGTCGAGACCATACGCGCCCACGATGTCGATAAGGAAACAGGAATGCGCCGAGCGCGGGAACTCCTTTCTGATCTCTATCTCGAGCCTGATCGCGTGCTTGACGCTTACCCGCACGAACTCTCTGGCGGGATGAAGCAGCGTGCACTTATCGCTCTCTCGCTCGTTCTTGATCCGCAGGTACTCGTGATGGACGAACCGACCGCGGCGCTCGATCTTCTTATGCAACGATCGATTTTGCAACTGCTCGAAACAATCAAAGATAAATACGAATTGACGATTGTCTTCATCACCCACGACCTCCCCCTTGTCGCCGAACTTTCAGACCGGCTCGCCGTCCTGTACGCATTTGAGTTCGCTGAAGTGGGGCCAACTGAGGAAATCGTTACGGGCAGCGGCCATCCGTATACACGTGCGTTGCTCAATGCAACTCCGAACGTTGATGCCCCAGCTGATGAGATGGAGCCGATTCCAGGATCAAGTCCAGATCCGGTGAATGTCCCGGAGGGGTGCTCGTATCATCCACGATGTCCGATGTCTCAGAAGAACTGTACCGTAGACGATCCCACCTACTACTCCGTGAGCGACTCCCATGCGGCCAGGTGTCATTACTGGGACCAAGCAGAGGAAGAAATCCCTCTCCTGACCGCAGAACAGGAGGCAGTCGAATCGACATACGAGGTTCCGGCCGGGCGACAAAGCGGCGACGTGGTCGTTTCCCTCGACGACTTAGAAGTCTACTTCGAGGAGGAGACCGGGCTGTTCGATATCTTCTCAGACCCTGAAACTGTCCGAGCGGTCGACGGCATCGATTTGGACATCCACGAGAGCGAGGTAATCGCGCTGGTCGGCGAGAGTGGCTGCGGGAAAACAACGCTCGGCAAGACCGCGATCGGTGCCCAGAAACCGACAGGAGGCAGCATCAAGTACCGTGGTCAGGACATCTGGGAGGCAAAGGGGAGTTCAGCCGATGCGGATATCTCATGGGATGAGATCCGGCGCTCGCTACAAATCATCCATCAGGATCCGGGTAGTTCGCTCAATCCGAACCGAACGGTCATCCGGTCGCTCGATCTCCCACTGAAACATCGAGATAATGATCTCGGGCCGGCAGATAGAGAAGCACGGATTCTCGGACTGCTAGACCGCGTCGGGATGGCGCCACCAGAGGACTATGCGGAGCGATATCCCCACCAGCTCTCTGGCGGCGAAAAGCAACGGGTTGCACTCATTCGCGCACTGCTGATGGAACCCGACGTGATCCTTGCTGACGAGGCGATCAGCGCGCTAGATGTCTCACTGCGTGTCGAGATGATGGACCTGATGATGGAACTCCAAGACCAGTTCCAGACGGCGTTCCTGTTCATTTCTCACGACCTCTCGAATGCGAAGTACATCACTGAGAAATCGGGCGGTCGCATTGGCGTGATGTATCTCGGACAGATTGTCGAAATCGGGCCTGCAGAGCAGATTATCCGTAATCCACGTCATCCGTACACAAGGGCGCTTCGATGGGCGACACCGAAGCTACGAAACATGCAGGAAATGTCCGACAGTCCGATCCGGACGATCGATATTCCGGACCCGGTAAATCCACCGAGCGGCTGCCGGTTCCATACCCGTTGTCCCGAGGCGAGAGAAGTCTGTACGGAGCAAGCGCCGCCTCTGTACCAAGCCGAGGGAAGTGAGGATCAACAGGCCGCATGCTTCCGCGAAGATCCTGACCACGAATACTGGAACAGCTCTGAGCTGCCAGCGGTAAAGGAGGATAGTACAACGGCTGAATCAAATACTGCAGACGATTGATGGCGTACCGCCAAGTCTGTTTGTAGGTTTGCCTGGATTCTGTCCGCGGTCATTCCTTCACCTAGTGCCAAACATCCTTCAAAAAATATAAGTACCTCTATACGGACATTCAATCCATGTCACGCAGAACCAAGACCGAATTTGATACCCATAGGAATGCTGTTTCGCGGCGGCGACTCCTCCAAATGGGGGCTATAGGTACTGTGATGGGGCTTGCAGGTTGTGGAAGCGATGGTAATGGTAACGGCACCGATGGTGACGGCGACGGTGGCGATGGTGGCAGCAACGGTGGCGATGGTGGCAGCAACGGTGGCGATGGTGGCAGCAACGGTGGCGATGGTGGCGATGGTGGCAGCGGTGGAAGCCCGATCGATTCTACAGCCACATTGTTCACGAACGCACCGCCGAATAACTCGCACTTCAATCCGTATAACCCGGCGCAGCATGCGGGATTCGAGCAGTACTACTCCATCCAGCTGTTCGCTTTCAATGGGAATACCAACGAATACCATTCCCGGCTGGGGAGTGAGTTCACGTTGGAGGATACGACAGCGACGATCGAACTTGACGACAGTTACAGTTGGCAAGATGGGTCGGCCGTCACAGCTAACGATGTTGCAAATCAGTTCCAGATCGCTCGGATGCTCGATTATCCGATCTGGAATAGAATCGAGTCGATGGAGGTGCCCGACGACACTACCATTGTATTCGAGGTCGATCGCCCGTATAGCAAGAATATCATTCGGAGCAACCTCAACCGGTTCATCGTTGTCAAAGAGGGTAGCGAGTGGGATCAATGGATTGATCTTGCAAGTCAGGACCTCAGTGACGAAGAGAAGTCCAGCGCCCAAGAAGACCTGCAGTCCTGGAACTATGCCGTCGAAAAGGGCAAGACACCGGCGGCCAACGGGCCGCTAGTCCTATCAGAACGCCGTTCTGATGGGTGGCTCTTCGAACAGAACGAGCACTGGCCCTACGAGTTCAATATTCCCGAGTACGAGTTCCGGCAGGTCACCAGCGACAATGGAATCTGGCAGATGTCGATTGCTGACGAGATGGACATGGCAAGCCACCACTCGGTGACTGCGGACACGAAGTCCCAGTACCCGGAGCACATGGAGCACTTCACGCTCCCGGCTAACGAGTGCATCGCGCCTGTCTTGAATCATGAACACCCGGTCTGGGGCCAGCGGGAGGCGCGGAAAGCGCTCGCGTATCTCATCGACAGAGAGCGTCTCATCCGGAACATGAACCCGCGCCACAGCCAGTTGGAGCAGGTCTCTGGGTACACAGACGTGCTTGCAGAGGATATCCTCAGCGAGAACTTCCGGGGTCAACTCGAGGAGTACGGCGTTAACTCCCAGCCAGAGAAGGCTGCCGAGATGATGCGCGCGGCTGGGATGGAGCGCGTCAACGGAACGTGGCAGACGTCAGAGGGCGAGACCGTCACGTTCGAATGGATGGGCGCTCGTTGGCCAGACGCGACGGGGATCGCCACGACGCTGGGCACGCATTTCGAGAAATTCGGAGTCGACTTCACGGACACAACCGTCTCGACTAGTTCCTGGTCCCAGCGCAAGTCGCAGGGTGATTACACGATGACCTGGCACGTCACCGCCGGGCCGGGCCACCCGTGGTTCTACACCACGAACGTCCTTAATCCGCAGATCCTCACCCAGGTCAGCGTGCCACAAGAGACAGCGGAACTGCCGCCGGTCGGCGAACCCGACGGGGAGTTAGAAGAATTCAACCTGCGGCAGATGCAAGGCGACATGGCAGTTGCCGAGGGCGATGACCTCCAGAACTACGCTGAACAGTTCGCTTGGTTTATTAATCAGGCGCTGCCGGTGATGCCGATCACGAACGCCGGTCTGTCGTCGCTCGTGACATATGACGACTGGGAGTTCCCGGAGACCGACGCGGACATCATGGGGATCCAGTTCCCGCCGTCGCAACTGCTCAAGGAAACCCGAGAAGGATCGAACCGCACGGTCCTACAGGCGAAGACTGAATGAAATCACTCCAGAGATCCAGTAGATCGAACGTCTACTGTGGATCCGGAGTCTCCGAACCGGCGCAGTTGAGTCGTGGCGGTCGCTTCCGTCAGATGCGGCGAGTGACTTACAGAAAGAAATAAGAGGCTAATTGAACCATATCAACGCATGCGCACTGATATCACTGATCACTTTCGAGGCACAGCTATATGGTGGCTGCACAGTGCCACTCTCCGTAGAGCAAGGCCCAGAAGGGTGGTCCAATGAACTTCAAGTGGGCCGGAAAGCGCGTCCTCCAAGGGATGTTCACGGCGTATCTCGTGATTACATTCACGTTTGTGCTCATCAGACGGATGCCTGGCGGGCCTGTCGAATACCTTCGAGCCCAACTGATCACGTCGCAGGGCAGCCTCACACAGCAAGAGCGCGAGCGGCTCCAACAGCTCGCGGAGACCTACGTGAACATCAACCCTGATAAGCCGCTTTGGCAGCAGTACATCGAGTACATGGGGTCAATCGTCCAGGGCGATCTAGGGCACTCGATCTGGTATAACCAGCCTGTTGCTGACCTCATCGCAGAGGCCATGCCCTGGACCCTCCTCGTCACGGCGAGTTCCATTCTGCTTTCGTTTGCGATCGGCATTTCGATCGGCGCGTGGATGGCATACAACGAGGGGAACACGATTGACGTCGGTCTCAGTTCCTTCGCGACATTCTTGACGTCGATCCCGTACTACGTCATCGGCGTGCTCGCCGTCTACATCCTCGCCTACCAGCTCGGGTGGTTCCCTACGAGCGGATACAACAGTGGCGAGATAGAGGCTAGCATCTCCGTCGCGTACATCTCGGACGTCCTCTACCACGCAGCACTGCCAATCATCTCGTTCACGATCCCGGCCGCGTTCGGCCAATCGCTGACGATGCGGGGGAACAGCGTCCGGATAATGGGCGAGGACTACCTTCGGGTCGCGTCGCTCCGTGGCCTCTCTAACACTCGGATCGCACTCCACTACGTAGGGCGAAACGCAATCCTGCCAATGTACACGAACTTCCTCCTTGCCATCGGGACTGTCTTCGGAGGTGCAGTCATCTTGGAGGAAATATTCACCTATCGTGGTGCGGGGCTGTTGCTGCTGAAAGCGATCAACAACCGTGATTATCCCCTCATGATGGGTATGTTCCTGATCATCACAATTGGAGTGATCTGTGGAATGATCATCGCGGATCTGACGTATGGGAAGCTTGATCCGCGGATCGAGAGTGGGGAGGGTGGCCGATGACAGCTTCCGAGCCAACTAATCAGGCGTCGTCATCGTTCGAGACCGTTTCTGATATAGAACGGTCGCGGAAGGACCGATACAGCGACTGGTTATCAGCAAATGTCGCGACGCCGATGAAGATCCTTCTCTCTGACCGCAGAGGCCGCGCCGGTCTTTCGATCCTCGCGCTGTACCTGCTGATGGGGACAATCGGTGTTTCCCTGGTCCCGGAACCAGAGAACACGGGACCAGTCCTCTATCCGGCGTTCCAGAGCCTTGAGTATCCGCTCGGGACCAACCGGTATGGAGCTGACATCCTTGCACAGATCGTCCATGCGACGCCCGGTATGCTACAGATGATGCTCGGCGGGGCCGTGTTCTCGATGACAGTCGCTATTGCGGTCGGGACACTGTCAGGCTACGCAGGCGGCCGGATCGACTCGATCTTGATGACGGTCACGGACTCGGTGATCGCGATTCCGGCACTTCCGCTGATCATCGTCCTGTCTATCGTGTTCACGCCGCGTGACCCGTTTGTCGTCGGCGTCGTTATCAGCATCCCGGCTTGGGCCGGACTAGCGCGGTCTCTTCGTTCAGAGGTGTTGAGTCTCCGCGAGGAATCGTTTATCGAAGCCTCCCGGATCGTCGGTCTGAGTACCAGTACGATACTGCTCCGGGAGATTATCCCGAACCTGATGCCTTATATCGTGATTAATACGGTGAACGCCGCACGGGGCGTGATCTTCGGTTCGATCGGACTGTACTTCTTGGGGATCCTCCCCCAGACGTTCCCGAACTGGGGGTTAATGATGCAGCGGGCTTACAACGCCGGGTCGCTCTACACCTGGGAGACGGCCCACTGGCTGATCCTCCCGATGGCAGCCGTAGTGGTCCTCTCCTACGGACTCATCATGCTCGGACAAGCCGCCGACAAGATCTTCAACCCGCGCCTGAAGGCCCGTCACATCCACCCAACGCAGGAGGAGAACTGACCACTGTCCGACGCGCTTCATTTTTGTTTGCCGTTTCAGACCTCTGTTCCTCTCGATGTATGTCTGACTGTAGTGTTGACCGTTGCACCGACAGCATCGTCGCTTGTATCCACAGACCGGCGATCGGTTAGTGCATAGCCGGTTTAATCGAGTGGGACTTCGTCCCGCGCGGCGCATTGGCGGGAGATGAGGCCAAATACCACTAGGGTGATTAGGACAATCGTCAGTGTCATGAGCGCCGCGATGAAGGCGCCGCTATCCGGTTCAACGTGGAGAAGCGAAAATCCGACGAGGAAGAGTACCACCGTATCGATAACTATCAGTAACCGGAACCATGGCAACATCCCGCATACGGTATCCCAGAATGTATCGTTCATACTCGATGTACCGAGATGTCACGGGTCAAGGTTTCGATCTTCATCGTCATCGACTGGGAACAACCCGGTCCCAGCGGTAGTGTTTAATTAAGCGTGAAAGGTGAGGCGGTGAGATTTTTTGGTGCCTATGTCAAAAATCACCCGCCTCAGCGGACATAGAGACTGGATAGATTTGGATTTTGTGGAGCGCGAGCGGACACCCGAGCCGGCGATAGGATTTGTTATTCAATCGCACGTTGCGGGGTTATCACTGTCGAATCCCATCGAATTACTCGCGGATCTGGGTGTCGAACGGAGTCGCAAAGCGGTCCACGATTGGGTGCAGAAAGCCGATCTACAGCCCGAATCCGGCCAATCTCCGAATCAGATCGCGCTCGACGAGACGGTGATTCGGATCAACGACCAGCGATTCTGGCTGTACGCCGCTGCAGACCCCGAAACGAACGATCTACTCCATATTCGTCTGTTTTCCACGACCACCACATCTCTCACCGAGATCTTCCTCCGCGAATTGCAGCAAAAACACGATGTCGAAGCCGCTGTCTTCCTCGTCGATGGTGCTCAACACCTCCAAACCGCTCTGCAACGAGCCGGACTCCGATTTCAGATGCGTCGCCACGGAAATCGGAACGCTGTCGAACGGATCTTTCGAGAGCTCAAGCGACGAACGTCGTCATTCTCGAACTGCTTCAGTCACGTCGAACCAGAAACCGCCGAATCATGGCTTCAAACCTTCGCTCGATGGCACAATGCCACTAACTAAACACTACCGCTCGCGGGCTCCAAAGGGATTTATCCTCACTTTCCGATCGATCCAGCGATGCGAACACTGTACCTCGAAATCGATTCGTTACGCCCTGACCATCTCGGGTGCTACGGTTACGAGGCGCCGACCACGCCGAATACGGACGCCCTCGCCGAGGACGCCGTGCAGTTCGATCGTGCCTACGCCGCGAACTCGCCGTGTATGCCCTCGCGCGCTGCATTCACGACCGGTCGCTACGGGATCAACAACGGCGTCACGACGCATGGTCCGGCTGGACGGCGGCTGTACGACGGTGGGGAGGGGGCAGACGCCTACGCTTCCGGAATTCCTCTTCGAAGACCGGACCACGACGGCCGTGTCCTCGTTCCCGCGCCACCCGGCGACGTGGTTTTCTCACCTATGGCACGAGTTCCACCAGCCCCAGGAGGAGCCCGGAGAAGGGTTCCAGTCGCCCTACGGCGAGGAAGTCACGGCGATCGCGACCGACATCCTCGACCGCCGCGCCGACGACCTCTTCCAGTACGTGCAGTACTGGGACCCGCACGGCCCCTACCGGCGGAGTGACGAGGAGGTCGAGCGGTTCAGCGAGTATCCCACTCCGCCGTATCCGACCGCCGAGCAGATCGAGGAACACCGCACGTGGGACGCCTGGCGCAGTGCGAGCGAGCCCGGCGTCGCTGACGAGGGACTCCGGCACGTGGACGCCGACGCCATCGAAGACCGGGCCGCTCTCGACGAACTGATCTCCCACTACGACGCCGAGATCCGCTACGTCGACCGGTGGGTCAACGAGTTGCTGGACGGACTCCGCGAGCACGGCACGTCCGACGAGACGCTCGTCGTCCTCACCGCCGATCACGGCGAGGAGTTCGGCGAACACGGCGTCTACCGCGAGCACTGGTCGGTACACGACGGGACCCAGCGGGTCCCGCTGGTCGTGAAACCGCCGGCGTCGATCGAGTACGAGTCCGGGAGTCGCGATCAACTGGTCACGAACGTCGGTTTGGCGCCGACGATCGCCGACTACGCGGGACTAGAACTTCCCGACGCTTGGCAAGGCCGTTCGCTGTGCCCGCTCATCGCTGGGGAGGAATCCGACTGGCGCGACCACATCGTCGTCGACCACGGGCTCTATACCGCCCAGCGCGCAGTCCGGACAGACCGCTGGAAGTTCGTGCGGACCTACAACCCCGGCCACTGGGGCGGCGTCACCTCAGATCATCAACTCTTCGACATGGAGGATGACCCCTGGGAACAGACTGACGTGAGCGGCGACCATCCCGACGTCGTCGAGGAACTCGAGACGAAACTACTCCGGTGGGCAGAGGACCACAGAAGCGAGAACGAGGATTCGCTCAGGCGGACCACCCGGGAGGGCCCCTTCGGGATCGAGTGGGGCGGGCCGTACGAAGGCGTCTAACGCGGTGGTTCTGGCGGCTGTGGCTCCAGTCCGTCCGCTCTCGCACAGTTTCTCCGCGAGGCGAATCTACATGTACTCGACGACCGTGGGGAGTGTATGCATGGCGCATTCGGACTCGGCGGTCTCCTCGAACTGCGCGACGAACGGAGCCGGGCGATCACGGCGGAGAACCCGGACGGCGATGTCGGCGCCGGCGGACAGGCGGCGAGTCGCCTCGGGCCCGGACGGAAGGGAAGCCCGAACGTCCCGATCGACGCCGGCGAGACGCGGACGATCGCCGACATTGACGGCCCCGGCGTAATCAAGCATATCTGGATCACAACGCCGAACGAGCTGCACAGCCGCGCGTATCTGCTGCGAGATCTCGTCCTCAGGATGTACTGGGACGGCGAAGACGACCCGTCCGTCGAGGTTCCGCTCGGCGACTTCTTCGGCTGCGGTCACGGCCGCTGGTGTGACCTCACGTCGATACCGATGACGGTCGGATCCAGCGGCGGGATGAACATCTACTTCCCGATGCCGTTCCGCGACCGGGCGGAGATATCGGTCGAGAACGACGGGCCCGCCGACATCGACGGACCCCGTTTCTTCTACCAAATCGACTACTCCCTCGTCGGCAATATCGACGAAGAAACGCCGTATTTCCACGCGCAATGGCGTCGGTCAAATCCGGTCACGCCTGGTGAGGACCACGTCATCGTCGACGGGATCGAGGGGGAGGGTCACTACGTCGGGACGCAGTTCAGTTGGACGGCGCTCGAAGAGAACTGGTGGGGCGAAGGAGAGGTGAAGTGCTTCATCGACGGCGACGGCGAGTACCCGACCATCTGCGGGACGGGCGCCGAGGACTACGTCGGCGGCGCGTGGGCCTTCGGCGACAACGAGACGTTCAGCGCGCCGTATCTCGGCTACCACCAGTACGAGGACGGCGACGATCAGGTCCCGCTCCACGGGATGTACCGCTGGCACGTCCCTGACCCGATCCGCTTCCGGGAAGACCTGCGCGTGACCGTCCAGGACATCGGTCACCGTGGCGAACTCTTCGAACGCTCCGACGACATCGCGACGACCGCCTACTGGTACCAGCGCGAACCCTACGGCGACTTTCCCGACCTGCCCGAGACCGAGGCACGGCGGCCGCGGTAGCTGCGGCTACTCCTCGACCCGCTCGAACGTGAGTCGCGTGAGCGAGTACGGCTCGATCGTCACGGTCGGATCGTCGTCGGACAGTGTGACCGTCGAGGACTCCGGAGTGACCCGCTCGGGTTCATCTCGCGTGTTCTCTGCGTGCATCGTCTCGGCCGAGAGCGTCACCCGGTCGACTTCGGCCGCAGCGTTGAACGCGCCTGTGTCGACCGAGAGCGAGACCGGTTCCCCGCGACTCGCGCAGTTGACGATCATCAGCGTGAGCGACGACTCGTCGGGTGAGAGCACGGCCATCACGTCGAGCGCCGGCACGTCTTCGACGGGGTCGATCTCCCGGAACGTGTACTCGGTCGAGATCGTGGCGCACTCCAGTTCGACTCCGACCGGCGTTCCGCCCCACAGCGGTGCGCCCATCGCGTGGCCGTAATAACACGGATCGGCCCACACGCGCTCTCGCTCTTTCTGGAGGCCGCCGCCGTGATTCACCGTCGCGGAGTGAGTGATCATCTCCACGAGGCCTCCCGTTCGGATGCACTCGTGGATAATTGTCGCGTCGTAGAGCGCTTCGCTGATGGTTTGGGGGGTCGGCATCGTCTCCGGTGAGAGTGCGCTCGCACCGTCGGCTGCGTGGGGGTCTGCTTCGTCGGCGCCGTCCGCGTCGTCACCGGTGAACGTGGCGAACAGTTGCAGCTCCGTGATCGCGATCCGGGGGTCGTCGATTCCGGCGTCGCGCAGCAGCGCTTCGAGCCGCTTGAAGCGCTCGCCGAGTTGCTCTGAGAACCCCATGAACGCGTGGAACAGTTCGTCGGGGTCTGTGGTCTCGTCGACGGCCCCACCGGCGAGGATGTGCTGCGTGAGCGCGCGGACCGACTCGCCCGCCTCGGCGAGCAGGTGCTCGTTCCAGTCGTTGAACTGCTCGCCTCGCAGGTCGCCGATGGCCTGCAGTCGGATATCCGGATCGACGGCCGTCATGGCGTCGTGGAACCGCTGGTAGCGGTCCGCGTAGCCGTCCTTCGTGGTCCAGTTCACCTGCCACTCGCCGTACAGCTCGTTGCCGACTTCCCAGTAGGTGACGTCGTAGGGTTCGGGATGGCCGTTCTCGGCCCGGAGCGCGCCCATCTCGGTCTCGTCGGGGTCGCCGTTACAGTACTCGACCCACTTGGCGGCTTCCTCGGGCGTCCCGTCGCCGGCGTTGACGCAGATCATCGGTTCGCAGCCGACGTTCTCGCAAAAGCGCATAAACTCGTCCGTTCCGAACAGGTTGTACTCCAACCCGCCCCACGCCGGGTTGGGCTTCGTCGGCCGCTCGTCGACCGGTCCGACCCCGTCGCGCCAGTGATACCCGGAGACGAAGTTCCCGCCTGGCCAACGCAGCAGGGGTAGTTCCCGCTCACGGAGGAACTCGATCACCTCGGGGTCGGCGTAGTCGACGTGGTCGTCGGGGTAGAGGAGCGCGCGCTCGACGACGACGTTTGCCGGCTCGGTAGTCGTGAGCGCGAACTCGAAGACCGTATCGTCGTCGAAGTCCGCCTCGGCCGGGAGTTCGAGCGTCGGCTCGTGGGTCGTCCACTCCTCGTCGAGCGAGACGGTCTCCGCTGCGAGGGCCTCGCCCGTCGTCCCGTCTTCGCCGACGACCGACAGCGAGAGCGTGAGATCGGTCGCTGCCTTCGCTCGCGCTTTCACCCGACACTCGAAGCCGCGCGTCCGGTGATGTGGGAGCGCGGTCCACTGTCGGAGTCCCGCGGGGCGGTCGGCCGCTACGTCGGTCGTTTCGACGCGCTGGGCCTGGTTGCCCGTCGGGCCGACGTCCGGACTTGCGATGACCCGTTCGGCGTCGCCCGCGTACATCCAGCCGAACGCGACGCCGTCAGTGTAGGCGTCGAGCGTGACCTCCGCGTCGATGACCTCGGGGAGGTTGCGGTGATAGTCGTGGTCGGTGACCAGCGACTCAATTGCCTCCAGGTCGTACTCGCGTTTGAATCCGCCGGCCACGTCGCTGCCCGGCGCGTGGAACGGCCACTTCCCGAAGGTCGGGTTGAACAGGATCTGCGCCTCCATCCCGTGGTAGATATTCCGACCCAGGTGTTCGCAGAACTTCGCGTACAGGTCCGGCTCGACCGGCGACGACAGTCGTGTCTCGACGTCGACGGCGACGGCGGCGCGATCCGAGTCCGCTCCGGAACGATGGATGAATATCTCCTCGCGTCCCATTGCCTGTCTCGGAGAAGCGGGACCGTGATAAAGGTTCACCCCGCCCTGGATCGAGCGCGCCGCACCGTCAGTCGTACTGTAGTTTAATCTCGATCCAGTCGGCGGCCGACTGCAAGAGGTCGTGGATGTCGTCTTCGCTCATCTCGATCTCCGTCTTCGGACCGGCTACGCTGATCGCCCCCTAGATCCCCTCGTCGACGAGGATGGGCCGCGCGATCCCTTTGTAGTTCCTGTGTTCTTCCTCGTCATTGACCGCGAAACCCTGTTCGCGGATGTGTCGTAGTTCGCTCTCAAGTTCCTCCCTGCTCGTGATCGATCGGTCTGTCATTCCAGATATCCCGCGCTTCGATAGTATCGAATCGACCTTCTCCTCCGGGAGGTGGGCGAGAATCGCCTTTCCGAGGGCGGCTGTGTGGAAGTGGTCGCGCTAGCCCGCGTGAGCGCGGAATCCGACGCTCTCGTCCGGATTGATCCGTTCGAGCAGAACGAGGTCTTCGTACTCCTCGACGGCGAGGTGGACCGTCTGTCCGGTCTCCCTGTGAAGATCACGCAGTTGCGGTTTCGCCGCCATGTACAGGTCGCTACGGCTCCACGTCCGACCACCGAAATCAAGGAACTTGAGGCCGAGTTCGTACTCGTCGTCGACTCTGCGGACGAGTTCGAGGTGCAGGAGTGCCTCGAGATAGCTGTGGGTAGTGCTCTTCGAAAGTTCGAGATGGTCGACGATTTCCCCCAGCGTGGCGCGCTGCTGATCGTGGAGGAACTCGACGACCCGAAACGCATTTCCGCGGATTTGATCCGCCCTCCGGAGTTCGATCCCATGTTAGATATTATCGAACACGCGTTGATAGTTCTTGCCCCGTCATAGCGCAGTCCGGTTGCGTTTCTCGCGGAGAGATCTAGGCACCATTACAATCCTACAATCGTAATCAATAGCAACGGTGCCGCCAACTATGCCCCTGTGACGAAACTCGCCAGCGGATTACGAACGAAAGAGTGTAATTTACAGCGGGGACTTGCCAGATGAGATCCGCCTAGCGATGCCGATCGTCCGGAGTGTTCCCGTTTGGCATTCTCGAACCGAATGAATCGCGGAGACCGACAGAGTTCCAGAGAGCGTAGACGAACCTGTCGGCCCTCGAAGGTCCACGGTGACGGATTTTCTGGGGGGCACCGAGCCCTGATGACAAGACCGTCAAGCGCTGTGCGGTAGCCGGCGCCGGACGTTGCTTGAATTTCGGACAGAATACCTCCCAACGTCTCAAACGACCACGGAAGCTAGAGCAGGCGAATTTTACGTCGCTCGGCCCAGGCATATGATTTTGCAGAATCAATAATGTACATCCATTATGATATGGTTCGATAATTTCGAACAATCTTCGAATTAGCGCATTTCACCCCTGTACGCCTAATTTTAAGTTGTTCAGTTTGTTCGATTTCCACTGACAGCGCTCTTAGTCCACCCACTCCTCGGTTGGGATGGGAGGTAGCCAGTGTAGCGTTCGATATATTCAATTCCGGTTCGCTCGTCAGATTCGGTCCCTCGGGCCGCCCTTGGCCGAGGCGGGAAGGGTCGGATCGCCTAGGCTCGTTCGCCCGGTCGTGATCTGCCGAATCGTCGAAACGTCTAACCAAACGGCCGCCGATCCGAGAAACATGCCGTACGACCTCGCAGACACGACAGCAGTAGTGACGGGAGCGGGACGCGGGAACGGACGCGAGACGGCAAAACTACTCGCGGACGACGGCGCGAGCGTCGTCGTCAACGACATCGAAGGCGAGGTCGCAGAGACCGTAGCTGAGACGATCCGCGACGGCGGCGGCGAGGCCGTCGGCGTCGAAGCGGATGTGAGCGACGAGGTTACCGTCGAGGCAATGTTCGACGCCGCGGCCGAGGAGTTCGGAACCGTCGACGTTCTCGTGAACAACGCCGGGATCGGACAGGGGGATCGCTTCATGAACAAGCCGGACGGGTCGGACTTCAGACGCAACCTCGAAATCCATCTCTTCGGCGCGATACACTGCACGCGGGCGGCGCTCGATGGGATGGTCGAGCAGGGATACGGAAAGATCGTGAACCTCACCTCGATCCACACGAAGAACGGCGTCGGCATGTCCCCGCAGTACGACGTGGCGAAGTTCAGCCTCTTGGGGCTCACGAAATCACTCGCGCTCGAACTCGGCCGCGAAGGGATCCGCGTCAACGCCGTCGCCCCCGGCTGGGTGAATACCCGCATGACGGAGGGATTCGATCCGGAGACGCGCGAGCAGATCACGAGTCAGAACCCCCTCGGTCGGTTCGCAGAGCCCGAGGACATCGCGCAGGCCATCGCCTTCCTGTGCGCGCCGGCGAGCGATTACGTCAACGGCCACGAACTCCGCGTCGACGGCGGCCAGGTGCCCATCGACAGCTGGAAACACCGCTACGAGTGAACGGAGGCGAGGGTGTGTTGCCGGCACAGGAGTTAACCTTCCGCCAGACGCACACACGCCAATGCCAGACCAGCCGAACGTCCTCTGGATCTGCACCGATCAGCAACGCGCCGACACGCTGGGGTGTTACGGGAATGACTTCGTGGAGACGCCGAACATCGACGAACTCGCGAGTTCGGGCGTCAGGTTCGACCGGGCGTACGCCCAGAGCCCCGTCTGTACGCCGAGCCGCGCGAGCTTTCTCACCGGACGGTATCCGCGGACGACGGGCGTCCGCGGCAACGGCTATCCGATCCCGGAGTCGGAGACGCTCGTCACGCGGCGACTCGCCGACGAGGGATACGTCTGCGGTCTTTCGGGGAAACTGCACGTCAACCCGGCCCACCCCGACAGCGACGACCTGCCGATGGGCGAGCGACGCATCGACGACGGGTACGCCGACTTCCAGTGGTCCCACGGGACGACCCACCCCTCACCGGTGAACGAGTACCAGCGGTGGCTCCTGGAAGAGGGCGTCGAGTACGAGGAGCGCCCCGTCGGGGACTGCGAGCACGTGACCGTCGGGATGCCCCCGGAGCACCATCAGACGACTTGGTGCGCCCGAAAGGCGGAGTCGTTCATCGAGCGCGCAGCCGAGGACGACGAGCCGTGGCTGTACTCGGTCAACCCCTTCGACCCACACCACGCGTTCGTCGCACCCGATGGTTACCTCCAGCGTTACCTCGACAGACTGGACGAGATCCCCCTCCCGGACTACGAACCGGGCGAACTCGACGACAAGCCCCCGTGGTACCGCGAGTGCCACGAGGGGGCGTACGCCAACGAGAACCTATTCCCCTTCGAGGAGATGGACGAGCGCGACCATCGGCTCGTGATCGCCGCCTACTGGGCGATGTGCGACCTGATCGACGACGCGGTCGGCCGGCTGCTCGACGCGCTGGAGCGGACGGGACAGCGCGAGGACACACTCGTGATCTTCACGTCGGATCACGGGGAACTGCTCGGCGAGCACGGCATCTACCTGAAAGGTGCCTTCTTCTACGAGGAGTCGCTCAGAGTCCCGCTGATCGTCTCGGGGCCGGAAATCGAGTCGGGCGTCGAGACCGACGCGCTCGTCGAGCTCGTTGACCTCGCGCCAACGCTGATGGAAGCGGCCGGACAGGAGGTCCCGCGGGCGATGCAGGGCGAGTCGCTGTGGCCGCTCCTGACCGGGGAGACGGACGCCGACACCCACCGCGAGTCCGTCTACGCGGAAGCGTACGACACGGTCCACTGGCAGGCGCCTACCGACTACTCGACGATGGTCCGGACGAACGACCACAAACTCGTCCGCCACCACCGGGCCGAGACCGGCGAGCTCTACGACCTCGCGGCTGACCCGGCCGAGCGGGAGAACCGCTGGGACGACCCCGACTATGCTGACGTGCGCTCGGACCTCCTGGCGAGACTCGCCGACAGGATGGCAGAGACGGCCGACCCGCTCCCGGAACGGCGGACGCCGTGGTGATCGGTGCCCGGCACCGTCCGAGCGAGAATCCGTTCGGCTGGGCCGGCTACCCCGGATGCGGCCGCAGCGGTCCGAACGATGGTAAATACTTTGGGTGTGGAAACCAAGGATTCCGACATGGCTGAGGATCGGCCGAATATCATCTTTATCAACACGGATCAGCAGCGGATGGACACGATCCGGGCGCTCGGCGCCGACCACATGGACACGCCCAACCTCGACCGACTGGCCGAGGAGGGGGTCACGTTCACCGACTGCCACATTACGGCGCCGTCGTGTGCGCCCTCGCGTGCCAGCCTGTTCACCGGCCACTACCCGCACACGACGGGCATCTATCGGAACGGCGACCGCTGGACGCGCTCGTGGGTCGAGGACCTCTCGGAGAGCGGGTACTACACGGTCAACGTCGGCAAGATGCACACGGCGCCGTACGAGACGCCGATGGGGTTCGACGAGCGCTACCCCGTCGAGAATAAAGACCGCTACCTGGGGGACATGCCCGCCGGCGAGCCGCCGCTGCCGGGGGAGAAGTTCTACCTCGACGAGTGGGACCGCGCGATGCAAGCGCGCGGGATCCTCAAGCAACAGCGGGAATTCTATCGGCAGTGGGAGGACTACGAGGAGCGACTGGGCGCCTTCGAGTGGGAACTGCCCGAGGACACACATCCCGACGTGTTCGTCGGCAACTTCGCGACGCGGTGGCTCGATCACATGCCGCGGCTCGAACAACCACTGTTCATGGAGATCGGCTTCCCCGGGCCGCACCCCCCGTTCGACCCCACCCCCGAATACGCCAAGGAGTACATGGACAGAGACCTCCCGTTGCCGACCGCGCCCGAGTCGGATCTGGAGAACCAGCCCGAGGCGCTGCAGGCGCTCCGGCGGCACCATCAGGGGGTCGACCACGACTCCGTCACGCACGACGTGGAGGCGAGCGAGGAGGAACTGCATCGCCAGCGCGCCTACTACTACGCGAACGTCGCGATGATCGACGAGAAGGTCGGCGACATCATGGACGCGCTGGAAGCCAACGGGTACGACGACACGGTGGTCGTCTTCACCTCGGACCACGGCGAGATGCTCGGCGATCACGGCCACATCCAGAAGTGGACGATGTACGACGAGGTGACGAACGTCCCGATGATGGTCTGGTCGCCGGGCCGCTTCGACGCCGATACCGTCGACGACCTCGTCTCGCTGTTCGACCTCGGCCCGACGATGCTCGAACTCGCGGACGCTCCCGTCGACGACTCGATGGAGGCGGAGTCGCTCGTCCCGGCGCTGGAGGGCGACGAGGAGTGGTCCGGGCGCGAGTACGTCTACGCCGAGCACGCCCGCGACGGCATCCTCCAGGAGACGGAGTTCATGACGATGATCCGCAGCGACGACTGGAAGCTCGTCCACTTCGTCGACTCCGATGAAGGGCAGCTGTTCGACCTGACCGAGGACCCCGAGGAGACGGACAACCGGTGGAACGACCCCGACGCCCAAGAGGTCAAGCGCGAACTCCTCGACCAGCTGCTGACCTGGCGCATCCGGAGCGGCGTCCAGACGGCCGACTGGGCCGCGGACTTCCGCTGACGCGCCCGTCCGGCTACCTGGACTCCCGTTCTCGTTACCCTGCGAACGCTTAACACAGTCCGGGACGACCGGGCAGGTATGCCCGACGTGCAGAACGTCGTCGTCGTGATGACCGACCAGCAGCGAGCGGACGCCTGCGCCCGCGAGGGGTTCCCGCTCGACACGACGCCGTTTCTCGACGACCTCGCCCGCGACGGTGCGTGGTTCGACCGCGCGTACACGTCGACGCCGGTGTGCGCGCCGGCGCGGGCCAGTTTTCTGACCGGCCGCTTCCCGACCGCGACGAACGTCTGGCTCAACCAGCAACAGGACGCCGCCAGCTACGAGCGAGACCTCTTCGACGTCGCGAACGACGCCGGGTTCGAGACGGCGCTGATCGGCAAGAACCACAGCTATCTCGGCCCCGAGGCGGCCGACCACTGGGTGCAGTACGGCCACTGGGGAGCACAGAGCGAGACCGCCGAAGCGGCGATGACCGAGGCGGACGAGGAGTGGGAAGCGTGGATGGCAGACCTATCGCTGTTCAACGGCGGCGGCGGGTGGACTGCGGACCCGACTCCGACGCCCGTGGAGACGCAATGCGCTCACCGCTGTATCTCCCGTGCTCGAGAGTGGATCGAGTCGCTTGACGACGACCAGCCGTTTTTCACCTGGCTGTCGCTGCCCGAACCGCACAACCCCTACCAGGTGCCCGAGCCGTACTTCTCACTGTTCCCGCCCGAGGAGTTACCCCCGGTTGAGGTCGGGCCGGAGGGACTGGACGGTAAGCGGTTCAAGTGGCGCTGGCTCCGCGAGATCGGCGTCGCGCGAGCGCTGAGAGAGGCGCCCGACGCCGACTACGACGAGGAGGTCCTGCCGCGATTGCGCTCGCTGTACTACGGGATGTGCCGGACGGTCGACGACCAGGTTCGCCGGTTCGTCGAGTTCCTCGACGAGGCAGGCCTGCGCGAGGGAACGCTGCTCGTCTTCGTCTCCGACCACGGCGACTTCGTCGGCCAGTACGGCCTGATGCGCAAAGGCGTCGACCTGCCCGAGGGGACGACTCGCATCCCGATGATCTTCGACGGGCCCGGCGTGGAACCGGACCCCGATCCCCGCGACGCGCACGTCTCGCTGGTCGACGTCTTCCCGACGATCTGCGAGGCCGTCGGTGCCGAGATGCCGCCGGGCGTGCAGGGGCGGAGCCTCTGGCCGCTCCTGACCGGCGAGCGCGACGGCGACGCCTTCACGAGCGTCTACGCCGAGTGCGGATATGGCGGTCGGCACGCGACGCCCGACGACGTCCCGCCCCTCGACGAGGCGTCGAAGAACGAACTGAACGAGCACACCCAGACCGGCCGAACCGCCATGGTGCGACGGGACGACTGGAAACTCGTCGTCGACATGCAGGACGGTCCGGAGCTGTACGACCTCGCCGCCGATCCCGCCGAGACGACCGACCTGAGTGACGATCCCGATCATGCGACCGTCCTGCGGGAGATGCTCGGCGAGTTCGCGTCGTGGTCGCTGCACGTTCGCGATTCACTCCCCGAGGTATATCCGATCAGGGAGCACCAGTCCGCGTTCGGCGACGACCTTGTCTGACCGCGGCCGTTCCGGAAGGGTTCCGCCATCCGAAGACCCATGCCCCTTCCTTGATATATGTTACTTCATGCCAAACGAAGCGTCCGACGACAGCGCAACGACCCGCTCGAACGTCGTCCTAGTGATGGTCGATGACATGGGATACGCGGACATCAGCTCGTACGGTGGCGAGATAGAGACGCCAAATCTCAGTGCGCTCGCCGGCGATGGACTCCGGTTCACCCAGTTCTACAACTATTCGCGGTGCTGTCCGACGCGCCTCGCTACTCACCGGTCTCCACCCCCACCAGACTGGCATCGGTCACATGACAAATCCAGCGGACGATCCGGACGGGAACGACCGGGGGGTCCCGAGTTACCAGGGACACCTGAACGAGCATTGCGTTACGATGGCCGAGGTCCTGAGCGAGGCCGGCTATCAGACGATGGCCAGCGGGAAGTGGCACCTCGGGCAGCACCGTCAGGGAGACCGCCCGCCTGAGCGCGGGTTCGACCGCTACTACGGCCACCTCGCCGGCGCTGCGAACTACTTCGACCCGTCGGGTGAGCGCGGGCTCTCCGAGGACGGCGGCGACCCCGGCAGCGTCGAACCCGAAAGCACCACCGACCGGCGCTACTACACCACGGACGCCTTCACCGACTACGCCATCGATTTCATCGAGGAGGTGACCGCCGCCGACGACCAGCCCTTCTTCCTCTATCTCCCGTACAATGCCCCACACTGGCCGCTCCACGCCCACAAGGACGTCGTCGAGAAGTATCGCGGCGAATACGCGGACGGCTGGGACGCGCTCCGCAAGGAGCGCTACGAGCGCCAACTCGAGATGGGGCTATTCAACGAGGAACGGGCGCCGCTCCCTGATCGGGCCGGACCCGAGTGGGACGACCTCTCCGAGGAGAAGCGCGCGGAGATGGCTGAACGGATGGCGATATACGCCGCCCAGGTCGACATCGTTGACCGGAACGTCGGCCGGCTCGTGGACGCCCTCGAGGACTGGGGCGAACTCGACGAGACGCTGTTCCTCTTCCTCTCCGATAACGGCGCGTGCGCTGAGTTCGACATGCTGGGGAGCGGTCCTGTAGACGAGCTCAACAAAGCGAGCTCGCCGCTTGTCCAGAGCTACGGGGAGGCATGGGCGCACGCGTCGAACACACCGTTCCGCAAGTACAAGCGCTGGGTCCACGAGGGCGGAGCCGCCACGCCGTTCATCGTCCATTGGCCGGACGCGCTGGACGACTCCGACGGCGAGTGGCGACGCCAGCCCGCCTACCTTCCGGACGTCATGGCGACGGTCGTCGACGTGACGGGCGCCGAGTACCCCGACGCGCGCGACGGTGTCAGCGTCCCGCCGATCGAGGGGACGAGTCTCCGCCCCGCGTTCGAGGGGGACTCGATCGACCGTGACGAACCGCTGTTCATGGAACACGAGAGGAACCGTTTTGTCCGCGACGGGAAGTGGAAGCTTGTCTCGGCGGGCGAGGAAGCGGACTACGGCGGCCCCGACAGCTGGGAGCTTTTCGACATGGAGTCCGACCGGACGGAAACGACCGATCTATCGGCGGACCACCCCGACCGAGTCGAGCGACTCCGGAAAGCGTGGTGGGAGTGGGCCGAACGCGTCGGCGTCGTCCCGAACGGCCGGGGCGTCGAGAGTTACGAAGACTACTTGAGACAGGTGAAGCGCGGGGAATAGCTGTTGGAACGCGACTCCCGCAGGGAGTCGCCCTCAGGTCGAGGAGACGGTCAACCGGATCATCGAGTAGGGGTCGAGTGTGACCTCGACCGCGCCGTCGGTGACCGCCGCTTCGTTGTACTCGGGCGTTACGTGTTCGGGGTCTTCCCGGGAGTTCTGCTCGTGCCACGTCTCCGCGCCGAGCGTCGCGATCTCGGCGTCGCCGTCGGCCTCGAAGCTCCCGAGGTCGACGGAGACGTCGATGGGCTCCTCGTGACTCGTCCGGTTGACGAGGACGACGCGCAGGGCGTCCTCGCCTTCGGTGGCCATCACGTCGACCGCGGGGACCCCCTCGACCGGGCTGATCTCGCGGAACGTGTACTCCGTCGAGATAGTGCCGCACTCGACGTCGGCCCCCACAGGGGTGTCGCCGGCGAGCGCCGTCGTCAGCGCCCGGCCGTAGTGACACGGGTCGGCCCAGACGCGCTCACCCGACTTCTGGAGGCCGCCGCCGTGGTTGACGCTCGCCGAGTGGGTCAGCATCTCCGCGAACTCGCCCATGCGGATCATCTCGTTGCGGATGCAGGCGTTGTACAGCGCCTCGCTGATCGTCACCGGCGTCGGCAGCGTCTCCTCGGTCAGCTCCTCGGCCTCGCCGCCGGGCTCACTCTCGCCCGCGGATTCGCCGTCGCCGGCGGGTCCGCCTTCGCTGGTGTCCCCTTCGAGGCCCGCGAAGAGCTGGAGCTCGGTCAGGTCGAAGCGCGGGTCGTCGACGCCGGCCTCGCGCATCCGATCTTCGAGCCCGCGGAACACCTCGCCGAACTCCTTCGAGAAGCCCATGTACGCCCGGAAGAGCTCCCGCGGGTCGGTGTCCCGACCGACCTGCCCGCCCGCGAGAACGTGATCGGAGATGGCGCGGATGTCGTCTCCCACCCGTTCCAGTAGCGTGTCGTTCCAGCGGCCGTTCGTCGTCAGCGGGCCCATCCCGGGGTCGTCGTTGGTCTCCAGCCCGCAGGCGGTGAGTTTGATATCCGGGTCGACGTCGAGCATGGCTTCGCTGAACCGCTCGTAGCGGTCGGCGTTGCCCGCCGCCGTCGTCCAGCGGACCTGCCACTGGCCCCAGAGCTCGTTGCCGACCTCCCAGTAGGTCACGTCGTATGGCTCGGGGTGGCCGTTCTCCGCACGCAGCTGTCCCATCTCGGTCTCCTCGGGGTCGCCGTTGCAGTACTCGACCCATTTGGCGGCCTCCTCGGGCGTGCCGTCGCCGGCGTTGATACAGATGGTGGGCTCACAGCCCACGTTCTCACAGAACTGCATGAACTCGTCCGTCCCGAACAGGTTGTACTCCAGCCCCTCCCAGTTGGGGTTCGGTTTCGTCGGCCGCTCGTCGACGGGGCCGATCCCGTCGCGCCAGTCGTAGCCCGAGACGAAGTTCCCGCCGGGCCAGCGCAGCGCCGGCAGGTCCGAGTCGCGGAGGAACTCGACGACTTCCGGGTCGGCGTAGTCGACGTGGTCGCTCGGGTAGAGCAACAGCCGTTCGACGACGATTTCAGCGGGTTCGTCGGCGGTCAGCGAGATGCGGTAGATGCCGTCGGGGTCGACGTCGCTCGGCAGTTCGAAGTCGCCCTCGACGGTTGCCCACTCCTCGCCGACATCGAGTTCGGCGTCGGCGAGTTCATCGCCGTCGTCAGTCGCGACGGTCACACGAGCCGTCGTCGCCTCGACCGCCCGGACCTTGCAGCGGAACTCGTACTCATCGATCCGGTGGAGCGGGAGGTGCGTCCGCTGTTCGACGCCCTCATCGGCGGCGTCGGTTTCGATGCGCTGTGCGCAGTTCCCGCTCGGGCCGGTGTCGGGGCTGAACGCCACGCCGTCGTCGGTCGGGAGCCACCCGAAGGCGAGGGCGCGCTGGTAGGCGTCGAGCAGGGCGTCGGTGTCTGTCGACTCGGGATAGGCGAGCGGGCGGTCGTGTTCTTCGACCGTCTCGCGGATGTCGGCGATATCGTACGTAGGACCGTTCCCGCCGCTCGGGATGCCCGATCCCCGGAAGTGCCACTCGCCGAAGACGGGGTTGAAGAGGATCTGCGCGTCCATCCCGTGATAGATGTTGTTGCCGAGGTGCTCGCAGAACTTCGCGAACAGGTACGGGTTCACGTCGTGGCCCGCCCGTCGGCTCGTATCGACGGTTACGTTCGCGGTCGTGGCGTCATCCGTCGCTCGGTGGACGAAGAGATCGTCGGCTGGCATGGTATGTGCTGGACCAGAACGCCCGAAACCATAAACGTCGGGTCGCGCGACAACGCGCGTTCGGCCTTGCCGGTGCGCGCCGAGGAAGTATTCGATCGGCACCCCGAACGGGGGTATGGTGTCACTCGGCTACAAGCTGGCGAGCGAGGAGCACGGGCCGTCGGACCTCGCGCGATACGCGCGGCGCGCGGAGGAAACCGGGTTCGAATTCGCGATGATCTCCGACCACTACCACCCGTGGACCAGCGACCAGGGCGAGAGTCCCTTCGTCTGGGGAACGCTGGGTGCTATCGCCGAGACCACCGACGGCATCGAGGTCGGTACCGGCGTGACCTGCCCGACGATGCGGGTCCACCCGGTGATCGTCGCGCAGGCGGCCGCCACCGCGGCGACGATGCTCGAAGACCGCTTCTTCCTCGGCGTCGGCACCGGCGAGCGCCTCAACGAGCACGTCCTCGGCGACAGCTGGCCGAACCACCGAACGCGCCTCGAGATGCTCGTCGAGGCGGTGGACGTGATGCGGGCGCTCTGGGACGGCGACCTACAGAGCCACGACGGCGAACATTACACCGTCGAGAGCGCTCAGATCTTCACCCGGCCCGATGACCCTCCGTCGATCCACGTCGCCGCGGGCGGGCCCCGAACTGCGACGACTGCGGGGCGCATCGGCGACGGCTTCGTCGGGGCCGGTCCCGCGAGCGAGCACATCGAGCGCTTCGAGGAGGCGGGCGGCGAGGGGAAGCCGAAGTACGCCGAGATGGCCGTCTGCTGGGCCGAGGACGAGGCCGAAGCGCGCCGGACAGCACACGAGCAGTGGCCTAACGCGGCCATGCCGGGCGTGGGCTCAGAACTCCCGACGCCCGCCCACTTCGAGCAGACGGCCGAGATGGTGAGCGAGGACGACGTCGCTGAGGCCGTCGTCTGCAGTCCTGATCCGGCCGACCACGTCGAGGAGATCGAGACCTACCTCGACGCTGGGTACGACCACATCTGTGTCCATCAGATCGGTCCCGACCAGGTGGGGTTCTTCGAGTTCTACGAGGACGAGATCCTCCCCGAGTTCGACGGGTGAGCGGCTCGTCCGCCGTTGCGGGCCGTGCCAGTCCACATCGCGCTCGGAGCGGAGGGCCTTGACGAACGCCACGGGGAGTCCGACGAAATCGTTTACTGACCGCTCAACGATGATCCTGACATGACCGAGGAACGAGCCTGCTGTGCAGCAGCCCGCGACTCGGAGCGGCCGTCCCGTGAGGGCGAGGTGGATGAGGGCACTGGCGAAGTCGCGGACTCCGACGCACGGTTCACCACGACGCCTGCGACGAACGACGACGAACGGACCGCCCGGATGGCCAGACTCGACGGCGGGACGTTCACGATGGGTACCGATTCGGACGTGGGCTTCCCGGAGGACGGTGAGGGACCGGCCCGCGAGGTGACCGTCGACTCCTTCTACGTCGACAAGCACGCCGTCACGAATGCCGAGTTCCTAGAGTTCGTCCGCAACACGGGCTACACGACCGACGCCGAGCGCTTCGGCTGGTCGTTCGTCTTCGAGGACTTTGTGAACGACGGCGACCGCGACCGGATTGTCCAGCACTCCGCGGCCACGCCGTGGTGGGCCGCCGTCGAAGGTGCCGACTGGCTCCACCCGAACGGCCCGATCCGGAGCCTCCTCGACGACCGGGAGCTACTGAAACATCCAGTCACGCACGTCTCCTGGCGCGACGCGGCGGCCTACGCCGACTGGGCGGGCAAACGCCTCCCTACCGAGGCCGAGTGGGAGTACGCCGCACGCGGGGGGCTCCACCAGCGAACGTTCCCGTGGGGTGACGAACTGAAGCCGGACGGCGAGCACCGCTGTAACATCTGGCAGGGAGAGTTCCCCGACAACAACACGGGTGGCGACGGGTTCGTCCAGACGGCGCCAGTCGACGCGTTCGAACCGAACGGCTACGGGATCTACAATCCTTCCGGGAACGTCTGGGAGTGGTGCGCCGACTGGTTCAGCGCCGACTACCACACGACCGACGAGTACGACCGCGACAATCCGACCGGCCCCGAGGGCGGCGACGAGCGCGTGATGCGCGGCGGCTCGTACCTCTGCCACCGATCATGGTGCAACCGCTACCGGGTCGCCGCCCGGTCGAAAAACACGCCAGATAGCTCGACCGGCAACATCGGCTTTCGCTGCGTCGTCGACGCCGCCGAGTCGTGATCCACGCAGCCCGTCCGCTGCACAGAGACGGTTCCCGAAAGCGGGTCCCTGCGCGTTGCGTTCGCGCTTTGCTCCGCCGCGAAACCGTGACTCGTGAGCGACCTCAGACCGTGGAAACTGGTCTCTTCGCCGAAGCGCTCAGACGGTCCGATCGCGGTACTGCGAAAGGGCCTGCGTCGACTACTCGGAATCGTAGTAGCCCGCTTCCGCGAGCGATTCTCGGAGCGGACCGCGGGCGATCGCCGTCGCACCCTCGATGGAGGGGAGTGTGCCCCACTCGGGGACCGTATCACCGCAGTCGGGACATCGGCGGACGACCCGATCGCGGTCCTCCTGAACGGCCCAGTCCTCGACGTCCGCGTCCAGTCCGGTCCAACCGCACTCGCACGTGAACTGGACGTTCGGATGGTCGAAACTACGGTCTACTGCTGGCTTCGCCATATCAAGTGATCCGGCCAGGCGCTCTTAAGACATGGGGTCGAGAGGACGAGATATTCCCGCATCCTGTCCCGTGACTCGCACCCGCTCCCCGGGTCCCACCGGCGTGAGGGTTATGCCGGCGGCGGCACGGAGTGATCGTATGACCGACGCGCGCCTCGAACCGCGTGCCTACGACCCCCTCCCGCTGGGTGCCGTGAAACCGCGCGGGTGGCTCGAACGACAGCTCGCGATCCAGGCCGACGGGCTGACCGGCCATCTGGAGGAGTGCTGGCCCGACGTTGCCGACAACCAGTGGCTCGGCGGCGAACGAGACGGGTGGGAGCGCGGCCCTTACTACGTCGACGGCCTCCTGCCGCTCGCATACCTCCTCGACGACCCCGACCTGATCGAGCGAGCGGAGACGTGGGTCGAGGCCTTTCTCGCGAGTCAGAACGAGAACGGTTGGATCGGCCCGGCCGAACAGGCCCGCGACCAAGGGTACGAGTACGACCCGTGGCCGCGGTTCGTTGTCTGCAAAGTCCTCGCGCAGTACCACGAGGCAACCGGCGACGAGCGCGCCGTTGAGGCCATGCTGTTGTTCTGTGACTGGCTCGCCGACGCGCTCGAAGACCGACCACTGGAGCGGTGGGGACGCTATCGGTGGGCCGATCTGGCAGTGAGCCTCTACTGGCTCTACGACCGGACCGGTGACGAGCGACTTCTCGACCTCGTCTCGACGGCCGCCGAGCAGGGATACGACTGGGGCGACCACTTCGCGGACCTCGGTGGGTATCTCGAACCGTACGAGTGGCCGGACGACGGGGAGACGGACCTCTCGGCGCACGTCGTCAACAACGCGATGGGCCTCAAGGAGCCCGCCGTCCGCGCTCGCCTGCGCGCCCTCGAGGGTGACGGGGCGGCCGCCGCACGCGGGATCAAAACGCTCGACAGGTTTCACGGGCAAGCCACAGGCCTCTTCTCCGGTGACGAGTACTACGGCGGGAAACACCCCTCGCGCGGGACTGAGCTCTGCGGCGTCGTCGAGTACATGTACTCGCTCGAAGTGCTCGCGTCGATCACCGGCGACCCACGCCACGGCGACCGGCTCGAACGGCTCGCGTACAACGCCCTCCCGGCGACGTTCACGTCCGACATGTGGGCCCACCAGTATGACCAGCAGGCGAACCAGGTGATCTGCAACGTCGCCGAGAAGGATTGGTTCAACGGCCCCGACGCCAACGTCTTCGGGCTGGCACCGAATTTCGGCTGCTGCACGGCAAACATGCACCAGGGCTGGCCGAAGCTCGCTTCGCACCTGTGGATGCGCGACGGCGGTGGTAGCGACGACCGCGACGAGAGCGACGAGCTCGCGATCGTCGCCTACGCCCCCTGCGCGGTGACGACCGAACTCGACGGGGAGGACGTAACGGTCGTCGAGGACACCGACTACCCGTTCGAGGACTCGGTGGCGTTCACCGTCGAGACGGACGTTCCGGCGACGTTCGCGCTCTCGCTCCGGATTCCCGAGTGGGTCGAGGCGGCAACGATCGAACGCCCGGGCGGCGACCGCGAGACCGTCGACGCGACGGGATCGTATCACCGGATCGAACGGACGTGGGAAGACGGGGACACGCTCGAGATACGGTTCGAGTCGCCGGTGCGTGTCGAGCGGCGCTATCACGGTGCAGTGAGCGTCCATCGCGGACCGCTGACGTTCGCCTACCCCATCGAGGCGTCACGGAAACAGATCGCTGGCGAACGACCGCACGCCGACTGGGAGCTGTACCCGGACGAGCCGTGGAACTACGGGCTGGAACTTGAATCGATGGATTCGGTCTCCGACGGGGCGTCGGCGCTCGCCGCGTCGTTCGACGACCCCGGCGAGCGGCCGTTCTCGCCCGAGGGCGCGCCCGTCGAACTCGATGTGACCGGCCGGCTCGTCCCCGAGTGGGGCCTCGACGACGAGTTCGCGTGGGCCGAGTCGATCCCGAACGGCATCGTCCGGTCCGACAAGCCCGCCGAATCGCTCACGCTGGTGCCGTACGGCTGTACGAACCTCCGGGTCGCCGAGTTCCCCCTGCTCGATTGAGCCAACGCCCGGCGAATCGAACGCCGCTCTCACCGCAGGTAAACTATAAGAAACGTCACAGATGGTATATCCGGGCTAGCGTTAAACTCGGAGACAGGTGAACGAAACGGACGGCTACTGTCGGGCACACACCGCGAAACGCGGTGGCTGTCCCGACTGACCTTGCCATGACTCACCCCTTCAGTCGGCCACCGGCTCCGGCTCGTTCGCCTCTCAACCTGGCCGCTTGAGAGGAACTCTCGCTCGCACGATCAGGCACTTGTTGTACCGCGATTGTCTCCAATCGGAGGCGCCAGGGAAACAACTATTTCCTTACCGCCGACCACGTCGGCGTATGGCCGACCTCTACAAGCACTAGCGGGTCAACGACGGGACCGCGACCGTCCGCCTCGATGCCGAGACACGGGCCGGCGCGCCGGTCGAACCGAAGCTCTACGGGAAGTTCGCCGAACACCTCGCGTGGAACGTCGACCACGGGATGGACATGCAGCTGCTGTACAACCCCACGTTCGGTCGGTGGCGGTTCAGGGCCGACAACCCCACGTCGGACGAGGGCTTCATCGGATCGATGGCCCCCAACGGGAGGCAGCGATGATCGAGGAAGACGCCAACCAACGGGGCTATCCCGGGACGGATCGTCTCGAAGCGGCCGTCGCCGACGGGCTGTCGTTCTGGTGGCTGCGCCGCAGCGACCAGTCGGACGTGACAGTGAGCCCCGACGTCGGTGAGCACAGGCAGCGCGCACACGGTGGACGCGACAAAGCGCGGTGGGGCACACGAAAATAAAACAGGTACAGTGAAGACCCGGAGTTCTTTGCCTGACCTCTCCGTGAAAGGGCGTAAACACTCCCACTTGAAGGCGAAATACGCCAGAACAGTGTCCTCGGCGGAAAGTGGGCTCGATGCCTGTTGAAAACGCCCAGGATCGCTGAGTAAACGATCCGGTAGCCTCGAAGCCGTTTGATCAGGATGTATTACTATGATTTAGTCGATATTTTTGAATTCCTCGACCTGCTTCTGGATCGCCACCTCCGTCGGGAGCCGTTCCACGCTTGAAGCACCGAAAAAGCCATGGACCCCCGTCGTCTTCTTCATTGAGTAAGCGATGTCTTCGGGTTCTGCGAGGGCGCCTCCGTGCGAGATGACGAAGATATCCCTATCCAGAGCGTCAGCCTCGTCCACAGCCGCATTGCGGATCTCCTGAATCCGCTCCGAGGCTGTGTCGAGGCCCGACACCTCCTCATTCCCGATGTCGCCACCACGGGTCAGACCGAGGTGAGCGACGATTACGTCGCCACCAGCTCGGACCATCTTTCGGGCCTGCTCCTTGTCGAAAACGTACGGCGCAGTCAGCAATCCTTGGTCGCTGGCCAATTCGATCATTTTGATTTCTTCGTCATATCCCATACCGAGATCTTCGAGTTCTTCACCGAACTTCCCGTCGATAAGACCGTGCGTCGGGAAGTTCTGTACGCCCGAGAATCCGAGACGCTCGATCTCGTCGAGGAAGACATCCATTTCGCGGAACGGGTCGGTTCCATGGACACCCGCAAGCACTGGTGTATCTTCAATAACGGGAATGACTTCACCTGCCATCTCCGTCACGATCTCGTTAGCGTCGCCGTAGGCGAGTAGCCCAGCGTGAGAACCGCGGCCCGCCATCCGATACCTCCCAGAGTTGTAGATGATTATAAGGTCGGTCCCGCCCCGTTCAGCAAACTTCGCCGAGATACCGGTTCCGGCACCGGACCCAATTATTGGGTCTCCCGCATCGACCGTCTCCTGGAGCTTTGCCATTACCTCCTTGCGGCTGAATTTCATACTCATGCTAACTTAATTTCATTCTCGAACCGCCGTCTTATATCTCTTTACAGGCGTCCGCACGGCTGTGTCACGCAGCCCGACCGTTATTCTAACATCAGTTAACCGAAGTACTCTGTGGAAGGACACTCGGGTTCAGTGGCCTCTATTCGGTTCTCTGTCGCCTTCTGAGGTTCAGGAACGCCGTCCCGGTAGAAGTTTCTCAGCTAGGTCATTCCCGGGGCAATGAAGATGTCACAACCGGTGAACGACGTCAGCGTCGAGATCGGTAACCGAATGGTTTCCCACCAGGACTCGTCGTCCGGGGCATGCTGTTTCGTCAGAAACCTCCGATTTCAATACGTCACGCACGGAAATCGAATTCCGTCGAACGTATATTCAAAGAGGTAAAACGGCGAACCGAACAGTTCACAAATCATTTCCGACACGCCTCATCCGAATCGCCGAAACATGGCTGCAAACCTTCGCGTTCGCGTGGAACCAGCTAATCTGAACAATGTCAATAAAACCGGTACAGAGATAATAACTCAGAATCGGTCGTCGAAAGTCACGATTGGTGATTTTCTACGAGCTTTTTCACGCACGAACCGATCCAGTTCAGATTACTCCGGAGAACGGGGGATGGCTCGTCCCCGCCGACGTCCATTTCTAGCGCTTTATGACGAGTGAATCACAGCTCTTCGAGACGCTTAACGACCCGAATCGGATAGCCTTCCGGGTGGAGCTCCCTGACGGGAAATCAACAGCGTTTGCGACGACTGGACGGACCGACGTTGCAGTCGGCGAGCGATACTGGAATTCCTACGACGGCGAACTATACCGCGTCACGATCGTCGACGACACGACGGTTGAAGCAGTCCTCGAATTCGGCTGTGGGGATATCCCCCGATCAGTCTCCTTCGACTGTGAGTGGTTTACTCCAGACGGTAACTCGCTCCACCACATCGCTCCGCAGACCGAGTAACCGCCATCACTCTATCGGCTCACCAGTATGTCAGCACTTGCTTTCCCCGTTCGCGACGGTTCGGAACCAGCACCTCTTGACCATTCCTCGCTGGCCAGCAACAAACCAACCGAACTCGCATCGACGATCCGCGCCGGCGACCACATCTTCGAGCGAACCGTTATCGATTCTCGAAATCGGTTCCCCATTCCCGAGGTGAAGGCTGTTTACCGACGTCGCGTCATCACTAACGTTGAGCTCACTCGGGAAGGACGTTCATTGTCTGTCAACTTCCAAGAACGGCTCCCTGCCGATGAGTCGATGGTCGTAGCGCTCCATTCGAGTGATCCCGAGTGGCGTACATACCCGCCAGCGGGAATGCCGGATTTCCCACGACTGGGCGTCGAACCTGATGAAAAACCGGACTGGAGGGTCTCACATTGGGAACCCGACCGTGTCACGCCGCCACCTCTCGAGGACGTCACCGACCTCACAGTCCACCGCGTTTGTGGACGAGGGAGTCGGCGACTCGTCAATCACCTTCTTATCGGTGGTCCGGACGGCCGCATCGACCATCGCCTCGGCGGTGTCGCGAAATGGAAGGCCGGATTCATCGCTACCCAAGAGGGGCATCCGTACTCAGTGGCGGTGCTCGCGCAGCCGTACACGTACAGCTACGACGGGGCTCGTGAAGAGCTGTACGTTACACGGCTTGCGAATCACCCGAATCGCCCACCGAATACGTCGAGTTGGATGCTTGCGCGTCTTCGAGACTGGGTACGTGAGCATACCGAGCGAGAGCGGCTCATCGCGATCGCCGGCGTCGACGACAACACTGGCGTCTGCTACCAAGCCGCTGGGTTCGAACTCGATCGGATCAAAACCGTCTCGAGTACTGATTGGGAGAACCGTGAAGGACGTACTGTGCCCCGTCGCGACGAGTGGACGAAACGAAGGTACATCTCATCAGTATAACATCTAATTAGTCAGGCGAACCGTTTCAGCGAGGATTTAGAGATATCTCCGAATCGAGTATCCTCCATTACGATATCAAGGATAGCCTCAGGATTGTGGAGTAACCGATGAGAGTTGTGGCGGCCACCGCCTTTTCCCATATTTACCTCCTTAGTTTCGATTACCTGGCTGAGCTGCATCTCATCAAGAATATCCCGGAACCGCCGTATCCCAATCGTGTCCATATCTATCGCGTTAGTGATCTGCTGGTACGCATCGTAGAGTTCACCTGTGATGATGTAATCATCACGCGAGTAAAGTGACTTAGCAGCGATCGAGAGACAAGCTGCTTTCATTTGAGTGGGGGTACCCTGGAGGAAGTCGCGGAATCGATCCTTTTCAAGTGCGTCTTGGGCTCTTCGCACGTGGTCTTCTTCGACCATGTCAGCTCCCTCACGATCGGCTAGCTCTCCTGCGGTCCTGAATAACCGCATTGCTTTCCGTGCATCCCCGTGTTCCTGGGCTGAGAAAGCCGCGACAAGAGGAATGACCTCATCAGTAAGAACACCATCACGAAATGCGTCATCACGCCCGCGAAGAATCTCTTGAATTTGATTTGCGTTATATGGGTCGAAGTTGAGTTCTTGGGTCTGGAAGGCACTCTTGGTGCGTGGGTTCAGCTCGTCGAAGAAGTTGATTTGATTGCTTCGCTCTTCTGTAGGAGATTGTTGATACTGCTGAGCTGTCGCTGTCGTGTCGAAGAGGACAAGGACACCGCGTCAGCGGTGTCCGACACGGATGATTCCGCTAGATGTGTTTGGGTCGGAATCGGTCGCAGCGGACCTGTTACAGCAGGTTCGCTGGCGTGACGGCGTTTCCTGTCCTCGCTGCTGTTCTGACCGAACGGTCAGAAACGGCAGCTACGGGCACTTTCAGCGGTATCTCTGTAAGGATTGCGGCCGCACGTTCAACGATAAGACCGGCACGATCTTCGCTCACTCGAAGATTGCGCTCCACAAGTGGCTGTTTTCGATCTACGCGTTTTTGCGGTTTAACACGAGTCTCAGGCAGTTACAGTGCGAAATCGAGGTCACCTACAAAACGATTCACAGGCGTGTCGAGCGCTTCGCTGAAGCGCTCGACGCGCCGTCACTCGATCTCCGTGGCCCGGTTGAAATTGACGAGTTCTACGTCTCTGTCGGCTTGAAAGGCCGCGAGCGCGACCGCTGGTCGCGCTCTCGCGGCCTCTCTCGACGCGGACGCGGAACGTATGATCAAGACAAACCGCCTGTGTTCGTCCTCGTGGATCGTGGCACCGAGCAACGGTACGTTGTGCCAGCGAAATCCGCAGACGAATCGACGATCCGACTCCTGCTGGCTGACCGCCAGCAGGAGCCTCTCACGGTCTATACCGATGGATTCTGCGCGTACGATCCGCTTGAAGAAGATGAGCAATTCGACCGCGAATACGTCGTTCACGGAGACGGTGAATACGCCGACGAGACGGTCCACGTGAACACCTGCGAGAGCCACGCGTCGCTGGCGCGACGGTGGCTCTCGCCGCATCGAGGCATCTCAAAAGATCGCCTCACACAGTATCTCCGAGCGTTCCAACTCAGACGAGAACTCTACCGCAAACCCGGACGAAAAGCGCTCAAACACGCCGTCAAAGCCACTCTCTGAAATCAACAATGTGCTACACAAGAGCGTATTCAATAAGAGCAGTGATCTGGATAATTCGCCTGCCTCCGTTACATCTCTATTCTGTAGTGAGTGGTTCTGGAGGGCTGAGATACGGATGTGCCAACCGTTCTATGACCCTCTAGGTTGTCGGCGTCCAAATCCCCCGCTGGACGGCCTGCCAGCCGTAGTTGAGTACGCCAATGAGGCCGATGACCACGAACACCGCCGGAATGAACGTGAGGTCGTCTGTGATGATCACGATCGTTCCCCAGACTGCAAACGCGGCTGCCTGCAGGAGATGATAGGCGATCGACTCTCCGAAGGGCTTCACACCGTGTAAGGCGACGGCGAAGGCCAAGAGGACAGTCGCGATAAGGGCAGCTGGAGCAGGCTGATAATAGTCCAGTCCAACAAGTGCGACGGCCACGATAGCGACACCGATGCCGAGGCCGACCCCGAGCGGGGAGATGGATTCGATCTGGGAGGGCATACTGAGAACGTCCGCTTGTGGCTTCTAAAACCTATCCGAGGATTTCGGGCCAGCCAGGGACCAGTGCCTCTGTTGATATCACGTTCCCCAGACGTTATTTTGGCGCAATAGCCCTTAGGCAGTCCTCTGTCTTGCTCGTGGTCGAACTGGGACAGTACTACCAGGAATCCCGAATTTCGTGTTATGGCCTGTCTGTAAACGAGTTCAATCAGCTATGATTGGCCAGCCACCCGCCGACGAGGCCGCCGAGAAAGCCGCCAAGCGCACCGGTGCCGATCATCATCACACCGGCGAGTGTCATAACCAAGGTCGCTACGACAGTCGACGACCACGATGTCGCAAAACTATGCCAGGTCCGAACCATCGCGGGAAATATCCAGATGTATCCCGGCAATCCGCCGAGGATTCCGGCACCGATAGCTGCCTTTCTCGCATTGGCCGCGTCTCGTTTTGCGAGAAACCCAGCGATGAGTCCACCGAAGAATACCATGTTGATTGAAAAGTAATGCCCCATTCCCGATAGCCAGTAGTCACCAATAACCAGTGGAATCGAAATGAGGCCACCAAGTAGGGCGTACTTCCACGTATGATTATTTCGGAGGACGTGGTGGGTGCCGATAGACATAATTATCTCCAGAGGATGCAACGCAGGTGAATACGTCGCATTGTTTGGTCCATCTGGCTATAGTTGGTGAGGTCGCGAGAGTACCGTCGATAGTCCGCCGCAGTCAGTGTCACGACTCGGGGAAGACACTTGCTGGGTTGCGGTCGGCGAACGGGCCGACACGACGATCCTCGGTCGCGTACTCGTAGAGTGCGGTGCGCGCGACCATGCCGAGGACCTGTGCTGTGATGATCGCCGCGACGACGCAAAGCAGGCCAAGGCCCCCGACGATCCATGCAACGATCCCGTGCAGACCGAGGTAGGCAGCCACCAAGAGGAAGATGCCGACGAGTGCACCCGGGAGGACGACCAGCGAGACGCCCAGCGAGGCACTCACGCTCTCGCCCCAGGTCTCCTTGAATGCGCTCCCACTTTCACGGAGAATGGTGCGCAGATCTGCCGTGTCCTCAACGACGATGACGGGGACCACGAAGAAGGTCAGGAGGCCCCACGCGAGGTCGAAGACGAGGCGCGCAGCACTCCCGAGGAAGCCGAACTTGTCGTCGAGGATGTAGAGTACGGTCCCGAGGGTGGCGGACGTGAGCGCCCACATCGCGACTGCACGGCGCGAGCGCCATGCCGCGCGGAGCCCGTCCTGGACGGTTGGCGTTCCACCGTCGAAGTATTGGAACGCGCAGTGGGCAACGGCGACGTTGAAGAACGCGCCGAGACTCGAGGTGAGCGCGAGGCCGACGAATATCGCGGCGTACGTGATGAGGTCGTTCGTGAAGATCGATGCAACGAGACCGTAGTGGAGGGCGACACCGGCCGCGATTGCGAAGCCACTCCCGACGAGCAGGAGACTGCATAGCGGGAGGACTGCGAGACGGGGGTTCGCCCGGAAGACGTCGAGGCTTCCGTCGACGACGTCAAGCCCACGACTGAACTTCCCGGACATACGGCAGTCTCGTTACTGAGTTGTGATAAGTCTTCGTCTACCGCTTGTTGGGGGGTTTCAGAGATTAATGGCTACTGATAGATCGACATGCTGGTTCGGTATACGACAAGATATGCAGTCACATAGGCGGCACCCCAAACAATTGCTTGTGGTAGACGGTTACTCCCGGAGATGGTCACGTCCAGTGCGAGGACACTCACCATCCCGATGATTCCCCATCCGATCTCCGACGCGATCAGGACGAACGCAAAATCACCTAACCGACCGAGCGACCAGTCACCAGCAACGACAGGATACGCACCGCCGAACGCCAGCATACCGACGATCAGATTCACTGTTGCATCTGCAACCGGGGAGCCGAGGACGGTATTGCTCAGCGACAGTACTGGATACCAGACGATCGTAAAGCCCAGAACTGCCAACAACAGGTCGTAGGTCGCTGAGAGCCAGGAGCCGATCCCCCGTTCGGCAGTCGCCATACTCGTCCTTCGTAGTGGCCGTATGAGATGTTTGTGGTCGAGCAGCACTGCGGAATCGAATTCGAGTGACGCAATTCTTTAGGGAGGATCTGCTGTCACTCGCGGTCGTGTTAAGTTAAGCATGATTCCACCAGACGGCGTGAGCTTGGAGCCATGTTTCGGCAGTCGGCGGTTCGACGTGGCTGAAACAGTTTGAGAACGAAGATGTTCGACGTTCCACCTCACGAAAGACACGTTCAACCGCATTTCGATGGCCGTGTTGCTGAACGCGGTAGCTGAGACCTTCTTTGCGGAGTCCGCCGATCAGGTCGTCGGCGTCATCGACGAGAAACATGGCGTCTTCGACGGCATGTTTCTCGGTGAGTTCGGTGAGAAACTCCCGAGCGATTGCGATCGTATACGTCGGAAACAGCCGTGCGTGGAGGATTCTGTTCGTTTCTGGGTCGACGGCGGCGTACAGCCAGTACTGCTCGTCGTTGATCCGGATCGCCTTCTGATCGACCGCAACGCGATCCGGGCTTTCACCAGCAGCTGGCTGTAGATCGGCTTTCTGAACCCAATTGTGAACCGCTGTCCGACTGCGTTTGACACCCAAGTCCTCAAGTAACACAACTGTATTCGAAAGTGATAGTCCTGCAAGGTGGTGACGAATACCCTTTTCAACGATCGGGCAGGGTGTCCGCTCTCGCTCCACAAAATCCAAGTCGATCCATCCAGTAGACTCGCTGAGGCGGTTGGATTCGGGCATAGATCATTCGAATCTCTAACCGCCTCATCCTTAACTTAACACCGCGGTCACTCGCTCCGTCAAGATACTATTTACGGGGGTAACTGGAGTCAGAACGTGTTTTTGAGTTCAGCAAGTGTATATATGATGGCGACCGCTCCGAATAGTATACCAATCGAACCCAGGAGCTGATTTCGAGGAACGACAGTCGTCTGGGACACGACGAGCAGCGCCATTAAGATCACGTGGAGGGCAAGCAAGCGGTCAGTACGGTCAGACATACATCATCCTTCTATCAACATCATATGAGCGTTTGGTACCTCAATTGTCTGTATCGGAAGTTCCACTTGCTGCTCTAGTAAGGACACTGTGGCGGGAACTACTGTTCGTTTGCGAGCCACGTTTATGATACAGAGGTGATGATATACGGTATGGAACGTAACTGGCTCCGACAGAGTGTCCTCCCGTTCTTACTGCTCGCGTATCCACTCACGTTCCTTTTCTTTCAGGGCGGCCAGTACTGCCAGCCGTTGTGCTTCAAGCCGACCGCAGTGGGCGTAGCCACGTTGTTTGGTGTCCTCCTCACAGTACTGCTGGTCGCGGGTGGTCTCAGAACGCGCTTCAGATTCGATGAGCGAGGAGAAACGCACCGGATCGTCCGCTGGCTTGGGTCTCCTCCACGTCTTGCTGGCGGCATACTCGTAGGGGTGTTCGTCGGGTTTGTTGGCTTCGTAGCGCTTGATGCGCTCTCGCTCTACGAAGCGGTTTGGAAGCCAATCGTTCTCCCCCTCAGTTTCCTGCTGTTTTTCCCGGTGTGGGTGCTCTATATGGCGTCGTTCCCACTCGCTGTCCTGTTCTCAATAGCTGGCATCGAATCGTCTCCGCTCGTGACGCTTGTATTTCGAGGCGTCGTTGTGTTCATCGGGTTCCCCCTGTCCGCCGTGGTTCAGACGTTGATCGTCTCAGCGTTAGTTGACCAACGCTAACTGTGTATCCCTGCAGCCTCGCTTAGAAAAATCGCCCGGCTGCGATAAATCCACCAATGGAGGCGATAGCGACAACGAGGGCGCCGAGAAATACAACGAGATCACGATTCGACTCGGGGGCGAGTGCGAGCGCGCCGCCGAGCAATACGAGCCCCCCGATCGCAGGAATCGCGGCTAATTGGACACCTGCCACAGCATGGAGGGCGGCGAGCGCGAGGAGGGAGATGGCGAAAACGACACTCAGCGCGCTGCCTGTGTACCTGGCGGCGGTTGCAACTGCCATACTCAACACCGGGAGGAGAGTACTAAAATAGTACTGGTGGGCCCACCCTCCGGTACTGAACGCTTGGTGCACGCGCTCTATCTAACAACTGGTTCGCTGAATATTATATGAAAATAGTTCCTTGAGGGAAGTTCTATGACACGCTTGTAAGAAGAGAACTCAATGAGAGTCAGGTGCCTGACTGCTGTCTGTTAGGAGGTTTAGGGTGTGTAGTGGGCGTCAATAGGTTCCGTCCCGCTATCCAATGATGAACTCGGGAGCGAAGATGATGAGAGCAAGTAGACACACCAACACGAGAATCGCTAGTACACGTAAACCACCGGCTATCCGACGTCGATCCTTCGGAAGCGCTTCGGCAATACCGGACAACGCAGACCCAACCAGCAGAAAGAGCGCAAAGCGTGGGACAGACTCGTCGAGAAACCAAGCGGTTAGGTAGAGACCGACAAAGGCGAGTGCCCCAGCGAACATCACTACTGCATGGCGGCGACCAGACGGCTCACTGAACAGCACCCTTCTGATGTTGGAGGGAGTCACGCGGATACGTTTATCGCAGCGGTATTGAAAATCTTACTGGTCCAAGGGGTCTCAGCGGAACGTTGTCGGACCGAGCACTCATCCAACCTGTCGGCAGGATAGACGCACTGTACTTGTGGCGAAGGTATCGAAATCGTCAATGACGGGGAGTTTCAACAGAAGCGTGTCCTCCCGTTATGCCCTCCACTCGCAGACAAGCCCTCCAGATCGGCGGTACAACGATTCTGTCAGCACTCGCCGGCTGTGCGACAGCAAATCCATTCGGTTCGAAGAAATCGCCGTCCGAGTACACACTCACCGTCGAACCTATCGACGTCTCCCCAGTCGAACACGCACTCTACGAACCCGATAATGGGGCGCTGTTCGGGACGCCCGCTCGAAATGCTCTCGATGACATTCTCCCGGATGGCCGCCACACGACGTACGGGTACAAGCCGCTCCCGAGCGACGCCTACGTGACCCACGACGGGTCGTACTACCAGACGAAACACGTCGTCACTGGACGCACACAGATGGAACGCCAACTGGTCCGTGTCGACCCGGTCCCCAAAGAGCAGGTGCCAGCTGACGCCGTTCTGATTGACACGCTCGAACGGCCGAGCGCGCGCGTACTCAAGATTCTTCACAGCTACACGCAGACCGACGGCGAGACGAGCACGGCCGAGTTGCTCCGCGGGGACGCCTACGTCTTGCGCCGGCCGGCAGAACGCGAGAGTCAGCTCGCAGCCGGTGATCTCGACGGCCGCGTCGTGACGATGACCGAGAGCGGCACGTGGGCCTACCGGGTCCACGTGACCCGCAAACAAATCGTCGAGACGGCGTACACGGCGTTGGCGATCAAGGTCGCCGACTCGCGGCCGCAGTTCCGCGAGGTCGTCTTTGGCTCGCGGATCGATACCGAACTCGCCCCTGCAGAACTACCGGAGGCGGCACGGGAACTCCTCAGCGAGGCGGTCGCACAGGAGACGTACACGGAAACAGCGCCGATCTCGGACGCGTTCGATACGGTACTCGAAGCTCTGGGACTCGGTGCGGTCGACACGGCGGCGAACGGGAAACTGCTCTGGTATGACGAGGAGTTCTATCGGTACGGTCTCTACATCAATCCCCCCTCATCGTAGCTCGAGAAGCTGTCCAACAGACAATACTTTTCTGGGTGCGTAATAGAGACCGGGTATGGTCGTCCTGAACGCCCTCCGTCAGACGCCGGGAACTCTCCGCAGAAATCTGGTGCTGTTCGTCCCAATTCTGGTCCTCTCGCTGTTCCAAGTGCCACAACTGGCGCTTCAGGCGGTGAATCCCCTCCTCAGCAGTATCGTCTCGCTTGGCCTGTCGCTCGTGTTGCTCGTCGTCATGCCGTTCTTCCAGGGCGGATTGATCGCAATGGCCGACGAAGCACTCGACGGGAAAACCGCGCTACGGACGTTCATAGACGCCGGCAAGGCCAACTACGTCTCGATTCTCGTCGCATACCTCGCTCTGATGGCGGTCAACTTCGTCCTCGGGATGGTCGCGTTTTTCGTCGGCGTGGTCGGTACCGTATTCGTCCTCGGAAGTGGAGGCCTCGCGTCGGCGAACGTCGCGACGCTTGCCGTCATCGGACTTGTCGTCGCCATCGTCGTTCTCCTGTACCTCATCGTCCTCTTTTTCCTCCAGTTCTACGGCCAGGCGATCGTCCTCGACGATATGGGAGCCGTCGACGGACTCAAACACAGCGTCTCGGTCGTTAGACAGCACATCGTCAGTACGCTGGGGTACTCGATTCTCGTCGGCGTTCTCGGTGGAGTGTTCGGCGGTATCGTTGGCGTGCTCTCGCTTCTCCTGTCACCGGAGTCAACGACGGCGTTCCATCTCCCAGAACTCTCCCTCCCGGTTCTGGCTGCCGTCGGCCTCCTTGCCCTCGTCGTAGGCGTGGTGTTCAGTGGCTTTTTCGCAGTGTATTCCGTGTCGTTCTATCGAGGGATTACCCAGTAAGCTACCGAATTTAATACTCTGAGAAGATATCATAGAATGGATGACGACGCGTTCTTCGAACAGCTACGGTCAATTTGCTCAGATGCTGTTGATGCGTACCGGAAGGAGTACCCGGACGCACCACCCCTAACCGATTCACTCCTACAGAGTTCCGATGGTCCTCTCGCAAGTGAGGCTGACCTTCACGAACGCTTTGATGAACTCACGCGATTTTACGACGACCTTCTCGATGTCGATTCCACACCGTACCGCGAGATGTGGCGTGAACATCTTGTGTACGACTGTTCGCGTAGGGAGCGTCTCGCACTTCTCACGAGCGATCTGCCGGCCTCATTAACGCTCGTGTTCATCGGCGGGCGATATTCCGCGCGGACGGGCAGAATCGGCGTGAGCCCAGGGCAACTCCCCGAGACGACGGCGTACACGTATTTAGCGTCGGAGTTGTGCCACGCGTATCAGCACCAGTTCGACTCGCCAACGTGGAAACACCCGTACCTGCAGGAAGGTTTCGAGCAGGCAGTGTCAGTCCGTACGCAAGCACATTTCGCCACTGAGCTACAGTACAATTTCTTGATTCATCTCGCGGAGAGACAGCATACGAAGACACTCTTGAAGGGCGTCCTTGCCCACGGAACGCGTCGAGGCGGGATCACACCGACGGCCGTTCGTGAACTCGGTGTTACCGACGAGGAGCTGGCTGCGCTTCGATCTCACCGTTTGTGGCGGCCTCTCGGATATCTTCGCCCGCGGTACTTGTGGAGTGATGTTGCATTCCTCCCCGAATACGCCCTTTTCGGCTCATTGCTCCTTGTGAGTGAGGCAGCGGACATCTCGGGTCCCTATGCCCGGGCGTTCCACGGCAACCACCCGTGGACATCAGTTATCGACGAAATCACTGCCTCAACACCCGGCTGGTTCTGGCGTCTCTATCATCAATAACAACCATCCTGACGCACGAAGGCGAGTCTTCAGCTAGCTTATCGACCTGTTCAAGGTCCTACTCCTAGGGATCAGCGGCTGTCCTCAATAGGTTTCATCGTGGCGTAATTCCGATGGGGACCATGGCGTGACTGATCGAGAAACCAATTACAGGAGAGCAATTATGCTCGACTCGCTCTGTTACTGTGGATACTGTTATCGGTATGGATTCCACTCGTAGACAGTTTCACCATCATCTGTCTCGGAGGCTTGATAATTGACTGAGTGGTCCCAGCCACCATGTCGCCAGAGCTGATCGAACGTCTTCCGCATCACATCCGGGACATCGACATCTGGATTGTCGATTTGGACGCGATTCAACCGTATCTCGTCCTTGGTGAAAGGTCGCACATTGCTGGGTGGTCGGTTTGATCCACTTGGTCGGGAAAGTGTGTACCCCTCGGCACCCAGTATGCTGACGTACACATAGTAGGGCGGGTAGATGTCTGCTTCGTCAAACGTCCCGAGAGCAGTGGGGACGAAGTTCGCTATGAGTCGATCAATAGACGTCCGGAGTTGGGGGTTGTCGCTGGGATACAGAGCTGTGAAGATACCTTCAGTCCACCCGTCCCGATGGATAGCAGTGTATCGCTCCCTCTCGGTGCCATCATGGAAGCGTCGATTATTTTCGGTGATCTTCACCTTCGGTCGTGTTACAGCGTATGCATCACGTTTTTCGAACTGAGGTGGGTGGGGGAGGTCGCCTGCATACCGGTCGTGATGGTCGTCAACGGCTTCCTGAGGAATGACATGGACGACAACCAAGGCAGGGTCCTCGACAATTGTCCCATCGGGAGCTTGTCGGCGCTTCACACGATCCAGCAAATCCTCATAGAGATCATCTACTTCTGACTCAATGTCTACGAACGGTCGATTGGGGTTGACACGGAGGTGTTCCCGGATCAGATCGTTGTTTTCACGATCGCCCACCAAGCTGTTCCGGATTTTCGAGAAGTCCCAAACCGTCGTAGGAATTCCCCATTCCTCGTGGAGCTCCTCTTCAACCCGATCCCGTTTGGTCGTACTGGGGTCTTGTGTTGTGGCGAAAATGTAGAAATCAAAGTCACGATCGAAGTTCTCAACAGCTGTTTCGATGTCGTCGTGGGCTTTCCCGACCCAATTGTCTTTCTGCACGGAGCAATGAAGGATCCCGTCTCGGTCACCATCCACGAGGAAGGCGTCGCGACCGCCATCGGGACCGCTTGTCCCCGTTGGATCCACTGTGTATCCTTCCCGCTCCAATAAATCGGTCGCGTCGCAAAGCGGTCTAGAGTTTGCCTCTGGTGCTCTCAATTGAGAGGTCACAGCTCATTGCTGTTTTGGTCGATCGCTGGAGCAGTTCGTCGAGGAACGACTGGTAGTGCTCTGGATCGGCGTACTTCACCAGCCGAAGCTGGAGTATCGCCTCTAACCCCTCCGTTGTCCAGCGCATCCACTGGTTCTTGCACCGCTTGCTGACTTCGCCCATCAGCCGTTCGACGGGGTTCGAGGTCCACGGCACCTCGAACCCCTCGACAGCCTGCTCGGCAAACGTCACGATCGACGGCAGCCACCGCTGTAGATACCCCGCAGCTTTCTCTGACCCGAACTGATCCAACTGCCACGCTGTCTTCTCGATACGCTCGGTCGTTCGCGCGATCCGCTCGCGGATCGCCGCGAACTCCTCGTTTGGACGGTGCTTGGCGACCGAATTCTTCAGATGGAACACCTCGTCGATCACCTCCGAGACGATCTCGTTCCGCCGATCCAAGGAGAACACGCCGTCGTCCCAGAGGTTGTAGTCCAGCGTTCGGCCGACGTGGACGAGATCAAGTTGATGATTACGGTTTTCGTCGGTAAATGCCGTGACGATACCCTCATCAGCGTCACTGACGACCGTCGCGTCGTCAGTGACTGCGTCCATGTCATCGAGTTTGGCGGCTGTCTCGTCCCAGTCAGCGTTGATCGAGAGATCCAGCAGAGAGCGTGATTCCTTGGCAGTATCTTCGCCGAGCGTGGCCTGGACGGAGTGGTACGCGCGGTCGTCGTCTTGGCTGTGACACTTCGTGCCGTCAGGAATAACGGCGTCAGCGTCTGTGTCAGCGACACAGTCTGGAAGGAACTGCTTGAGCTTGTTGCCGTACTCTTTGGCGCGACGATTGATGGTGGTCGGCGACGGCATCTTCGAGAGGATGCCGTCGCCGTGGTCAGCAGCGTCACGATAGCTGACCGAAGTAGCGAGATCGACGCTCTTGGCGGCGATGTCCTGCTGATAGCGGTTTTGCCCGTCGAAGCTGAGAACATCTTCGACGGGCCGGAAGTAGCTGGATTCGTCGTGGTCAGCGGCGGTGTCTTCGACGTAGTGAAGGTCGAATTCGTGCTCACCGGCGGTTGTGACGGCTGTGCGGGTGTCAGTACCGGCGCGTTGGAATCGCTGATCACCATTGCCGTGAGCGTGTTTCTCACCACAGAGCGCCTCGACGCGGCTCGCGTCGAGGCTCTCGACCATCGATTCGAGCAGTACAGATTCGACGTTCTGCTCGGTAACGAATTCGGCAAGCGTGGCGAGCGGTACCGTTTTGTCCTCGTCGATGCTAATCGTGAACCGCACGTCGATTGTGGCGTGCATGGGACACCTCTTGGGTGGACACCAGAGGCGTCCCGTTCCTCACGGGAGCCAGTTGCTACTGAACTCTAGAGGACTTTGCGACACGACCAGAATCTTAAGAAACTTGCTGAGGATGGAGAATATGAAGATGTGGCTACTGGCGACCTCCCATCCGGACAATATGCCGATATTGGTTCCCTTGATGGCCGTGATGTGTTAATCGTCGATACTGACAATATCCCTATTCGGACTATCACCGATAAAGCTAGATCGAACGATTCAGTAGAGGAATATTCCGATCTCATAGATACCTTCAAGCATCTGCACAAGGTCTCCGATGGCTTCCCGATTAAAGACTGGCGAGGCGTTTCGAAAGTGATGAACACAGAGGGTGGGATGATTGATGAGGTAATTGACCGGTTCCATGGTCGGGTTCACCCTCAGTTCCTCCCGGTTATTGAGGAAGCGTTAGTGCTTCGGGAAATGGATCGAGTTCGCGGGCTCAGCCAGGAGGAGGTATACGACATCCGGTCCGGCATCGGACAGCGCTATGCTGATCGTGGTCATGACCCGGAGGAAGCTCAGTACCTTGTGTCAATGTGTTCGATGGGTTATCTTGACAAGGGAAGTGTGTTTGATCAGATGTACTCTGACCTCGTGATTAATGGAAAAAAGACCGAAAATGAATACCGAGATACATTTAAAATGTATGTGAGTAACAACCCGTTTGCCGTCTTCGTGCGACCACAGGACAAGAGCGTTGCCGATCTAGTTGATGAAGCCACAGATAAGGCTGGCCAGATATTTGACTGGCCAGGGTCTCCAGAATTCGTTGATGTCTGTGCCAAGGGAGGTGCGCGCGCTCTCGCTCGTGACGCACGGGCTGAACTACAAAACGAGTTTGACGGTGAGATGGAAGTCACGCGGAATGATGAGTTAGAACAGTATATTCTGACTCTCCACCCCAACGTCACTATCCGATGAGCCGTCTGACTGATGGATTACGTCTGCTGGATGAGGAGGCAATTGCGCTGGCTTTTCTCCCGGTGATCAATTTCACATATATCGTCTGGCAGCTTCCTGATCCTGGATTGGCCTTGTACGGTGTAGCCGGTCTTGCTGCTCTGGTTAGCGCAGCCACCTATAATTCATACACATATATTGACTTTAGATCCTTTGAGTTTTCACAGTATGGTGAGTTTGAAACGAAAGAAGACGGAACGCCCTATAAGAAGCGAAAGGGAAATATTGTTGGAATACCGATATTGGCGGTTTGCAGCCTACTCACTATCTCTTGGGTAGCTCTACTCGGTTACAGTCTCTACCGTCTCTATTTGCTTGATAACGGGTCTATCTGGCCGATATCTCTCATTGCTATTTCTATACTCTTTGTGTGTATAGTTAGTACAGGAGTGATTTTCTCCTCGTATGAGGTGGACGGAGATGAGGATGACTCTCCGGATATTGACCGATTCGTAGATGAGCAGGCGGGTGTCGTAATCTACATTATCACTCCTTCTAGAAGTGTAGAGTCAGTTGTTGAAGTTATTCCTATTGACGAAACGGAATTAAATTTAGAAGCGAGTGTGAACGTAGACTCTAGTAGGGAGTCGATTAGTAAGTAGTCTATATCTTGTACGGCATTTCTAATAGACTTCTTATAAGTCATCGCTAGGAGAGGTCACTGAACAACCTGTACGGACCGCTCTCGCGAGTAGACCGGGGAGCGGTGGCCGGCGGCTCTCCCCGCTCGCGGCCGGCGGGGCGGTGTTCAGATAAGGATGAAGAGTGAGGCGGTACGTTTTCAAAGTGATCTATGCCCGAAAACGACCGCCTCGGTGGATGTTTGGACGAGATTGACTTAGCGTTTGTTGAACGCGAGGCGACACCGAAGCTGCTGATGAAGCTCAGTATTCAGCTGCATCTTGCTGGACTTTCGCTTTCGAATACTGTTTCGTTTCTAGAGGTATTCGGTGTCAATCGTGCTCGTTCGACCGTTCACAACTGGGTTCACAAGGCCGATCTACAGCCGGAGGCTGGTCGGTCACCGGATCACGTTGCGGTTGACGAAACCGTGATCCGGATCGACGGCGAGCAGTACTGGCTGTACGCCGCCGTCGATCCCGATTCGAACGAATTACTCCACACGAAGCTTAAACCGACGAGAACGAACGCTCTCGCCGAGATGTTCTTCGGTGAACTCCGCGAGAAACACGATGTCGACGATGCCGTGTTTCTCGTCGACGGCGCCACTCCGCTGAAAGAAGCCTGCGACTGACACGGCCTCGATTTCAGATACGAACGCCATGGAAATCGCAACAGCGTCGAACGTGTCTTTCGCGAGGTAAAACGCCGAACTAATTCGTTCTCAAACTGTTTCAGTCATGTCGATCCAGCAACCGCCGATGACTGGCTTAGCTCTTTCGCGTTCGCATGGAATCGGCTTATCTGAACACTGCCTCGCGGCCAGCCACAACGACTAACCCCGCCCCTCCCCATCCGCCGGTATGACCGACTACACCACCGTCTCGATCCCGAAGGACCTGGCCGACCGCGTCGACGAGACCATCGAGGGGACGAGCTTCTCCTCGACGAGCGACCTCGTTCGCTTTCTCCTGCGGAGCATCGTCATCCAGAACCAGCAGCAGGGCGAGCTGACCGAGGCGGAGTTCTCCGAGATCGCCGACCAGCTCGAAGACCTGGGCTATCTCGACTGAGCCGCCGGGCCGCCGCTGACTCCGCCTACTCGGGGAACTCCTCGGGCGGCTCGACGTCGAGTAGTTCGAGCGGCTGGCGCTCGCCGCCGCGGTCGAACACCGCGACCGACTCCTCGTCCCACGGCGGGACGGCGACGAAGATGAGTTCCTTGAAATCGTCGCGCTGGCGGACGCGCAACTCGCCGTTGGGGTGGGAGACGAATCGGCCCTGCGTCTGCCCGACGGGCGTCCCCATGTCGACGCCGAAGACGAAGTTGACCGACCCCGCCGAGTCGGGATAGTAGAAGTGCGTGAACACGGGTGTCTCGGGGGGCAGATCCGCGCCGAGTAACTCCTCGGCGGGCGTCACCGACAGCGAGATCGTCACCGGGTCCGGGTCGGACTCCCGTGCGAACCTGAGACAGGACTCGACCAGTCCGCGCGTCGCGTAGACCACGGCGGGTTATTCGCGGCACCCGGCAAAACTCCGTCGTTCGCGCGCCTCGTCGCGCCGGTGGCTCTCGACGCCGTGACGGTGGTGGCTCAAAACAGGAACTCCCGCGCGGTCTTGGCGTACAGCCGCGGCGTCCGCTTGCGCGACCCGGCGAGCGCGTCCGCCAGCGCCTCGGCCGCACCCTCCATGACGCCCTCGCCGTGGCCGACCAGGATCCGCTCGGGGGAGTAGCGACCGAGCGCCTTCGGCGGTTTGAGCCGGAGCGCCGGATGGACGCCGAGGCGCTCGTCGCTCGTGCGCATGTACGACGACGTGCCGACCGCTTCGGCGACGACCAGCGTCTTCGAGTCCTCGTCGTAGAGAAAGCCCTCTTTCCAGACCGGGTTGTCCACGAGTTTGTGGAGGTCGTAGCCGCTGTCGGCCAGACTCCGCCGGATCGGCTCGACCGGTGCCGTCAGGTCCGAGCGCACGTCGTCCATCCACTCGGGGACGTAGACGGGGACCTCGTAGCGGCGGGCGAGTGCCTCCGCGTCGCGCTTGTGTCGGTCGAGCAGGAGGACGATCCCGCGGACGGTGCCGTGCTCGGCGAGGGCGTCGTCCAGCCCGTCGATGTCGATGGGGTCGACGAGCCACACGTCGCCGTCGGAGACCAGGGCGTGGCTCACCCGCTGCATCGCCTCCTCTGGGTGGGCGAGCCAACTGATGCCGCCGTCCCACCGGTTGATCTCGCGCCACGACGTCGACCGTCCGGAGCCTTTCATCGTCATACCCCGGTGTTGGCACGCCGGCTACATAAGCGACGACGCTCACGAGTTGGGCGCCTCCCACCGGTTCGCCGCGGCTGGGGGTCAGTCCAGCCGGCTCGCGTCGATGCCGACGCCCGGCGGCGTCACGACGAGAAAGCCGCGGAACTGCATGAGGTCGCCGTCGATCTCGCGCACGCCGCCGGCGAACCCCGCGGCCAGTTCGTTCACGTCCCCCTCGATGGAGAGCACGAGCGTCCCGCCGTCCTCGACGATCTCGACCCACTCCTCGTCGGGGGTGGAGCCGTCGAGCACGCCCAGCACGACCCGCCCGCCCCCGTCGTCGCCCTCCTCCTCGTCGTCAAGCTCCTCCTCGACCGTCTGGAGGTCGAGGTCGATCTCGCCCATACCCGCCCCCTCGCGGTCGACCGAGAAAAAGGTGTGTCCGACGGGTGGCGTCGGTCGTGATGAGAACGGTCGGGGACGCAAAGGTCGCGCAGTCGTCCGCCGAAATCAGACTCGGACAATTGACGAACTCGAAGTCTCCCGCCACACCATCAACCGCTACAAAACCGCCTTCGCAGACATGACCCCCACAGAAAGACTAACCCTCATCTCCTCTCTCACACAAGAAAAACTCCTCAACAAAGCAAATGGAGGAGAACAATAGTGGCTTACGAACGGCCAAGCACAGATTTTGGATAGGAATGATGAGGAAGGTCAACCGACTGAAGGCCTAAGAAGTGTATATACGGACTGGAGGGACTCATTATCAGGTAACGGAGTAGGATTCAACAGCGATACCTCATTGAGTAGTATAAACAGTGAGGTAACAAGATAGTGAAATATAGGGGAGAAGAGTTTTAAGCTGCTTCAGTCTCTAAGATGGCCTTTGCATCGTCAAATTGGCCATTTTTGTCCCCCCATATTTGGTTAACTGTTGCTCTCTCCACACCTTCAATAGTCCATGGATTATCTACAGTACCCCCTATCACATAGTTTTCATCTTTGTCTGATACCATTTCATTAAGCATTTTAGAATGGGACTTAATTTTCTCGAATGTATCAGAATCAGTTTCTTCATAATTATTCCAGAACCTTATCTTATCAGTTAGATCAATAATATAATCATTAGTAACTGATACATTAATATCATTGAATAAACCTCTGCCTGGTTCAGGGTTCTGCTCACTCTGTATTGAATCACTCCAACCTGTAGCTACACTTCTAAGCACAGAAGCAGCATACTTCTTAGCAACACCAAACCCAATTTCATTAAACCCTTCCGCTACCTCCCTCTCCTCGCTTCTATATTCGTCTGCAAATCTTAGTGGGTGATACCATTCGTCGGAGGCAGAGTGTTCCATGTCGAGGTAGTCTGATTCTTCTATTCGTGGGTGGAAGGTATCATTATTTGTCACTGGGGTATCATGTGATTCTACCAGTAGCATTTCGTTGTTGGTTTTGTCGTATGCTAGGCCGTTTCCGTGTGTAGATGCTGGGGCTTCCGGTAGATTGACTTCCCAGAACTGTGATTCTATGTCTGTGTGGTCGTCTATTCCTTTCTGAAGTACTGCTGCATACATCTGGTCTTCATCGGAGCGAGGTCCGGGACCTGGATAACGGAGTTGGAATTCGAAGAGGTATGGGTGAAGCCAGTCTAATGCTTCGGATAGTGTATCTGCATTAGAAAATTTATCGTAGTTAAATTCTCCTTTATCCCCACTGATAGTGCCATCCCCATCATTCTGCACATTATTATTGGGGTACTGATTTGTACGCGGATTTTCCATCGCTTCTCTTGCACGATTTTCTGCCTCTTCGAGTGGGCCGATGCTTTCTACGAAGTCGATGGCTTCTTGTGGGTTTCCGGCGACGCCTCCGTCTCCTTGGTACGGGTAGTCGTTGTCGTGGTGCCATTCCCATGCAGCCAAATCAATTTCTTTGTCGTAGTGTTCTACGCCGTCCGGTGTATCGTACTGGTTGAGTACCGGCGAGTCTGTTATCTCTGTCTGTCCGACTTGTTCTTCGAAGTAGTCTTCCCCATACTGGTTTTTGGCTTCGTCTCTGAGGTCTTCGTTTTTCTCATGCACCCAGTTTACTAGATGTGTTTCCGGTGTCTGTTTGGCTATTCCCACTGGATCCGACTGGATTTGAGTGTCGTCTTCGGTCACTCCCGAGACAGAGATCCGATTCTCGCCTGCGTTCAGCTGAGCCGGATTCACCGAGACCGTGACCTCTGCATCGTTGTCCACTTCGATCTCCCGTAGAACCGACTCGTCGGTGCGAAGTTGGAGTTGCTGGACCTGTTCCCCGCTCACCGTCCCGGGAACGGTCACCGCTACCTGATACGAATCGATGGTGTCGTCCGCTTCCCAGATCGGCGGTAACGAGATCCGCCCGGAATCCGATTCGCCCGGTGTCTCCACCTGAAATTCGATCTGGACTGGTGTGTTCGGCGGTGTCCCGGTCGGTGTCTCCGCGTCCGTCTCGCTCGGGGTCGCCGTCGGTCGTTCAGTAGGGGTGTCCTGGCCGGAATCCGTCGATCGGGTGTCGTTCCCCAGGTTCTGACACCCCGCGACAGATCCGACCCCAGCCAGCGAAAGCGCAGCGAGGAAGCGTCGCCGCTCCCAGCCCTCGGTCATACCTCGTGTTGTACGCGACAATCGACAAGAAAGTGGCTATCAGCGCCATCGACCTGAGAGCGTAGCCGTTCGAACGGACGGAAGGGTTTTGTAAACTACAGGTATTATATTCCTTGTAGCGTTAGATCCGATTATGGGTACCGAGTCTGAAGAGGATATAAAGAGCGGTCTGTCCAAGCGGGAAGCTCTCGCTCTGACTCGGTTAGCCGGTCGGAACGAGACCATCGTGACGATCGACGACATCGAATCGGTGCTCGGTTGCTCCCGTACCGCGGCGAAGAAGATCGCCAGCAATCTCGAAGACAAGAAGTGGTTGGACCGACTGAAACGGGGCACCTATCTGATCGTCCCGCTCGCTGCGGGAGAACGCGGCGAGTACACCGAACACGAGTACGTCATCGCCTCGCATCTCGCGGAGCCGATGTATCTCTCCTACTGGACCGCGCTGAACTACCACGGACTGACGGAGCAGGTCCCGACGACCGTCTTCGCGGCCACGACCGGCCGAGTCCCCGACCGGGAGATCCACGGCGTCACGTACCGGTTCGTCACCGTCACCGACGGGAAGTTCTTCGGCCACGAACCCGTCTCGATCCGCTCTCAGACGGTCGATGTCGCCGCCAGGGAGAAGGCGCTGGTCGACTGCGCCGACCACCCGGAACACTGCGGCGGGATCGTGGAACTCGCGAAGGCGCTGGACGGCGCCGCCGACCTCGATACCGAACGCCTGGTCGACTACGTGCTGAGACTGGGCAACGGCGCAGCGGTCAAGCGGATCGTCTACCTCGCCGATACGCTCGGTGTCGAACTCCCGCAGCGGGACGAACTGGAAGCGGGGTTTACCAGCGGGTATTCGAAACTCGATCCCACGAGAGGCGACGACGGGACACACAGCAGCGAGTATCGGTTACTGCTGAACGTCTCGACGGACGAAATCGAGACCGCGGGAGGTCGGTTCCGATGATCTCCGAGGCGCGTGTCCGCACACTGGCGCGGCAGGACGGCGTCACCGCTGGGTTGGCCGAGAAGAACTACGTCAACTCGTGGATCCTCTACGCGCTTTACAGGTCGGACATCGATGGACTGGTGTTCAAGGGCGGAACCGCACTGAGCAAGCTGTACTTCCCGGAACTGTGGCGGTTCTCCGAAGATCTCGATTTCACCGCTACCGAGGACATCTCCGACCTCCCTAGCCGTCTGGAGACCGCGATAAACGGTATCGAGGGTCGGTCGGGGATCCGATTCGAGATAACGAGCTATCACGAGGCAGGAACTCCGGTCGAATACCTCCAGGTGAAGATCCAGTACGACGCCGTGCTCGGACAGCGAAATACGACGGATCTCGACATCACGTTCGCCGAGCCGCTGGCGTTCCAGCCGGTCGAACACACCCACCGCTTCGAAGATGTCCCGGAGTTCCAACTGTCGGCGTACAGCGTCGAAGAGATCTTCGTCGAGAAACTGCGGAGCATCTACCAGAGAGCCCGAGCGAGGGACTACTACGACCTCTACCGGCTGATGGAACACCACGAATTCGAATCAGACGTGATCGCAGACGCTCTGCGGACGAAAGCGAGCAGTCAGGATGTCGAACTTCGATTGGATACTGGGATTCCGGACGGAGATCGGGAAGCCGTAGAAGCGTACTGGGACCGAGCACTCGACCGACTCGTAACCGAGAAACCGGAGTTCGATCGAGTGGTCGAGCAGGTCGATACGTATCTGAAACGTCTCTCGGACCGATAAGACCCGCTGTCCCACGAATAGTACGCTGTACCCACGCAATGTGTGATTTGTCGGAACCGACACGCTCGACGAGCCGTTCCTAGCGGACGATATCGAGGACCGCCGGACTCAAACCACCGCGGCGGCAATCCCGACTATGAGCGACACCGACGACTGGGCCGAGCGCCTGCGAGCGAACCGCGCCGAGAAAGACGAGTTCCTCGACGAACACCCCCAATCGCCGATCCCGCCGGAGGACCGCGACGGCTTCGACGGGCTGGAGTACTTCGACCCCGACCCCGAGTACCGCGTCGACGCGACGGTGACCGTCCACGACCAGCCCGACCCCGTCGAGATGGAGACCTCCGACGGCCGGACCGTGCGCTACGAGCGGGTGGTCACCTTCGCGTTCGACCTCGGCGGCGAGTCGTTCGACCTCCACGGCTACAAACAGGAGCCGGGCGACGAGGCCATCTTCGTCCCGTTCCGCGACAAGACGACCGGCCAGCAGACCTACGACGGCGGCCGCTACATGGAGCTGGAGACCGAGCGCGACCTCGAAGACGGCGACGAGGTGACGATCGACTTCAATCTCGCCTACTCGCCGTTCTGCGCGTTCAGCGACACCTTCTCCTGTCCGTACCCGCCCGAAGAGAACTGGCTGGAGACGACGGTCGAAGCGGGCGAACGCCACGAGCAGAACTGATCCGTCGGCGGATGGCCGCGGATCGCTGGTACGCTTATCGGGGTGCGGTCCGTACCTCCGTCAGTGCTCTCTGACACGCTCGGCGTGCATCACGTGTCGGTCGTCGCGGGCGATCCCACGGAGAACCGACGGTTCTACGCGGAGACGCTGGGACTGCGCTTTCTCCTGCGGACGGTGAACTTCGAGGAGCCGTTCGTCTATCACCTGTACTACGGCGACGAGCGCGGCACTCCCGGCTCGGTGCTCACGTTTTTCACCTACCCGCGTGAGGACTCCGGTCGGATCGGCAAGCCCGACATCACGACGGCGGCGTTGCGCGTTCCCGCCGACTCGATGGACTTCTGGTACGACCGACTCGCCGAGCGCGACGTGACCGTCGACCGGACCGAGCGGTTCGGCGAGCCCGTCCTGGCGTTCGCGGACCCCGATGGCACGTCGCTGGAACTCGTCGGCGTCGCCGAGAGCGAGACCGGACCCACCGACCTCGACGAGCGCGCGGACCGCCCCTGGACCGACGGCTCGTCGGAGGGCAAGGTCCCCGCCGAACGGGCGATCCGAGGCGTTCGCGGCGTGTCCGTGCGGTCGGCGGACCCGTACGTCACGGCGAGTCTGCTCGACACCTTCGGGTTCGAGATCGTCGCCGAACGCGACGACGCGGTCCGCTACCGGCTGCCGGGCGGGCGCGAGTCGACGGTCGACCTGCTGACGGACGACGCCGAGTACGGCAAGGAGGGGCGCGGGTCGATCCACCACGTCGCCCTGAGCGTCGAGAGCGGCGAGCAGCTCCGGGAGTGGCGCGCGTTGCTCGACGAGCGTGACTTCGACGTGTCGCGGGTGAAGGATCGGCACTTCTTCGAGTCGCTGTACGTCCGCGACGGCGGCGGCGTCCTGTTCGAACTCGCGACCGAGCGCCCCGGACTCGGTGTCGCCGATAGGGAGCCCGACCCGGGCGGCGACCTCGTGCTCCCGCCCTGGCTGGAAGAGGACCGCGAGATGATCGCGGGGCAACTGCCGCCGTTCGACGACGGGTGAGCCCGTCGCGGGGTCAGCTCCGACCGCTCACCGCTCGGCCGCCCGGCGACCCGGTCAGGCCTCGTGCGCGGCGGTCGACAGCTCGGGGAGATTCGGTTCGATCTCGGCGCGGCGGTCTTCGAGCCACTCGGGGAGGACGAGGTGCTCGCCGAGCTCGTCGACGCTCTCGTCGACGGTGTAGCCGGGCGATTTGGTGGCGAACTCGAACAGGACGCCGCCGGCGGTCCGGGCGTAGATCGACTTGAACCACTTCCGGTCGATGATCTGCGTCGGGCGGAGCCCGCGCTCGACGAGGGCGTCGTGCCACTGGGCCTGCTCGGCGTCGGAGACCTGGAAGGCGACGTGGTGGACCGTTCCGGTGCCCGACTCGCCCCGCGGGGCCTCCGGGTCTTCGAGCACGTCGACGACGGCGCCCAGGTCGCCGCCGGCGCGGAACCGCTGGCGGTGGTTCTCGCTTTTGGTCGGCTGGAACCCCATCGTCTTGAGCAGGTTCCCCGTCCCGCTGGCGGTCGCCAGCGAGAGGGCCACGCCGAAGAAGCCGCGGATGGCGTGCTGGTCCGGGACGGGGCCGTCTGGCGGGTCGCCCTCGGGCGCGTCCGCCCGAGCGACGAGCTCCATCGGGAGGCCGTCGGGGTCCTCGAAGGGGATCACGGTGTCGCCGAACCGCTCGCGTGGCGGGTCGTGGCCGACGCCCTCCGATTCGAGTCGGTCGGTCCAGTACTCGACGGAGCCGGCGGGGATCAGGAACTGGACGGCCGTCACCTGCCCCGTACCGACGCGGCCGGGCTGGGCGTCCGTGTAGGGGAAGTACGTCATGCTCGTTCCGGGCGTCCCGCTCCGGTCGCCGTAGAAGAGGTGATACACCGACACGTCGTCCTGGTTGACGCTGCGTTTCACCAGTCGCAACCCCAGCGCTTCGGTGAAAAACCGGTAGTTACGACCGGGGTCGTTCGCGATGGCCGTCACGTGGTGGATCCCGGGGATGTCTGCTGGCATTGGGCCCGGTTCGACGGCGACCCCGATACCCCCTCTGCCGGCACACTCAACCCCCGGACTCTCCCGCACGAACTCCGAGAGGGAGCCCGTTCACCGATCCGAACGCCCGCCGGTTTCACCTGCCAGGAGGGCCTCGGCCAGGTCACCTACCGCCGCGAGTTCGGCGTCCGTGATCCCGTGGTCGTCGCCGGGCTCGATCCGCGTCCGCACGTCCCCGCCGAGCGCCTCGAAGACGGCCGCCGTCTCGCGGACGCGTTCGACCGGGACCCGCGGGTCGCCCTCGTGACCGCCGACGAGCACCGGCGTCTCGTCGAGGCTGCCGTCGTAGTCGCCGACCTCGGGACCCATCAGCCCGCCGCTCGACAGGACGACGCCGCCGTACCTGCGGGGGTTCCGCGCGGCGAACTCCGCGACGACGCAGGCGCCCTGGGAGATCCCGAGGACGACAACGCGCTCCCGCGGGACGCCCGCCTCGCGGACCGTCGCGACGGCGTCGGCGACCGCTTCGAGGGCCGCGGAGAACTCCGGTTCGTTGGCCTCGTGGGGTGCGAGAAACGAGCCGGGGAACCACCGGTTGCGCCGCGCCGCCGGCGCGACCAGCGCGAGGCCGTGGCGGTAGCACTCGTCGGCCAGTGCGACCATCCCGTCGGCGCTCCCGCCGCGGCCGTGGACGAGGACGACCGCCGCTCCGGCGACCGACAGGGGGGCGCCGGCGGTGACGAGCGGTCGGTCCCGGTGTGAGCCAGCCATCTCAGTCCCCCCGTCGCGCGGTCGTCGACGGTCCCGCAGGTGCGACCCCCATTCGTCGTCCGGTACGGGTTGAGACGACTTGAATCCCGCTTTCTCGCCGGTCGCTCACGTTTGCGACGGGCCCCGGCAGCACCGGCCGGCTCCTCGCCCCTTTTCCGTCCGAACTCCCTAGTCGAGACACTCGTGCCCGACAGCTACGCGATCGACGACGACTGGAACGCACTGTACGTCGACGGCGAGTGGACGGCCGCCGAGAGCGACGAAACGCTCGCCGTCGAGGACCCGTCGACGCGCGAGCGGGTCGCGACGGTTCCGGCCGCCGTCGAGGCCGACGTGGACGCCGCCTACGAGGCGGCCGCCGCGGCACAGTCCGAGTGGGCCGACGCGCCGCCCGCGCGCCGCGCTGAAGTGATCCAGAACGCCATCGAGGCGCTCCAGGCCCACAGCGACGAGATCACCGAACTACTCGCCCACGAGGCCGGCGGCTCGGCGATCATGGGCGAGACTTCGGTCCAGATCGCCACCGACCAAGCCGGCGAGGCGGCGACGCTGCCCCGGCGGACGAAAGGCGACCACGCCGCCTCGAACGTTCCCGGCAAGGAGCACGTCGTCAAGCGACTTCCCCGGGGGGTCGTCACGGTCATCTCGCCGTGGAACTTCCCGCTCAACCTCTCGATGCGCGCCGTCGCGCCGGCGCTGGCGACCGGCAACGCCGTCGTCCTCAAGCCCGCGACGAACACCCCGATCACCGGCGGGCTGCTGTTCGCCAAACTGTTCGAGGAGGCCGGCCTGCCCGCGGGCGTCCTCAACGTCGTCACCGGCAGCGGCTCGGACATCGGCGACCGCGTCGCCGGCCACCCCGAGAGCGACGTGGTCGCCTTCACCGGATCGACGGAGGTCGGCCGCCACGTCGCCGCCACCGCCGGCGAGAACCTCGCCGAGCAGTCGATGGAGCTGGGCGGCAACAACGCCCACGTCGTCACCGCCGACGCCGACATCGACCGCGCCGTCGACAGCGCCACCTTCGGCTCGTTCGTCCACCAGGGCCAGGTCTGCATCTCGATCAACCGCCACGTCGTCCACGAGGATGTCTACGACGAGTACGTCGCCGCGCTGGTCGACCGCGCGGAGTCGCTCGCGGTCGGCAGCGCCCACGAGGACGACACTATCGTCGGCCCGATCGTCGACGAGTCCCAGCGCGACGAGATGCTCGACTACGTCGAGCGGACCGTCGACGCCGGCGCCACGCTGGAGACCGGCGGCGAGACCCGCGACTACGACGGCGTCGACGACTCTCTCGTGGTCGAACCCACCGTCCTCTCGGACGTGACCAACGACATGCCCGCCGCGTGCAACGAGCACTTCGGCCCCATCGCGCCGGTCATCCCCTTCTCCGACGTCGACGAAGCCGTCGAAATCGCCAACGACACCGAGTACGGGCTGGCGGGCTCGGTCCACGCCGGTGACCTCGGCGTGGGGATGGACATCGCCGACCGGATGGAGACCGGGCAGGTCCACATCAACGACCAGCCGATCAACGACGAGGCCCACGTCACCTTCAGCGGGACCGAAGCCTCGGGCGTCGGCGGCTACAACGACGGCGCCATCCTCGAACAGCTGACCGAGACGAAGTGGATCTCGATCCAGCGCGAGCCCCGCGAGTACCCGTTCTGAGCGGGGCCAGTACCTCGGGCGGCGCCCGCCGTTCAGTCGGCGGCCTGCCCGCCGTCGACGGGGAGCGTCGTCCCGGTGATGTAGGAGGCGTCGGACGAGCAGAGGAAGGCGACGGCGCCGGCCATCTCCTCGGGGTCGGCGATCCGGTCCATCGGCACGTCACGCATCGCGGAGGTGTCGAAGTCAGCCCGAAGCGTCCGGAGGATCATCCGGACCGTCCCCACGACCGAGCGAATTCGATCGAGTATCGACGACCCGCTCGAATCACCGACGATCCCCGACTGGATGTTCGTCTTCGTCGGCCCGGGCGCGATGGCGTTGACGCGGATATCGCGCTCGGCGTACTCCAGCGCGACCGACTTCGTCAGGCCGACGACGCCGTGCTTGCTGGCCGAGTAGCTGGAGAGCCCGCCCATGCCCACGAGGCCGGCCTCCGAGGCGGTGTTGACGATGGCGCCGCCGCCCGTGCGCTCCATCGCGGGGAGTTCGCCCTTCATGCACGCCCAGATCCCCTTCATGTTGATGTCGACGATCCGGTCCCAGTTGGCCTCGCTGATGCCCGTCGTCTCCACGAAGTCGGTGAGGATACCCGCGTTGTTGTGCGCGAAGTCGAGGCGCCCGTAGGTGTCGACGGTGGCGTCGACCATCCGCTCGACCGACGCCGTATCGGACACGTCGACCTCCACGAACGTCGCGTCGCCGCCGGCGTCCTCGATCAGGGCGACCGTCTCGCGGCCGCCCTCGACGTCGATATCGGCGACCACGACGTTCGCGCCCTCTTCGGCGAATCGAAGTGCCGATGCACGTCCGATGCCCGATCCCGCTCCAGTGACGAGTGCCGTTTTTCCGGCCAAGCCGTTCATGTTTCAGGGATTTTGTCGGGCAGTGAGGAAAGTGTATGCCTTCACCGGGTGGATTCTTCTGTGTGAACCGTGATATTGGTCCGAGTTCCCGCGGGTGTCGCCGCAGGCTGTGGGAACGTCAATACCGCTAGCTGCCCACTGCAGTGGACGCAGGAGTTCGACAGCATGGTGCGTATTCCTGCTGTTCCATGAGAGCAATGAAGTGGTTGACGTGCTCGCTAGAAGTCGTCAATCGCGATCAATCTCATCATTAGGGAGTAGAGCGCCACTGGCCGCACTGAGCTGAACAGACGGTAACACAAGATTCCATGGAGCCAAGATTTCTTATCCCCGTCCACTATTGTTGATGTCGGACGGGCTGCACCTAAAGTCCATACAAATTAGACAAGATCCCTACGATATGTTTGTTTGACTACAATAAAGGAGGAACCAGAAGAGTTACTAATCTCCCCTACTTCAGTCTAGTGAAAATAGAGTATGGCCCAGAATAATCTCTCTGAGCGCTGGGAAGAGTACTATTCTACAGCAATTCAGAAAGGGCTGAAAGCTGCACTTGAAGATTCGTCCATAGAAAAATCATTTGATGAGATTGAAGACGGCCACATCAAGTTGGACAAACTGATGTATATTGCGATGGCTGAACGTGGACTCCATGAAGAGATGCAGCACAGTTGGCATCGATACGGTGGTGACTTGGGAACCCTTGTTCCAAGTACTCATACCGTTGAACCAGCACCATTGGATAATCTACCAGCGACTGAACGGCCCGTTAGCCCATCAGATCAACAATCGAAAGATAATATTTGGGATGAACAAGACTATCGTGAGTTCTTCAAAGATGTATCTATTGGAGCACTTGACTCTCTCGAAGCCATTCTGAATACCGACAAGACCACTCTTCTTAGAGAGTTTTACACAGAATACAGCGGAGATATTGAGAACTGGGTTGATTTGTACTTAATTAATGTCCGCGTCCAAGAAGTTCTCCATCTGTACAAAGATAGCGAGAGTTTAAACAATTTTGATCAGGAATCATATTTAGACTTCGTAGACACGCTAGAAGCTTTTGAAGCTGAAATGTATAGCCATCAAGAGCTGTCTCCAACCGGTCTTAGCGAATACGATCTGAGTCTATCCAAAGATGAGAATCCGGCAGATCTGCTGTCCGACTTCCTTGAGCTTATAGACGATATCTATTTCACGATATCTCAGCGTGATATGGATCAATTCAGAGGGGATCTCTCGTATCAGCTCAGTATGGTTGAGGAGTTTTACCATGATCGGGCGTGGAATATTGTAACCAAAATTATATCTATGAACACAATGCACGGCCCCAATCAAGAGGCACTCTTGGAAGGCTCCATCTCAGATTTTGAAAGACTAATATCTGGATATTCTATCCGTATGGAGCGTATCGAATCTGAGTGCCGTGCAATTGAACTCTTGCCTAAGGAACAAGATAATCACAACCTGAGAGAGGAGTCGGTGAACTCTAAGAGTGGTCATCAGCTCCCAACGAGAGAAGAGTTCAGGCAGGCCTTGGAAGGTAAATAAACGGACTAGTATTAGATGAGTACTGAGACTGGCCGGCCACGATACGTAATCTATCTGAATGAGGCTTGTGAGCAATTAGATGACCTTGATAACTCTCTCGAAAGGCGAATCAGGAAGCAGAGTGAAGAATTTCTTCATGTCTGGAATGCCAGTGATGTCTTCAACAAGAGTGTAACAGATGACGTTGATTATATAAAGAAAGATCGAGGAGAAACTCGAGCATTTGGCACGTATATTGCATTGAATGGCTACCATATTCTGCTTGTGCTTACTGTATTTAAAGAAGATGTTAAAAACGATTATTGGCTACAAAATGCAATCTATCAATCAAGAGCCGAAGACTATCAGGAAGAATTAGAAGATGTAAGCCAAGACGGCCCCTTAGACACATACATCGAAAATCTCAGAAATAATGACGATTACATTGTTGTGGGCCCAAGAGAATAGCTTGACTATGAAGCTAAATTAAGTATACTAACCGATGTGCGGAGATAGATCTCCTACTTGAGGGGGACTTAGCTCTCCAAATCAAATATCCATTCTATTGTCTAACTATTTATGCCAGATTATTCGTCCTGTGCCTGGACCCGGCTCCAAATCCCCTAAGACTAATTCCGTGCCACGCGCTACCGCACGAACGCACCGAGCGGAGCCTTTATGTCCTCCGAGAGAACAGCATAGAGTACAATGTCCAATACTGAGGGCACGTCGGCTTCGCCGGCGGATCGAGTTCTTCCAGGGTACTTTAAATAGTACCTCGGAAGTTCACGAGGCACGTATTTTCGACACCACGCTCCGCGACGGGGAGCAGTCACCACGCACGTCGTTCTCCTACGAAGACAAACGGGAGATAGCGGCGGTGCTGGACGACATGGGGACCCACGTCATCGAGGCGGGCTTCCCGGTCAACTCCGACGCGGAATTCGAGGCCGTCCGCGACATCGCGGAATCGACCTCGACGACGACCTGCGGGTTAGCTCGGGTCGTCGAGAAAGACGTCGAAGCGGCACTGGACTCCGGCGTGGAGCTGGTTCACGTGTTCGTCTCGACGAGCGACGTACAGCTCGAAGACTCCATGCACGCCACCCGCGAGCAGGCCGTCGAGCGCGCCGTCCAGTCGGTCGAGCGCGTCAAAGAGGCGGGCGTCGACTGCATGTTCTCGCCGATGGACGCCACCCGAACGGACGAGGCGTTCCTGATGGAGGTCGTCGACGCCGTCAGCGAGGCGGGCACCGACTGGATCAACATCCCGGACACCTGCGGGGTGGCGACGCCCGGCCGGTTCCGCGACATGATCGCGAAGGTCGTCGACCGCACCGACGCGGACATCGACGTACACACGCACGACGACTTCGGGCTGGCGGCGGCCAACGCGCTGTCGGGCTTCGAGGCGGGCGCATCGCAGGCGCAGGTCTCGGTCAACGGCATCGGCGAGCGCGCGGGCAACGCGGCCTACGAGGAGGTCGTGATGGCCCTGGAGTCGCTGTACGATGTCGATACCGGGATCGACACGACGCGGATCACCGAGATCTCCCGGATCATCGAGGGCAAGAGCGACATTCCGGTGCCGGCGAACAAGCCGGTCGTCGGCCGCAACGCCTTCTCCCACGAGAGCGGGATCCACGCGGCCGGCGTCATCGAGAACTCCGACACGTTCGAGCCGGGGGTCATGACCCCGGAGATGGTCGGGGCCTCGCGCGAGCTCGTCCTGGGCAAGCACACCGGGCAGCATTCCGTCAGGGAGCGGCTGATCGACGCGGACTACGAGCCCACCGACGACGAGGTACGCGAGATCACCCGACGCGTCAAGGAGTTCGGCGCGGACGACAACCGCGTCACCATGGAGGTCCTGGAGGAGTTCGCCCAGGACGTCGGCGTCGACCGCGAGGTCGAAAACGAGGAGGTCCGGGCGTAGGACGATGCCCGCCTCCACGGCCGCCGAGCGCACACAGCGAGAGCTACCGTCACGGCGAGTCGCGCGACCGGTGTCGCGACGGTCGAACGGTGCGGGCGCGCGCCGGACACGGAAAATTTATTGCCGCCGGTGTGTACAACTCCGTAGTGATGACACCGACCGCTGGCGCCGGGGCTGCCGAACTCGCGTCCAGCGGCGCGCTTCGCGTCCGTATCGTAGGGGCCCCCTAGCCCCCTCATCTACAGCAGTTCATTCTCGGCGGACGCATCGATTCGACGCACAGCGGATACGACGACCACACAACACATGAGCGAGCAAACACCAGTGTCGCCACCGGAGGGCGAACGGACGGACACCGAGGAACAGACGACGGAGACAGCGGCGACGGAGGCCGCCGAGGGCGCGAAGACGACCAACGACACCGTCTCGACGGGGGCGGAGTCGGTCGTCGCGGGGCTCGAACAGGCCGGCGCGGAGACGCTCTTTGGCGTGCAGGGCGGGGCGATCATGCCCGTCTACGACGCGCTGTACGACTCCGAGGAACTGACCCACGTCACGATGGCCCACGAGCAGGGCGCCTCCCACGCGGCGGACGCCTACGGCATCGTCTCGGGGAAACCGGGCGTCTGCCTGGCGACCTCCGGGCCGGGCGCGACCAACCTCGTGACCGGCCTCGCGGACGCGAACATGGACTCGGACCCGGTCATCGCGCTGACGGGCCAGGTGCCGACGAACTTCGTCGGGAACGACGCGTTTCAAGAGACCGACACCGTCGGCGTGACCCAGCCGGTCACCAAGCACAGCTACTTCGCCGCGGACGCGGACACGGTCGGCACCGAGGTCGGCGAGGCGTTCGCGCTGGCCGACGAGGGTCGCCAGGGGCCGACGCTGGTCGACCTCCCGAAGGACGTGACCCAGGGCGAGACCGACGCGTTCCCCGGCGAACCGGAGACGCCGGACACCTACAACCCGCCGACTGAGGCCGAACCCGAGGCGGTCGACGCGGCGGCCGGCGCGCTCGCCGACGCGGAGCGCCCGGTCATCCTCGCGGGCGGCGGCGTCATCAAGGCCGACGCCAGCGACGAACTCCGGCAGTTCGCCACCGAGTACGAGATCCCGGTCATCACGACGATGCCCGGTATCGGCTCGTTCCCGGAGGACCACGAGCTGAGCCTGGAGTGGGCCGGCATGCACGGCACCGGCTACGCCAACATGGCGATCACCAACACCGACTGCATGCTCGCCATCGGGACGCGCTTCGACGACCGGCTGACCGGCGGTGTCGAGACGTTCGCGCCGGACGCCGAGCTGATCCACGTGGACATCGACCCCGCCGAGATCAGTAAAAATATCCAGGCGGACCACCCGCTGATCGGCGACGCGAAGCAGGTCCTGCGCCAGCTCGACGACGCGATGGCGGTCGCGTACGAGGCGACCGATAGCTCGCCCGAGGCCTACGCCGAGTGGCGCGAGCGGTGCCAGGCCTGGAAGGACGAGTACGAGATGGAGTACGACATGCCCGAGGACGAGCCGCTCAAACCCCAGTACGTCGTCGAGCGGTACTCCGAGCTGGCCGACGACGACGCCATCGTCACGACCGGCGTCGGCCAACACCAGATGTGGGCCAGCCAGTTCTGGACGTTCACCGAGCCACGGACCTGGGTCTCCAGTCACGGGCTGGGCACGATGGGCTACGGCGTCCCGTCGGCCATCGGCGCGAAGATCGCCGCGCCCGACCAGGAGGTCGTCTGCTTCGACGGCGACGGATCCTTCCTGATGACGGTGCAGGAACTCTCGGTCGCGGTCCGCGAGGACCTGGATATCACGTACGTCGTCCTGAACAACGAGGCGGTCGGGATGGTCCGCCAGTGGCAGGACGGTTTCTACGAGGGTCGGCGGATGGCCTCGGAGTACCCGTGGATCCCGCAGTTCGACATGCTCGCCGAGGCGTTCGGCGCTCGGGGTTTCCGCCTGGAGGACCCCGAGGAGGTCGACGAGGTCATCGAGAAGGCGCGCAACTACGACGGTCCGGCGGTGGTCGACGCGATCATCGACCCCGCGGAGAACGTCTACCCGATGGTCCCCAGCGGCGGGGACAACGGACTGTTCGCACTGAACGGCGACCAACTGGGTGACCTCTGAGATGACGCAAGGCATGGACGGCCCCCATCCCGACGAACGGATGCGACCGGCGGGCCGACGGAACTCGCAAGGTATTCGTATCGACCCGGAAGCCGAGGCGACCCACCAGCCGCGCAAGGCGGTGCTGTCGACGCTGGTGAACCACGAGCCCGGCGTCCTCGCGGAGGTCTCCGGACTCTTCAGCCGCCGGCAGTTCAACATCGAGAGCCTGACCGTGGGCGCCACGGACGACCCGGAGGTCGCCCGGATGACGATCGTCATCGAGGAGCCCGAGCCCGGCGTCGACCAGGCGAAAAAACAGCTGGAGAAGCTCGTGCCGGTCATCTCGGTTGAGGAGCTCGAACCCGAGGCCGTCCAGCGCGAGCTGATCCTCGTGAAGGTCGGCGGCGAGAAGCCCGACGACGTGAACGCGGTCGCGGACATGTACGACGGGTCGGTCGTCGACGCCTCGCCCGAGGCTATCACGGTGGAGATCACGGGTAGCCAGCAGAAGATCGAGGCCGCGGTCGAGGCGTTCGACCAGTTCGACGTGCAGGAGGTCGTCCGCACGGGCGCCGCGGCGGTCGAGCGCGGCGACGAGACGCTCGAAGACACCCGACGGAAAGCGGAGACGATATCAGAGACGGGCGAGACGCCTCAGACAGCTACAGATGACTGACGACTTCACCGTACCCGTCTACGACGACGGCGACGCCGACGCATCGCACATCGAGGACAAGACCGTGGCCATCCTGGGTTACGGCAGCCAGGGCCACGCGCAGGCCCAGAACCTCGCCGACAGCGGCGTCGACGTGGTCGTCGGCCTCCGCGAGGGGTCGAGTTCGCGCGACGAGGCCGAAGCGGACGGCCTCCGCGTCGCGGTGCCGGACGACGCCGTCGCCGAGGCGGACATCACCGTGATGCTCGTCCCGGACACCGTCCAGCCGGCGGTCTTCGAGGCGGTGAAGGACGGCCTGGAGGAGGGCGACACGCTGCAGTTCGCCCACGGGTTCAACGTCCACTACGGCCAGATCGAGCCGCCGGAGGGCGTCGACGTGACGATGGTCGCCCCCAAGAGCCCCGGTCACCTCGTCCGCCGCACCTACAAGCGCGGCGAGGGCACGCCGGGCCTGATCGCCATCGAGCAGGACGCGACCGGGGCAGCCAAGGAACAGTCGCTCGCCTACGCCCAGGCCATCGGCTGCGCCCGCGCGGGCGTCATCGAGACGAGCTTCAAGGAGGAGGTCGAGACCGACCTCTTCGGCGAGCAGGCCGTCCTCTGTGGCGGCGTGACCGAGATGGTCAAGGCCGGCTTCGAGACGCTGGTCGACGCGGGCTACGCGCCGGAGATGGCCTACTTCGAGTGTCTCAACGAGCTGAAGCTGATTGTCGACCTCATGTACGAGGGCGGCCACATGGGCATGTGGAACTCCGTCTCGGACACCGCCGAGTACGGCGGGCTCACCCGCGGCGAGGAGATAATCGACCGCGACGGCTTCGACGAGATCCTCGAAGGGGTCCAGAACGGGGAGTTCGCCCGCGAGTGGATCAACGAGAACCAGGCCCACCGGCCGGCCTACAAGCAGTACCGCGACGCCGAACAGAACCACCAGATCGAGGAAGTCGGCGGGCGCCTGCGCGAGCTGTTCGCGTGGGCCGACGAGGAGTGAGACCAGCGGAACCAGATAGATGACGGACGATTCGAACGACACGACAGACGCGACGCGAACGACCGAGACGACCACCGCGACGGTCGGCGACGCCGCCCCGAACGCGACGATGGGCGAGTTCAGCCACACTAACCCCCACACCGGGAAGGCCTTCGGCGACGACTTCGCCTTCCAGCGGGGGCCCGCAGTGGCGGCCGACGGTGGGCACGCGGAAGCCGAATACGAAGCGGAGCAGACGATGAAAGACGTCGACCACGAACATCCCGACGACGACGCGGCCGACGCCAACCGCGTCTTCCAGCGGGGCGCGGACGGACGAGACGGATCAGTATGAGTCAGGGAACACTGTACGACAAGGTGTGGGACCGGCACAAAGTGACGACGCTGCCCAACGGGCAGGACCAGCTGTTCGTCGGGCTCCACCTCATCCACGAGGTCACGAGCCCGCAGGCGTTTGGCATGCTCCGCGAGCGCGACATCGAGGTCGCGCGCCCGGATCTGACGCTCGCCACGGTCGACCATATCGTCCCGACGGCCGACCAGTCGCGGCCCTACGGCGACGACGCGGCCGAGAACATGATGTCCGAACTCGAGGAGAACGTCCGCGAGGCGGGCATCGAGTTCCTCGACCCCACCAGCGGCGAGCAGGGCATCGTCCACGTCGTCGGCCCGGAGCAGGGGCTCACCCAGCCCGGCAAGACGATCGTCTGCGGCGACTCCCACACGTCGACCCACGGCGCGTTCGGCGCGCTCGCGTTCGGGATCGGGACCTCCCAGATCCGCGACGTGCTGGCCACCCAGACCATCGCGATGGAGAAACAGAAGGTCCGCAAGATCCAGGTCGACGGCGAACTCGGCCGAGGAGTCGAGGCCAAGGACATCATCCTGGAGATCATCCGCCGTCTGGGCACCGAGGGCGGCGTCGGCTACGTCTACGAGTACGCCGGCGAGGCCATCGAGGACCTGGACATGGAAGGGCGGATGTCCATCTGCAACATGTCCATCGAGGGCGGCGCTCGCGCGGGCTACGTCAACCCCGACGAGACCACCTACGAGTGGCTGGAACAGACGGACTACTTCCAGGAAAACCCGGAGAAGTTCGACGAACTCAAACCCTACTGGGAGTCCATCAGCAGCGACGATACGGCCGAGTACGACGACGTGGTCCGCATCGACGCGAGCGAGCTGGACCCGGTCGTCACGTGGGGCACCACGCCCGGCCAGGGCATCGGCATCCACGACCCGATCCCGGCGCCGGAGGACCTGGCCGACGACAAGGTCGACACGGCCCGGCGCGCCCAGGAGCACATGCGCGTCGATCCCGGCGAGACGATGGACGGCTACGACATCGACGTGGCCTTCCTCGGCTCGTGTACCAACGCCCGCCTGCCGGACCTGCGCCGCGCGGCCCGGATCGTGAAGGGCCGACAGGTCGCCGACGACGTGCGCGCGTTCGTCGTCCCCGGCAGCCAGCGCGTCCAGAAGCAGGCCGAGGAGGAAGGGCTCAAGGACATCTTCGAGGAGGCCGGCTTCGACTGGCGCAACGCCGGCTGTTCGATGTGTCTCGGCATGAACGAGGACCAGCTAGAGGGCGACGAGGCCTGTGCCTCGTCCTCGAACCGGAACTTCGTCGGCCGTCAGGGGAGCAAGGACGGCCGGACCGTCCTGATGAACCCGCGGATGGTCGCCGCGGCGGCGATCACCGGCGAGGTTTCCGACGTGCGCGACCTGGAGGAGGTGCAGGTGTCATGAGCGACGCCACCGAGGACATCCCGTCGGTCGACTACGTCGAGGGGTCGGGCATCCCGATCCGCGGCAACGACATCGACACCGACCAGATCATCCCGGCGCGGTTCATGAAGGTCGTCACCTTCGACGGGCTGGGCCAGTTCTCCTTCTTCGACCTGCGGTTCGACGACGACGACAACGAGAAAGAGCACCCGTTCAACGAGGAGCGCTTCGGGGACGCCAACGTCATGGTGGTCAACAACAACTTCGGCTGTGGCTCCTCCCGCGAGCACGCCCCACAGGCGCTGATGCGCTGGGGCATCGACGCCATCATCGGCGAGGGCTTCGCGGAGATCTTCGCGGGCAACTGCCTCGCGCTCGGCATCCCGACGGTCACGGCCGACCACGAGACGATCAACGCGCTCCAGCAGTGGGTCGACGACAACCCCGATGGCGAGATCGAGGTCGACGTGCGCGCCGAGACCGTCACCTACGGCGACAACGAGATCAACGTCAGCGTCGACCGCGCCCAGCGCGAGGCGCTGGTCGAGGGCAACTGGGACACCACCGCGCTGATGAAGGCCAACCGGAACGCCATCGAGGAGACGGCCGGCTCGCTGCCGTACCTCGGATCGGCGGACTGACTCGTTCGACCGACGCGCCCTTCGGAACGCGTTCGGTTGCAGTGGTTCGTCGACCCGTTCCTCGCCGCCAGTCGTCACTGGTCCGCGAGCAACGCGTCGGCGTCGTCACCGAGCGCGGCGGGCAGTTCGCCGTCGACGGCGTAGCGGTACAGGGCGGTCTCGACGACGCCTCTGACGGTGGTAGTGAGAGCCGTCGCGGTGAACAGCCCGGCGACCGGTAACGCGACGGAGAGCGTGTAACCGCCGAGCGGCGGGACCTCGATCGAGAAGACACCGAGGACGGCCAGGACCGCGAGCGCTACCGACGTGATGATCGCCGACCAGACGATGCCCATCCCGACCGCGCGCGTGCCGGTCGCGGTGACGACGGCGGTCCCCCAGCGCCGCTCGGCGGCCGCCCATACCTCCTCGGCGGTCTCCCCGAGCGACCCCTCGGAGACCGCGACGGCGGGGTAGAGGAAGCCGTTCAGGGCGCGCAGTGCCGTGGCCGAGGAGATACCGACCAGCCCGCCGAACGGGACCGAATCGTCGTCGCCCGACTCCGCCAGCAGCGACCCGAGACTCGCGAGCAGCGACGCGACGACGAGCACTCTGAACCTTGCGATGGCGCGCGCGATCCCTGAGCCCGGCGTCGGCGTCCGACCGGCGAACAGTTCGTCGAGCTCGTGGCAGTACGCCACCATCAACAACCCGAACAGGGGCGCGAGGCCGAAGAGGTAGATCGGGACGGTGAGCCAGACCAGTCGGATGTCGATCAGGCCCAGACCGACCGCGATCACGGCCGGCAGCAGGAGTGCGAGCATCGACGCGAGGACCGGATACACGAGGACGTACGGTCTCCACAGGACGGCTCGAAGCGCGCGGAGCGCGACCGGACCCTGGACCCGTATCCGGCTCAGCCATCCCATCGGTCGGTCCCCCCGAAACCGGGCTCGTCTCCCGGAGTGATCCACCGAGCGTGCATCACGACGGTCGTGGCTCCCGATCCCTTTTGAACGTTCGCACGTGACGCGGATCTCCGGCGGGAGAAACGTCGACGCCGGGTTCCGGGCGCGGTTCAGTCCTCGCGACCGCCGTCGGAGGGGGACTCCGACGAGGTCGCGCTCTCCTCGCTCGCGCGACCGCCGTCGGAGTCGGCTTCCGACGAAGCCGCGCTCTCCTCGCTCGCGCGACCGCCGTCGGAGTCGGCTTCCGACGAAGCCGCGCTCTCCTCGCTCGCGCGACCGCCGTCGGTCGCCGCCGCGTCCGGATCGTCTCCGGTCGCCGCGGGGTCGTCGAGCGCGGGGTCGCCGCTTTCGTCGCCGCCACTCAGCGCAGGGTCGTCGCCGCCTCCGCCGCCGAATGCGGGGTCGTCGTCCTCGCTGGACCCGCTCCCGTCGTCGACGGTGAACTCGTCGAGCTGCTCGCGAAGCTGGTCGGCGAGGCCGTCGAGTTCGTCGGCGGTGCCGGCCATCTGCGTGGCGGTCATCGTCTGCTGTTCGGCGGCGGAGGCGACTTCCTGGGCCTCCGAGCGCGTCTCGCGGCTGGCGTCGGCCACGTCGTCGGCCATCGCGACGACCTCCTGGGCGGAGGCGGCCTGCTCGTCGGTTGCGTCGTTGATCGACTGGACGCCGGTGTTGGCCTCCTCGACGTGGTCGGCGATCTCTTGCAGAGTCCGCAGGCTCTCGTCGATGGTCTCGCGACCGTCCTCGACGGCCTCGTGCATTTCGCGCATGTCCGCGACGGTCTCGGTGGTCGAGGACTCGACCCCGTCGATGAGGCCGGCGATCTCGTCGGTCGCCTCGCTCGTCTCCTCGGCGAGATTTTTGACCTCGTTGGCGACGACGGCGAAGCCCTCGCCGGCCTCGCCGGCGCGGGCGGCTTCGATGGAGGCGTTCAGGGCGAGGACGTTCGTCTGCTCGGCGATGTCGTCGATGAGCGTGACGATCTCGTCGATCTCCGAGACCTCCCGTTCCAGCCGCTCCATCTCGTCGACGGTCTCGTCGGCCTGGTCCTCGATGGTCTCGATCATCTCGATGGACTCCTCGGCCAGATCGGTCCCCTCGCGGGCGTCGGCGGCGGCCTCGGCGGAGAGTTCGGCCACCTCGTCGGACGAAGAGGCGATCTCCTCGACGGTGGCCGACAGGTCGTTCATCTCGCCGGAGACCTCCTCGAGGCTCCCGGTCTGTTCGGCCGCCCGGGCGGCGATGTCTTCGATGGATTCCGCGACCTCCTGGCTGGCGGAGGACACCTCGTTCGACCCGCGGGAGACCTGCTCGCTGACGCCCGCGACCTCGTCGCTGAAGCGTTTGATGTCGACGACGGTGTCCTCCAGTTCGCCGAGCATGGCGTTGAATTCGGTGGCGATGGTCCGCATGGCGTCGCTGTCGCGCGTTTCGTCCATCCGGGCGGTCAGGTCGCCGTCGGCCGCCCGTTCGAGGACGCCCGCGGCCTCCTCGGCCTGCCGTCGCAGGTCGGCGGCGAGCTGTTCGGCCTCCTCGCGGGCGGCCTCGGCCTCGCTGCGGGCCTCGTCGAGATCGGCGACGAACGCCTCGGTGTTCTCGTGCATGGTCGACAGGGCGGCGCCCAGCCGGCCGGGGACCTCCTCGTCGAGGACGGGCGCGTCGAACTCCTGGTCGGCCAGCGCGTCGGCCTGGGCGGCGGCCATCGAGAGGTTGCCGTGCATCTCCTCGAAGGCGGTGACCATCTCACCGATCTCGTCGTTGCCGGCGTCGACGTCGAGCTGTTCGTCGAACTCGCCGCGGGCGAGCCGTTGGGCGTGGTCGCGGACCTGCTCGATCGGTCTGGCGAAGTACCGCGCTAGCCCGTAGCCGGTCGCGACGACGCCGACGAGGATGGCGCCGAGGATGAGCAGGATGGTCTGGCGGGTCGCGTCGGCCTCCGCGCGGAGCTGCGCGCCGAGGGCGGCCGCGGGGTCGGTCACGTCGGACTCGGGGACGGTCGCGACCATCGTGTAGGTCCGTTCGCCCACGTCGAGCGGGCGGAAGCCGATGTAGCGCTGGGCGGCGTCGGTGTCGTTGCCGAGGCTGTAGGTCGCGAGTCCCGCCTCGCCCTGGATCATCCGCTCGTTGACGGTCGTCGCCAGCGAGTCGCCGAGCGCTCCCTGTGCGAGGTTGGCCTTCTCCCGCAGCAGCGACTCGCGGGGGTAACTGACCAGTTCCCCCCGGTCGTTGACGATGTAGAGGTAACCCGACTCGGCGACGGTGACGCTGTTGGTGATGTTGGTGACGTGGTGGTAGTTGAACTCCGCGGCGAGGACGCCCGCCAGGCGACCGTCGTGGTACACCGGCGTCGCGAGCATGTTGCGCTGTTCGCCGCTTCGCATCGTGATCTCGCCGACGACGACCCGCCCGGGGCGGGCGCTCTTCGCCCGTGAGAACCACCCGGTGTCGGCGTAGGAGTTCTCGTCCTCCGAGACGTTGACCGAGCCGGCGTCGGTGCGGGTGACGCTGACGACCTCCCGGCCGTCGGCGTCGGTCAGGCGGAGGCTCCGGTAGGCCTGTGCGTCCTGGCCGTCGACCGTCATCGTCTGCGTCCAGAGCGCGCTCTCGAAGGAGCCCGCGATGTTCGACCGAGCCTCGGTGACGCTGTTCCGGCGGAACTCGTCGACGAAGACGCCCGGTGCGATCACCCAGTCGAACCGGTCGTAGTAGGTGTAGGAGACGACGCGGGTCCCCTCGGCGTCGTCGCCCGCTCCGGTCTCGGCGGTGTAGGTCTCGCTCGCCCAGTCCGCGCCCGTGCGGACGCCCTCGTCCGAGCGGACCGTCCGGTTGATCGCGTCGTAGGCCATCGACAGCCCGCCGGCGTCGCCGCCGAGGCGCTCGCCGTCGCCGACCTCGTGGTGGACGACGACGGCCCCCTCGCGGTCGGTGACCATCGCGTAGCCCGTCTCGCCGACGTAGCCGGGTCGGAAGGTGTCGGCGAGCGCGCCCGCGTCGGTCGTCCCGTTCCCGGCCGTGCCGGCGATCCGCCGCTCGACGGCGGTCTCGACGGCCATCTGTTCCTCGGCGCTCAGCTCCTCCCAGACCCGTCCGTCGTAGCGCTCTTCGAGGAGGGTCTCGGTGGTGCTCTCGACGGCGTCGCGGACGTGGAGCGCGACGTAGCCGAGCTGGCGCGCGCTCCGCTCGCGCGCCTGAGCCGACTCGCCGCTCGCCGCCGCGTAGTAGTCGCCGACCGCGGCGGTGCCCGCCAGCGACTTCACGTCGGCGCGCCGCTCGTTGAGGAGGTTCCCGATCTCTTCGGAGCGGGCCTCGACACTGTTGTTCAGCTCGTCGGTCACTTGCGCCTCCAGCGACGCCGCGCTCGCGCGCTGGGACTGCTCGCTCAGATCCGTCATGGACTGGTTCGCCGTCACCCCAACCACCGCCGTCGGTATCAGCGAAACCACCAGAAAGACGAGGATGAGCTTCGCACTCAGTCTCATTATATCCCCAGATATCATCGGGTCTCTTATGCTTGATTCATCAATTCTCAGTCGTGATATCGGTTCGGCGGCGTTTCGCGGGGTCGACGGGCTGGCCGCGACCGTCCCGACGGCCACTTCATCCGGGCGGGCGTAGGATCGCGGGTGAGACCGCTGGACCTCAGTCACTCGCTGGCGACCGACATGCCGGTGTACCCCGGTACCGAGCCGGTCCGCGTCGAGCCCGACGCGACTCTCGATACGGACGGCTACCGGACGACCCGGCTGGATCTGGACTCCCACGCGGGGACGCACGTCGACGCGCCCGCACATCTCACGGACGGGCCGTCGCTCGACGAGTTCCCCGTCGACCGGTTTCGCTTCGACGCCGCCGCGGCGGATCTCCGGCCGCTCGACGCCCGCGAACCGGTCTCCCTCGACGCGCTCCGGGACGCGCTGGCCGTCGATCCCCACGAGGTCGACCTCGTCGCGGTCGTCACCGGCTGGGACCGCCACTGGGGGAACGACCGATACTTCGAGCACCCGTATCTCACCGCCGAGGCCGCGGCGTGGCTGGCCGACCGCGACTGCGACCTCGGGGTCGATACGGTCAACCCGGACCCGACGCCGGCCGAGCGGGCGGGCGACGACGAGCCCGACGGGTTCCCGGTCCACGAGCGGCTGTTCGAACGCGAGCGGGTGATCGTCGAGAACCTCCGCGGCCTCGACCGGACGCCCGAGCGGTTCGAACTGCACGCCTACCCGTTGCGGTTCGCGGGTGCTGACGCCTCGCCGGTACGGGCAGTGGCGCACGCGGGGGACGGTGAGTCGCGCTGACATCGAGGGAACCGTAGTCCGCCGAGACACATCGACACCCTCTTTTCGGCACCCGGAGGACGTTGGGGCATGACTCACGAGATCGCCGTGATCCCCGGCGACGGGATCGGACAGGAGGTCACACCCGCCGCGGTCGACGTGCTCGAAGCGGTCGACGCCGACTTCGACTTCGTCGAGGGCGACGCCGGCGACGCCGTGGAGGAAGCCACCGGCGAGGCCCTGCCCGCCGAGACCCGAGAGCTGGCCGCCGACGCCGACGCGACGCTGTTCGGCGCCGCCGGCGAGACCGCCGCCGACGTGATCCTCCCGCTGCGCGAGGTCGTCGGTTCGTTCGCCAACGTCCGCCCCGCGCGCTCCTACCCCGGCCTGGACGCCGTCCAGCCCGACACCGACCTCGTGTTCATCCGCGAGAACACCGAGGGCGTCTACGCCGGCATCGAGGCGGAGATCGACGACGGCGTCCGCACGCTGACGCGCGTGATCACCGAGGACGCCTCCCGGGAGATCGCCGAGTTCGGATTCAAGTACGCGAAACGGAACGGCTTCGAGAACGTCACCATCGCCCACAAGGCCAACGTCATGCGCGAGACCGACGGCCTCTTCCTGGAGACCGCCGAGGAAGTCGGCGATTCGTTCGACGTCGACTACGACACGGCGCTGATGGACGCGCTGGCGATGCACCTGGTCATGCACCCCGGCGAGTACGGGGTCGTCATCTGCCCGAACCTCGCGGGCGACATGCTCTCGGACCTGGCCGCCGGACTGGTCGGCGGGCTGGGCCTGCTCCCGAGCGCGAACGTCGGCGAGGACAACGCGCTGTTCGAACCGGTCCACGGTTCGGCGCCCGACATCGCCGGACAGGGGATCGCCAACCCCTCCGCGATGATCCTCTCGGCCGCGATGTTGCTCGACCACCTCGACTACGGCGACGAAGCGACGGCCGTCCGCGACGCCGTCGAAGGCGTCCTCGCCGACGGGCCGCGCACGCCGGACCTCGGCGGCGACGCTTCGACCGACGAGGTGACCGCGGCGGTCGTCGACCGCCTCTGAGCGGACGATCGGCGAAAACGGGGCCGCTCACTCCCGCGCGAGGACGCAGACCTCTTCCCACTTCCCGCGCGATTCGAGTTTCTCCTGGAGGTCGCCGGCGTACATCTGGGCCATCTCCTCGGCCGCGGCCAACTGCTCGCGGTCGATGCCGTCGCTCCCACCGCCGAGCCCGAGCGCGTCCTTGACGCCGTCGAGGATGCCCCCGGAGTCGTCGGACTGCCGGCCGCCGCCCGCGGCCATCCCCGCCGCCTGGTCGACCTTCTCCAGTTCCGGGACGATGCTCTCGACCTTGCTCGTGTTCGCCACCAGCCGGGCGGACTCGGGGTCGTCGGGGTTCTCGATCTCGAACTCGACGGCGGTCATGATGAGGCCCCACTGCTGGCGCGAGAAGTTCGAGGCGGCGACCTTCTCGGCGAACTCCTGGTCGGTCTGCATCCGCTCGCCGACGATCCGGTCGCTCCACTCGCTGTCGCTCATGGCTTCGAGTAACACGCTCTCCGGTATGTATCTCCCGCTCGCCTCGGGAACTCGGGACCGAGAGGCGCCCGTCAGCTGCCGTTGCTCTCGCCGGCCGAGTCGACGCCCATCGCGTCGAAGAGCTTCTTGCGGACGGCCTCCTCGGTGAGCTGCAGCAGCGTCTCGCGGTTGTCCTCGCTGGTCTCGATGCCCGTGAAGATGCCCAGCGGGATCTCGACGGCGGCGTCGGTGGAGTGGCCCTTCGCCTCGCCCATCTCGCCGAAGGCGTCGTCTAACACCTTCCCGATGTTCATCCGGATGTCCTTCGACCGGGCGGCGAGGTAGATGGTGTCGTCGGCGATGGCGAAGACGGCGGTCGTCGTGATTCCCTCCAGGTTCAGGAGGTGCTGGGCGGCCTGGGCCAGCGCGTCGCGGTCGCGGATGAACCCCGCGTTGGAGACGAGGTGGCTCCCGCTGACCTCCCGGTTGCGGATGGCCTCGGCGAGCACGTCCAGCGTCTCGGGCGACATCGACGGCGACTCGACCTGTTCGAGCGTGTCGTGGTCGGCGAACGGGTAGAGGTAGGCGGCGGCCGTCAGGTCGGCGGGCGTCGTGTCGCGTTTGAAGTCGAGCGTCTCGGCGCGGATGCCGTACAGCAGGGCCGTGGCGACCTCCTGGCTGAGGTTCAGGTCCAGTTCCTGGATGTACTTGGTGAGGATCGTCGAGGTGGCCGAGACGTTCGAGCGCACGTCCTCGAAGCTGGCGTCGACCTCGTCGTCCTCCTGCTCGTAGTGGTCGACGAGGATGTCGATGGCCTCGGCCTCGGCGGGCGCGCCGCCCTTCGCGTAGTCGACCAGGGCGACGGTGTCGTAGTCGGTCATGTCGATTTCGTCCCGGGAGACCAGGTCGATGCCCAGGAGGTTGACGAACGCGCGATTCTCCTGGTGGCCGATCTCGCCCTCGTAGATGATGTCGGCCTCCACGTCGCGACTGGCCGCGATGTCCCGGAGGGCCGCGGCGCTGGCGATGGAGTCGGGGTCGGGGCTGCGGTGGACGAGGATCGCCATCCGGCCGTCCGTGTCGTCGATGACCTCGGCGAGGTTGCGGGCCTTGTACTCGAGTTCGCCGGTCTCCAGCGCGCGCAGCGCGGAGTCGGCGATGACGGCGGAGGGGTTGATCACCACGTCGGCGCCCAGATCCGTGAGTTCGTCGGCGGAGACGGGGTCCGAAGCGCGAGCGACGATGAAGTGGTCGTCGCCGCGGGCGCGGATGTTCTCGACGGCGGCGGAGTTGGCTTCGACGTCGGAGGACATGATGAGGACCACGTCGCAGTCGGCGACCTCGTCGACGACCGACTCGTCGCGGATGTCGGCGACGTTGGCGTCGAGGTCCTGGTCGCGCAGCGCCTCGACCCGGCCCTCGTCGCGGTCGATGATCTCGACCTCCTTGCCCTCGCCCACGAGTTCCTCGGCGACGGCGTGACCCACGCTCCCGCACCCGAGGATAGCGTAGCGAGACATCGACGCCATCGTGATGCCGGTACTCATAGTGTCACGTCAAAGGCGACGACGCATATAATTCCCCCTTGTTCCGAGCTCCCCGGCCCGAACAGTAACGTATTTCAGTCAACCTCCGTAACTCGAATTCGTGGGCCGGTAGCTCAGTCCGGCAGAGCGTCTGACTCTTAATCAGACGGTCAGGGGTTCAAATCCCTTCCGGCCCGCTTTCTGCCGCGAATCGTCTCGAACACGGGTTAGTACGTGTTCTGAGCCCGCAGGGGACCTACCACGTGGTACCCGTCTGCAGTGGTACCGCGGAAAACGCAGGAATCGGAGCCGAACGGCGCACCGACTGCGGCCTTACCGCCACTCGTCGAGCGAGCAGGCGTCCGTCTCCTCGATGGAGACCCACGCCTCGTCGCGGGCGATATCGGCGACGACGAACTGCGCCGCCCCGTCGGCGTCGTCCACCGTCGAGACGACCTCCCGTTCGTCCACCGATCGTTCGTCGACTGACCACACATCGGTGCTCATATCCAGATGATCGCCGTATTGTGTGATGAATGTTTTGGTATACGCCCCATCCCGCTATCCATCTAAAGAAGTATTCGGAATAACTGAACTCTCGTCCCGATTTCGACGATAGATGTGTACGGAGCCGATCGCTACTGTCGGACGCGAGCCGCTCGTCGTCCTTCTGTCCCTCCGAAACAGCGCTGAACGCGGAAAAGAGGGCCGCACGCGGGCTGGGACGCTACTGGTGGATGCCGTACACGTCGCCCGACCAGTCGCGGGCCGGGTGGTCGTACACCGGTGCGTCGCGGTCGCGGTCGTCGAGCGTCTCCAGGTCCTCGTCGGCCATCGACCAGTCGAACAGGTCGAGGTTCGACGCGACGTGGTCGGGCGAGGAGGATTTGGGCAGGACGACGATATCGCGCTCGGTCGCCCACTTCAGGACGATCTGTGCCGGGTGCCTGTCGTACTCGTCGGCCAGCCGCTGGACGACCTCGTCCTCGAAGACCTCGGTACGGGCCAGCGGCGCCGCGGCCTCGACCACGGTGTCGGTCTCGCGGCAGTACTCCACCAGATCCGGCCGCTGGAGCCACGGGTGGAACTCGATCTGGTTGACCGCGATCGGTACGTCGGAGATGTGGTGGGCGCAGCTGAGCTGGTAGGCGCTGAAGTTCGAGACCCCCACGTTCCTGATCAGGCCCTCGTCGTGTAGCGTCGCCATCGCGTCCAGCGTCTCCCGAAGCGAGATCGCGGGGTTCGGCCAGTGGATCAGGTACAGGTCGAGGTAGTCCGTTCCGAGTCGGTCCAGCGAGTCCCGACAGGACTCGATCACCGAGTCGTAGTTGAGGTTCTTCGCGAGCACCTTCGACGTGAGAAACACGTCCTCGCGGTCGTAGTCGGCCAGCGCCTCGCCGATCTCGGCTTCGTTCTTGTACCCCTCCGCGGTGTCGACGTGAGCGTAGCCGGCGTCGAGGGCGGCGCGGACGCCCTCCTGGACCGTCTCGCCGCCGATGTTCCACGTACCGTACCCGATCTGCGGGAGTTCGTCGCCGCTCGGCAGTGTCTGCGTCGGAACGTCGGTCATAGAAGTCTCACCGGTCTCCAGTTGTGTCGCTCGCGGATTCAACCTACTGGTCGACAGCGAACTCGCCGGTTCAGCCCCGGTGGAACACCAGCCCCGTCAGCCCCGCCAGGAACCCGCACCCGAGCGCGAACGCGAACCGGTCGAGTCCCCATCCGTCGACCGGCGAGAAGACCAGCGGCGCGAGCGTGAGCGCGGCCGTCGTCCCCGCGACTATCTTCAGTTCTTCGGACGTGTAGCCGTAGTATCCCCCGTCGGTCATCGGTGTCTCCGTCGTCGACGGGCGCCGTGAACATTCCGATTTTTCAGGACGGAGATCGGTGTGGGCAACTCTTAAACTACGAGCACCGATCAGATATTCGAAAGAGAATGTCGGATTACTGGTTGCAGCAGTTGGCCGAGCGGATTGTAGAGACGCTGGACCGTAAGGGCTGGTCGACGCCGAAGACGATCGCCCGCGAGAATCGGACTTCGTGCTCGAAGGGCCACGTCCACGAGCGTATCGAGAAGCTCCGGCACATCGAGTTCGTCGGCCAGCTCCACGGCGACATGTTCGTGTTGACCCGCGACGGGAAGCTCTATCTCGACGGGGAGATCGACGCGGATAATCAGCCGTGGCCGCCGGGCGACCGGATGCTAAGGAGATAAGGAAAATGGATAATTCAAAGACTGCTCGCGTTTGTCGAAATGGGCATGTGAAAAAAGTAGTTGCTCACCCCAGTGCAAGAAATGATAATAAATGGAGCGTATACGAGGGAAACGCCTATTGTGGAAGATGTGGGGAGGAAATAATTAACAAATGCGAGTGTTGTGACTCGTTAATTGGACTACAATCAGATTGGAATAAAGATTTCAACGAACTACCCAATAACTGCAAAAAATGCGGGACTGCGTACCCTTGGGTAGACCCGATCGAGAAAAACGAAGAGAGGGAAGGGAAATTTATAGAAATCGATGACAAAGAAATAGATGGTCACTTCTACCCATCGACAGTTTATGAGGCCAATCTCTGTTATCGAGTGAAAGCAGACCATGCTACGTTGATTCTGACGAGAAAACTAATTGAAAATCTGTTATTAGACATAATTCGTAAACACGTCAGCATGACTAATGTCCATGTGTTTTTCGATACGGAACAGAGACAGCATGCATCTTTCGGGGAGCTAATTGATGCTTTCAAAGAAAGAACGGATGAATTTCAGCAATATTTCACTGTTGAAGAAGAAGACATTGTCGATAAGATCTATCGAATCAAATATGACGGAGATGCCTCTGCTCACTCGATTGAAGAACGAGTAGATGCTGATGATTTAGAATCAATCTCTGACGATGTTACGTATGTCGTAAAAGTCCTATTCCGACTCCGAAGGGAGGTAGAGACGGCACACAGGGGTTAACGTAGCGGTAATCATGGCTACCCGAGGACTGGATGTTTCGAAGGTAGTTTTATGACCTATATTCGACATGACACACTCATGATTATCGAAGGGATGCCAACGATTGTACTGTACATCGGATTCCTGCTCGCGGTCTTGGCCGGTGTCGGGCTCGTCGGGATGTACCTGTTCACCCACTTTCTGAAGGGATACAACAACGCTGCCGGGTACTCCGACGACTAAAGCCACTCAACTTTTCGCGCTCGCGCCGCTGCGCCTCCGGGGAGTGAGTCCCCCGATAGTGGTCGAGAAACGTCTCCAAATCGTCCCAACCGCCCCAGTCGCAGACGACCATGGCATCTACATCCTCGCTCCGGAGACTCGTCGCCCAGGTCCGCCGGAGATCGGGAAGCCGACGTACTCCCAGCCCGGTTCATCTGCCTCGTCGAGCAGCTCGTCGGTGGCCTTCGCGGTTCACTGCCGGGCGACCGAATGTTAAGGAGATAGCTTTTTAGCACATAATAATCAGTAATTGGGACGTACTGATGAGACGGCGATATTTCCTCGCAACGGGTGCGCTTCTGACGACGGGATGTACTGGACTTACCGGAGATCAAGGTTCTGGCGACAACAGCGACGGTGGCGACGACATTCAAGACTCCGACGGTGACGGCGTGATCGACTCCGAAGACTACGCACCGAATGACCCGGACGTACAAGAGAAATCCGACCTACAAGGTGGATCTGGTGGTTCCGATGGGTCGGACGATACGCCGACACCGACCGAGACACCTACAGAGACACCGACGGACACGCCGACCGACACGCCGGAACCAACGCCCACGCCGACCGACACGCCGGAACCGACGCCGACCAGCACGCCGGTTCCTGAGAGTTTCACGTACGACGAGACCCACGAGGTACCCGGTCCGGGCTACTATCAGGTTCCCTTCGAGTCGGTGAATCAGTTCACCCTGAACTGGACCGTCACGAACGAGCTAACGGATGAACGTGACTTCGACGTGTTCCTGATGTCGCGGAGCGAATTCAATCAGTACATCGACTATATCGACGACGAGAGTGACCACAAACCGGAGGTGTTTCCGGGCGGGTCGGCCGAAGGGGTCACTCACGACGCGACACGCACGGCGACCCTCGACCCTGGAGAGTACAATCTCGTCGTCGACAACACCGATCTCGGTGACGCGGGAGACTGGGGAGAGGAGGACCCGCGTGAGGTCCGCATCGAGATTTACGGCGAGGACAACTAACTCAGAGCCACTCAACCTTTTCGCGCTCCCGCCGCTGCGCCTCGGGCGTGTGCGTCCCTCTGTAGTGGTCGAGGAACGTCTGTAGGTCGTCCCAGCCGCCCCAGTCGCAGACGACCATCGCATCCACGTCCTCGCTCCGGAGACTCGTCGCCCACGTCCGCCGGAGATCGTGAAAGCCGACGTACTCCCAGCCCGGCTCGTCGGTCTCGTCGAGCAGCTCGTCGGTAGCCTTCGCGGTCCATCGCCTGAGCGTCCGCGTTGACACGTCGACCACAGGCGCGTCTGTCGGCGTCCACATCTCTCACTACCCTGCGATTGCGAGTCGTACCACTAGACCCGCTCACTCGGTATCGATTACGTCCACGTCGACGAGGTCGCGCAACACTGGCTTATCAAAATCTCGCTTGTTGTGGGTGATGAACGTGCCACCTTGGGCGTGAGCCGTCGCCACGTTCAGTAGGTCGACGGCATCGAGAGACACGCCCTGCGATCGTAGCTTCTCGTCCAGGTATGCAGCCTCCAGCGCCGTATCATCGGTGAACTGGAGGATCCGATCGAAGTTCTCTCGAAGCGTGCTCTGTATACGGAGCATCTCCGACCGTGACGACTGAGCCTTGTACGACTCCCACGCGACGAGCGAGGGGATCGTCCACTCTTCGGCGCTGTACTGCTGTAGGTGCTGGACTACATCAGCCTCCGATTCGGTGAGTTTGACCAGAACATCCCTGTCGAGGACGATCATTCCTCGGTGCGCCGCTCGAGCGACTCGTTCAGTTCGTTGTGGGCTTCCTCCATCCGCTCTCCGAGATTCCCGTCGTTGATCGCACCCAGCGATCGCGCGATCTCCTCTACATCCTTCTCGCTCCGACTGAGTCGGTCGAGCAGGTCATTGAAACTCTCGTCTTCGCGTTTGAGGTCACGAAGACGCTCTTTCACGTCGTCGCTGACTCTGATGGTGCTCATATGTATACGGTGTGTACAAGCTCTTGTATCTCTTACGCCGTTACGGCCAGTTCACTCACTCACGAGGTCGCTCGCGACAGGACAGTGGGTTCGGGCGGATTGTGAACCGGAGGAAGACGTGCTCACTTCGTTGCGCGCGTCTTCGAGGGTTCGAATCGCCCTCACGGATGTATTCGCTCCTCGCGTCCGCTCGTCGCAGAATACATGGGTTCGGGCGGATTTGAACCACCGATCTCGGCCTTGTAAAGGCCGCGTCATAACCAACTAGACCACGAACCCTCGCTCGGATTTTCCCCCTGGGTCGGAATAACGCTTTCTCTCTGGACCGAACCCGCAGGCTTACGCCGGCGGCGACCCTTCCGCCGGCCATGGTCGACGGTCGGATCGTCTGGGGGTTCGGAATCTGTCTGCTCCTACTCGTGGGCGGCGTCTACGCGGTCCAGTCCGGACTGCTCTACCAGCTGAACCCGCCGGACGCCGACAGCTACGACCGGGTGACGGTCACCGCCTACGACGGCAACGGGACGGAACTCGCGACGGTGGAGGCCCTCGTGGCCGACACGCGGCCCAAACGGGTCGTCGGTCTCAGCAACACCTCCGAACTCGGGAGGGGCGAAGGGATGCTGTTCGTCCACGAAGAAGTCGGCAGCTACGGCTACGTGATGCGCGAGATGGCGTTCCCGCTGGATATCGTCTTCGTGGGGGCCGACGAGCGCGTCACGACGATCCACCACGCGGCCGTCCCGGAGGGGGACTACGAGCGGGCGTATCGCGGCCGCGGGAAGTGGGTGCTGGAGGTCCCGCGCGGGTGGACCAACCGGACGGGCGTCGCGGTCGGCGACCGGATCGCGATTCCCGAGGCGGCGCACGACGCGAGCGGGTGACCCGCAGGGGCGTCGCCCCGACGGACGGGCGAGTTCCGATACGGGAAGGTCTCTCACGGCTTCGACGCGCTTTAGGAACCTCGTCCCCTGAGCGTATGCGATGAGTGTAGACCTCGACGAGGAGGAGGTCTTCGAGGACGTACGCGACCGGGTCGACTACCCGATGCGACGGCTGTTCGCCGAGTACGGACGGGAGAACGCCTTCCAGTTCGTGATCGGGTTCGTCAGCAGCGTCGCCGCGCGTATCCTCGATCTCCTCCCGCCGCTCCTGCTGGCAGTCGCTATCGACTCTATCTTCGGCGAGCAACAGTACAGCCTCTGGCTGGTTCCCCAGTCGTGGCTCCCGGAGTCGCAGATCGGACAGATCTGGCTGACCGTCGGCATCATCGCCGCCGCGTTCCTGATCGGAGCGGGCTTTCACTGGACGCGCAACTGGGGGTGGAACTCCTTCGCCCAGAACATCCAGCACGACGTGCGCACGGACACCTACGACAAGATGCAGCGGCTGAACATGGACTTCTTCGCCGACAAGCAGACCGGCGAGCTGATGTCCATCCTCTCGAACGACGTGAACCGGCTGGAGCGCTTTCTCAACGACGGGATGAACTCCTTCTTCCGGCTGTCGATCATGGTGCTGGGGATCTCGGTCATCCTGTTCTCGATGAACTGGCATCTGGCGCTGATCGCCCTGGTTCCGGTGCCGGTCATCGCCTTCTTCACGAAGAAGTTCATCGACGTGATCCAGCCCAAGTACGCGGACGTGCGGTCGTCGGTCGGCCAGCTCAACTCCCGGCTGGAGAACAACCTCGGCGGCATCCAGGTCATCAAGACCGCCAACACCGAAACCTTCGAGTCCGACCGCGTCGACGACGTCTCGGAGGACTACTTCGACGCCAACTGGGACGCCATCGACACGCGGATAAAATTCTTCCCGGGGTTGCGGCTCATCTCGGGGCTCGGGTTCGTGCTGACGTTCGTCGTCGGCGCGTTCTGGGTGGTCGGCGAGCCGCTCGGGCCGCTGTCGGGTGAACTGAGTTCCGGCGCGTTCGTCGCCTTCATCCTCTACACCCAGCGGTTCATCTGGCCGATGGCGCAGTTCGGACAGATAATCAACATGTACCAGCGCGCTCACGCCTCCAGCGAGCGCATCTTCGGGCTGATGGACACGCCGAGTCGCATCGTCGAGGACCCCGACGCGGAACCGCTCGCGGTCGAGGAGGGGGGCGTCGAGTTCGACGACGTGAGCTTCGGATACGGGGACGGCCCCGAGGCCGAGACCATCGTGGAGGACGTCACCTTCGACGTCGAGGGCGGCGAGACGGTCGCGCTCGTCGGTCCGACGGGGGCTGGCAAGTCGACGGTGATGAAGCTCCTGCTGCGGATGTACGACGTGGACGAGGGCGCCATCCGCATCGACGACACCGACCTGCGGGAGGCGACCATCCCGAGCCTGCGCCAGGCGCTGGGCTACGTGAGCCAGGAGACGTTCCTCTTCTACGGGACGGTCCAGGAGAACATCGAGTACGGCACCTTCGACGCCGACCGCGCGGACATCGTCGAGGCGGCGAAGATGGCCGAGGCCCACCAGTTCATCCAGAATCTCCCCGACGGCTACGACACGAAGGTCGGTGAACGGGGGGTCAAACTCTCCGGCGGGCAGCGCCAGCGGATCGCCCTCGCGCGGGCGATCCTCAAGGACCCGGACATCCTCGTGCTGGACGAGGCGACCTCGGACGTGGACACGGAGACGGAGATGCTCATCCAGCGCTCGCTGGACAAGCTGACCGCCGACCGGACGACCTTCGCCATCGCCCACCGCCTGTCGACGATCAAGGACGCGGACAAGATCGTCGTGCTGGAGGACGGCGCGATCGTCGAACGCGGGTCACACGAGGCCCTGCTGGAGGAGGACGGCCTCTACGCGAAGCTGTGGGCGGTCCAGGCCGGGGAGATCGACGAACTCCCCGAGGAGTTCGTCGAGCGGGCCGCGCGCCGGCGGTCGCAGGTCGACGCCGACGCCGAGGTCGAGGCGAGCGACGACGACTGAGTCGCCGCGGTCGCGACCGGCGGGTCGCGAGGACGCAACGCGGGGGCGACACCGGTCGGCCCAGCGGGGTTCCCGGGCGGGTGCAGGCGGGAAGCTTTTTGCGTCCGGGCGTGGCACCGTCGGGTATGAAGGTCCTCCTGGGCATGGGCGGGAGTCCGGACGGATTCGACGCGCTGGAGGAGACACTGGTTCGGGCCCGCGACGCGGGCGACGAGCTGACGGTGGCGGTCCTCGACACGTCGGACGACCACGACCCCGACGACGTGGAGTCGGAGATCCGCGACCGGATCGACGAGGCGGGCGTCGAGGCCGGGGTGACCCAGCTCCCGGGCCACCCCGGGAGCCAGCTCTCGCAGTTCGCCGAGCGCGAGGAGTTCGACCGTATCGTCATCGGGGGCGGCCAGCGCAGCCCGATGGGAAAGATCGAACTCGGCGAGGTCGCCGAGTTCGTGCTGCTGAACGCCGACACGACGGTGACTCTCGTTCGATGACCGGACGCACGTACCCCGACGCGACGGCCGGCTCGTTCCCGGAGCCGCCGGTCGAGTTCACCGACGGCGAGGACCGGGCGATCCGCATCGAGGAGAGCGGCGTCGACGACTTCGACCGACTGGTCGCGATGTACGACGCGTTCGACGCGGCCGACCGCGCCCAGGGTATCCCGCCGGTCAAGGAGGAGGCCGTCCGCGAGTGGCTGGACACGCTGCTGTCGGAAGGGTCGGTCAACGTCGTCGCCGTCCACGAGGGATCGCCGGTCGGTCACGCCATCCTCGTCCCCGACCGGGAGGCCGCCTACGAACTCGCCGTGTTCGTCCTCCACGACTACCAGAGCGCCGGGATCGGTACGGAACTGCTCGAAGCGCTGCTGGGGAGCGGTCGGGCCGCGGGCGTCGAGAAGGTGTGGCTCACCGTCGAGCGCTGGAACGAGCCGGCCATCGCGCTGTACAAGAAACTCGGCTTCGAGACGAGCAACGCCGAGAGCTTCGAGCTGGAGATGGCGATCCGGCTGGGCTGACCGGGCCGTCTACCCGGCCGGCCCGACCGGGCGGCCGCGGCGGTCGCATCCGGAGACCCGATTTCTACACGGAGAGGACGGGCTGGCTGGCGTATTCGACGACGTACTGTGCGGACTTGCCGAGCGTCTCGTCGGGTTCCGTCCCGCGTTCGCGCGGGATGACGACGAAGTCCGCGGGGAGTTCCTCGGCCACGTCGAGGATGGCGCTGCCGGGGTGTTGGCGCAGCCGCGAGCGCGAGAAGCCGACGACCGTCGAGTGGGTGACCGGCACGTCGTCGGCGAACTCGTCGGCGTCGTCGGCGAACGACACCTGCTCGTCGGCGACGGCCTCGGCGTCGACGTCGCCGGTCTCGATCCCCCGCTTGACGGGCTCGTCGATCACGTGCAGGACGTGGACGGCCGCGTCGTACTCGTCGGCGATCGCGAGGCCGTACCGGACCGCCTGCTCGGCCTGGTCCGTGGCGTCGACCGGCACGAGGACCTGCTCGATGTCCAGACTCATTGACTACCGCTCGGTCGGGCGAGGGCAAAAAGTCACCGAGGTTCGACCGTCCGGGCCGTACGCCGCGGTCGCCGGGGCCCGCCGTGGCGGCCGACGACCCGGCGGGGGTGTCGTCGCGTCGGCGATGGCGTGGTTTATACCCCTGGCGGGGGATCACTCGACCATGTTCGACACGGTGGTCATCGCGACCGACGGCTCGGACAGCGCCTCGCGCGCCGTCGACGTGGCGCTGGACGTCGCCGAGAAGTTCGCGGCCGAGGTCCACGCGCTGTACGTGGTCGACAGGGGGGACGTAGCGGCGTCGCCGGACGAACTGCGGAAGGAACTCGTCGACGCGCTGGAAGCGGCGGCCGACGAGGCCCTCGACGACGTGCGCGACCGCACCGACGGCTCCGTCGAGACGGCCGTCCGCAACGGCCGCCCGGGCGCCGAGATCACCCAGTACGTCGAGGAGGTCGACGCCGACGTGGTCACGCTGGGCACCCGCGGCCGCCACGGCGACCACGGGTTCGTCCTCGGCAGCGTCGCCGAGGCCGTCGTCCGCCGGTGTGACCGCCCCGTCCTCACCGTCCGCCAGCTCGACGACGCGGAGGTCGCGGCGGCCGACGCCTGAGCTGTCGCGCTCCGGCGGTCGCGTCTCGGCATCGCGCTCCGGCGGTCGCGTCTCGGCATCGCGCTCCGGACTCGCCCCTCGCAACCGGGGACTTGATACCCTCGCGGGCGCTCTCGGGCGTATGGACGACTGGATCATCGACGGCGACCGGCTCCCGCTCGAGCGGAAGTCGGTCCTGCCGGGCGAGGGATTTTTCTACCCGGATTCGCTGCGTGAGACGAAAAAGGAGAGCGAGGCGGTCGAGGCGCTGTCGGGCGCCGAGACGGTCGTGATAGCCGACACCGACGCCGACGGCCTCGGCTGTGTCGCGCTGATCCGCGAGGTCCACGGCGACGACGCCGCCCTGGTCCCCTCGGGCCCGCACGAACTCCGCCAGAGCATCGAGTGGGCCGTCGAGTACGCACCCGACGACGCGGTCGTCTTCGTCTGCGACCTCTGTCCGGACGGCGAGGGCGACATCGAGGGCATCGAGGCGCTCGCCGAGCGGACGACGGTCCGCTGGTTCGACCACCACCAGTGGGATGACGGGATCGCCGCCGCCGTCGAGGCCGCGGGGGTCGAGTTGACCGTCGGCGACTCCGACGAGGTCTGTACGACCGACGTGGCGCTCGCGCAACTCGACTACGGCTTCCCCGAGCAGTTCGAGGCGCTCGCGCGGGTCACGCGCGACCACGACCTGTGGATCAAGGAAGACGAGCGCAGCGACGACCTCGCGGACTACGCGATGTGGGCCGACCCCGAGGAGTACGTCCGCGTGATCCGCCGCTACGGCGTCGACTTCCCCGAGGCCGTCGAGGAGTTCCTCGCGGAGGAGCGGATCGAGAAGGAGGCGCTCATCGAGAAGGCCGTCGAGCGGGGCGAACTCCGCGAAGTCGGCGAGTGGACCGTCGGCGTCACCTACGGCCGCTGTTCGCAAAACGAGGTCGCCGAAGCGATGCGCCGGGAGGGCGCCGACGCGTCGGTCATCGTCAAGCCGGCCGGCAGCGCCTCGATCCGCGGCTCCGAGGGGTTCGAGCGCGCCCACGAAGTCGCCGAGCAGGTCAACGGCGGCGGCCACCCCCGCGCCGCGGGCTGCAAACCGCACATCTACGACGACATGCTCGACTACGCCCACCACTGGACGACCCGAGGTGCGGTCGCGAAGCAGGCCATCCTCGACGCGTTCCGCGCGCTCCCGCCCGAGGAGGAAGCGGAAGGCGTCGACACCGAGCGCTGACCGCTTACAGCTCTTCGACGTTCTCACGGAGTCGCGTCGCTCGTTTCTCGCGGACCGACTCGTCGGCACCGCCCCACCAGTAGTCGAACCACCGGAGTTCGGTTATCCACGTCACGGCGCGGTAGAAGCGTTGTCGCTCCTCGAACTCGCCGCTCCCGCGTTCGAAGGAGCGTCCGCGTTCGCCCTCGTAGGCGTCGAACAGGGCGTCGCGGACGCGCTCGCCGACGGACGAGTCGAGCGGCGCTCGCGCGGAGAACTCGCGGACGACCCAGGCGAGTTCGTAGCGCGGGTCGCCGGCCTGGGCGGCGCCCCAGTCGAGGACGGCCGTCACCCGGCCGGTTTCGGGGTCGCCCAGCAGGTTCCCCGGGCGGTAGTCGCCGTGCAGGAGCGCGGCCTCGGCGGCGAAGTCGAGCGTCGCCAACCGCTCGTCGGCGTACTCCCGGAGGTCGGATTCGAGGTCGGCGAACCTGGTGTCAGCGAGACCGTCGAGCGAGAACGCTATCAGGGTCCCGACCCGGCCGGTCCAGGTGTTGTGGCCGTCGCGGACGACCGGTTTCGCGGCGGGGGATCCGCCGTCGGCCGTCGTCCGGCGGTCCGGGTCCGCGACGAGTTCTCCGAACGACTCGAACGTGCGCAGGTCGTGGATGCGGGCGAGATGCCGACCCGACTCGCGGAGCAGGCGGTCGGCGGCGCGCCCCTCGCCGGAGTCGTCGGGCGTCGGGTCGGTGACCGGCGGTGGGGAGTCGCCGGGCAGGTGCTCCATCAGGAACGCGGGCGCCGGCGCCGACTCGTGGGACTCGCGGACGCCGTAGCGTTCGGGCACCGGCAGGTCGGTCTCGCGGCCGACGATGCCCAGCAGGTCGACCTCGACGAGGAACCGCTCGGGCGTGTGCGTCGGCGACTTCCCGGGGCGAAAGCACTTGAGGACGGCCTCGCGGGGCTCGCCGTCGCCCTCGCGTACCGTGACGCCGTAGACGATGTCGCTGCCGTCGGGCATCGGCTCGGCGTCGACGAGTCGCCAGTCGGGCCGGACGGCCGCGACGGCCGCGGCCAGTTCGTCCGCCGAGAGCGACGCGTCGCGGCCGTAGCCCGGGGCGGTCATCGTCGGACGGCAGCGCTCACTTCTCGCCGGCGAGCCACTTCTCGGAGTAGGCGGTGCCGCAGGTACACTGGACGTAGGCGTGGATCACGTCGCCCTCGTTGTAGATCCCGTCGACCTCCTCGTTCTGTTCCTCGGCGAAGGCGAAGACGAACCGGGCGTCGTGCGGTCCCTCAGTGTCGTCGATATCGGGGCAGACGCCGCCGGTCGCGTCGGCGTCGACGGTCCCCTCGTTCGGCATGGCCTGCTTGGCGAAGGCCATCGGGTCCGTGTCGGTCGCGCGCTGGAAGGCGCTGCGGCCGCTGTCGCCCTCGACGACGAGGACGACCCCGTCGTCGACGCGCTCGCCGTGGCCCGCCAGGGCGTCGACTCCCGAGACGGCGTCGTCTGCGAAGTACATGAACACGTCTTCGGGCCGGTCGCCGGCCAGGAATGCCTCGCGGTCGCTCATGGCCGACGAGAGGCTTCCCCCGGTGAAAAAGGGCGCGTCTCCGCCCGGCCGTGGTCGGCCGCTCCGAGCGCTCACTCGCTCGGGAGAACGAGCGACGACTCGCCGAGCAGGTCGATGCAGACCAGCGCGCCCGAGGCGAGGGCGAGGAGGACGACGGCGACCGGGAAGGCGGCGTCGAGGCCGCGACCCTGGAAGGTCGCCCAGATCTGGACCGGGAGAGTTCGGGGGTAGTACGCCAGCATGAGCGTCGCCCCGAACTCGCCGGCGGCGCGGGCGAACGCCAGCGTGACCCCCGCGAGGATCCCCCGCCAGGCCAGCGGCAGGGTCACTCGCCGGAAGGTCCGCCACTCCGTCGCGCCGAGCGTCCGGGCGGCCTCCTCGGTGTGGGCGTCGACCCGCCCGAAGGCGCTCCTGGCGGTGAGGACGACGAACGGCGAGGCGACGAACGTCTGGGCGAGGACGACGCCGGCGAGGGTCCCGGTGATCCGGACCCCGAGCAGTCCGCCGAGCCCCTCGCTCCCGACCGCGCCGACCAGGACCATTCCGCTGACGACGGGCGGAAGGACGAGCGGAAAGGCGACGACGGCGGTGACGAGCGTCCGCCCGCGGAATCGCGTGCTGGCGAGCCAGTAGGCCAGCGGCACGCCGAACAGCGTCGCCAGCGCGGTGCTGACCGTCGCCGAGACCAGCGTGTTCCGCGCGGCGCCGACGACGAACGGCGCGTCGAGCGCTGCGAGGACCGCCCCCGGCGGTTGCGCGACCAGCAGCCACGCGACCGGGGCGGCGTAGAGGACGAGCAACAGACCGCCGAGCAGGGGCGCGGCCGTCCCCCACGGCGAGGACTCACGGGCGGTGGCCACGCGGGACATCACCACTGTACTCGGGGAACTCGTCGGGGACGACGACGCCGTGGTCACGCAGGTACTCGCCGCCGACGAGCGTCTCGAAGGCCTCGGCGACCGGTTCGTTGCCGCTCCTGGCGCGGGCGCCGTAGGCGATGGGTGCTCCGCGGACGGCCTCACCGCTCGGGAGATCGTAGCTCACCCCGTCGTACGCCGCCGCCCGAGCGGGGTCGCTCAGGTCGATCTCGGCGGGGAGGTCGACGTAGTCGTAGCCCCGGTCCTCGGCCATGCTCCGGTAGACGACCGCGGCGTCCAGATCCCCGGTCTCGAACCGCGAGAGCAAGGCGGTTTCGGGATAGACTCCCCGGGGGTCGGTGAGCGCCTCGCGCAGCCCCGGTCGGTCGTAGTGCTCGCTCGCGAGGTCAAGCGCGAACAGTGTCCGGTAGCCCAGCGGGTCGAGATCCGGGTCGGTCCGGCCGAGCGTCGCGTCGTCCGCGAGCAGCGGGTCGAACCAGCGGTCCGCCGCGCCGACGCGTCGGCCCGTCTCGCTGACATCGTCGTACGCGACCACGAGCGCGTTCGTCGCGAACTCGGCGTGCCAGTCGGCCGGGAGCACCCGGTCGAACAGCGCCGTGTCGGCCAGCGCGACGATATCGGGGTCGCGCTTGCCCTCGGCGACGAGCCGCGCGGCCGTCACCGACCCGTGCGCTTCCACCTGCACCGGCCCGTCGACCGCCGCGCGGAGCCCCTCGGAGAACGCGAGCTGGAGGCTCCCCGCCGCGAGGACGGAGACGGGGTTACGTGCGGTCCCGCCGTCGCCCGCGTCCGCGACGCTCCCGACGTTCCCGACGCAGCCACTCAGGGCGGATACGGTTCCCACCGAACCGAGCGCCGCGAGGAACCCGCGGCGGCTCGTCCCGCCCCCTCGGGCGTCGCCCGACCGTTGTGTCGGCATAGACATATCGACGTTATGCCGGTCGAGACATAACGATTTTGGTCGACGGGGTCGACTCGGGTGGTATGGACGCGGGGTTCGAGGCCCACTTGCGAGTCGGCGAGGAAGCCTTCGACGAGCGGGACGCCGCGCTGTTGCGCGCGGTGGCTGCCGAAGGGTCGCTCAACGCCGCGGCGACGGCGCTCGGTCGGTCGTACTCGCGGGCGCACGCCCGAATCGGCGACCTGGAGGACGCAGCGGGGCCGCTCGTCGAACGCCGCCGCGGCGGGACGGAGGGCGGCGGCAGCCGACTGACCGACGAAGGCCGCGAACTCCTCGCCGAGTTCGACCGCCTGCGAGCGGCGCTATCGGGAACGGCGGCCACCGAGCGCCTCGTCCTCGACGGCCGCGTGACGGGTCGGGACGGCGACCTCGCGACCGTGGAGACCGACGCCGGGACCGTCCGCGCGCTCGCGCTGACCGATGTCGACGACGTACGGGTGGCCTTCCGCTCGGACGCGGTGACGCTGCACGACCCCGACAGTGCTCCCGAGGGCGGCGAGACGAGCGCTCGAAACCGGTTCCGCGGCGCGGTCGTCGACGTCGACCGCGGCGACGGGACCGCGCTCGTCCGCATCGACGTGGGCGCGAGCGACCCGCTCGCGGTTCGGATCACCGAGACGAGTCTCGACGCGCTCGGGCTGGAACCCGGCGCCGAGGTGGTCGCCTCGTTCAAAGCCACCGCGACGCGCGCGACGGCGGCGCCCGGCTCCGCGGAACCTGAGGGGTAAGTCCGTCTCCCGTCGCTCTCAGATCTCTTTCTCCATCTCGACGTGGTCGATGCCCGCCTCCTCGAACACGTCGCTGGTCCGTTCGTAGCCGAGTCGCTCGTAGAACGCTTCGACGCGCGTCTGGGCGTGCATCACCAGTCGGTCGATCCCGCGGTCGGCGGCCGCGGTCTCCAGCCGCGCCACCAGATCGCGCCCGACACCCTCGCCGCGGCGGTCGGCGACCACGGCGACTCGCTCGACTTTGCCGACGCCCGACTCGACCTCCCGGAGTCGCGCCGCGCCGACCGGTTCGTCGTCGACGGCGACGAAGTGGACCGCCTCGTCGTCTCTGCCGTCCATCTCGATGTCTTCGGGGACGCCCTGTTCCTCGATGAAGACCTCGCGCCGAACGGCGAGGGCGATCTCGCGGTCGGCTTCACCCGCCGCGACGCGAACGTCGACGCTCATGTCCGAACGAGGGGTCCCGACGGCCCTGAGAATTACGGTCGCGGGGGAGCGAAATCAGGCGTCGTCGGGGCTGTAGTTGGGCGCCTCGTCGGTGATGACCACGTCGTGGGGGTGGCCCTCCTGCTGGCCGGCCTGAGAGACCTTGACGAACTCGGCGCGCTGCCTGAACTCGGGGACGGTCTCGGCGCCGACGTAGCCCATGCCCGAGCGCATGCCGCCGACGAGCTGGTGGAGTTCGCTGGCGACCGAACCCTTGTACGGCGTCGCCGCCTCGACGCCCTCGGGGACCATCTCCTCTTCCTCGTCCTCGTCGACGTCCTTGAGGTAGCGGTCGCCGCCGCCGGACTGCATCGCGCCGACGCTTCCCATGCCGCGGTACTGCTTGTACTTCTTGCCGTTCATCGTGACGACGCGGCCCGGCGCCTCGTCGGTGCCGGCGAAATAGGAGCCCAGCATGACCGCGTCCGCGCCCGCGGCGATGGCCTTGATGGCGTCGCCGGAGTAGCGGATGCCCCCGTCGGCGATGACCGGCACGTTCTCACGGTCGGCCACGTCGGCGACCTGCGCGACGGCGGTGATCTGGGGCATTCCGGCGCCCGTGACGACGCGGGTCGTACAGATCGAGCCCGGCCCGATGCCGACCTTGATGCCGTCGGCGAAGTCGACGACGGCCTCGGCCGCTTCTCTGGTGCCGACGTTGCCGACGACCACGTCGGCGTCGACCTCCTCGGTGATCTCGCGGGCGCTCTCGATGACGTTCAGGTTGTGCGCGTGCGCGCAGTCGATGAACAGCACGTCCGCGCCGGCCTCGTCGGCCGCCTGGGCGCGCTCGGCTTCGAAGGGACCGACAGCGACCCCCGCCCGGAGGGCGCCGTCGTCGTCGCGCGCCGCCGAGTCGTACTCGCGGCGCTGGAGGATGCCCTGCATCGTGATGAGGCCGATGAGTCCGTCGTCGTCGTCGACGATCGGGACGCGCTCGATCTTGTGCTCGTACATGAGTTCGAGCGCCTCGCGGGGGGTCACGTCCTCGGGCGCGGTGATGACCTCGTCGGTCATCGCCTCGCGCACCTCGTCGGACTCGCCGACCTCCAGGTACGGGCGGATGTCCGTGCCGGAGATGATCCCCAGCACCTCGTCGTCGTCGCTGACGACGGGCGCGCCGGAGACGCCAGCGCGGGCCATCATCTCGTCGACCTCGCGGACCGTCTGGTCGGGCGAGGCGGTCACCACGTCGCGGATGATGAGCTCGTCGGCGCGCTTGACGCGCTCGATCGCCGCGACCATCTCGTCGACGTCCATGTTGCGGTGCATGACGCCCAGGCCGCCCTCCCGGGCCATCGCGATCGCCATGTCGCTCTCGGTGACGGTGTCCATCGCCGCCGAGAGAACCGGCACCTGCAACTGGACGTTCTTCGAGACGCGCGTCGTCGTGTCGGCGTCGTCCGGTTCGACGCGGCTCTCCTTGGGCCGCAGGAGCACGTCGTCGAACGTCAGCGCCTCCGGTACGCGGAGTTTCTCCGAGAAAGGTTCGGGATCGTTCGCCATGTAAACCGTCGCCCCCGCCGGCCCAAAAACGTTGCGAGACGCCCGCTCCGTGCCAGCCGTTCCCGAGACACCGGACCGCCCGCGTCCGGCGATCCGCCGATCGGAACGATTGTTCGACTCACCGGTCAAGCAATTCGGGCCGGTGGTCGGACGGTTCGACCGCGCCGCCGTCCGAGTCCGTCTGTTCGTCGCGGAATCCCTCCGTCTCGACCGCCGAGCCACGGGTGCCACACTGCATGTGGCCGTCTCTCACGCAATTCTTATACTCGATTGGAAAATAATGATAGATATGGACTCCGCCAGTCCCGCCACCGCTGGCATCGGTCAGAAGACCGCACGCGACGCGTCGAGCGTCGCGTTCACACCTTCTGCCGGCTTCTTCAAACGGGACTTCGCGGAGCACCCGACCTGGACCGTCGGCGCGAACTGGCAGTCCGTCGCCGGTCGCCCGTGCGCGCATCGCAGGTCGGACCCCCCACTGGCCACGGGAGACGGCCACGCCTGACCGATGAGTAGCTCCCAGCACCCGGTCGCACTCACCGTCGAGCGGCGCGTCGGCGGCGCGACGAAACTCCTCGCGACCATCATGTGTCTCCCGCTGGTCGACGGCATCTTCCCCGCCCTCGTCCTCGCGGGCGCGCTCGGCGACCCCATCGGCATCCTCGAAGTCGGCCTGCTAATCTTCGGCGGCAGCGCCACCGTCGCCGTCGTCCTCGCCGAGATGGACGGCTCCCGCCGCGAGGTCGCGACGGCCATCCTCGCCGTCGGCGCGGTCCTGATACCGGTCGCCGCCGTCGAGGCCGCGCTGGCGCCGACCATCCGCGACATGCTGAACATGCCGGTGTTCTCGCGGTTCGCCGGCCTCGTCATCCTGACCGTCGCCGCCAAGACCGCCAGCGCACGCATCGGCGAGTACCTCCCCCGGCCCGCCGTCGTCATCGCGCTCGGCCTCGTCGCGAGTTTCGACCCGAGCGGCGTCTCGCTGTCGGTGACGACCGACCCCGAACTCATCGGCCGGGCGGTCGCCGCGGCCGGCGTCGGCGTCGGCTTCGCCCTCTTCGTGGCCCTCTCGGGTCCGTGGCTCCGCGCCGTCGTCGACATCGACCGCTTCCGCTTCGGTAGTGCGGTCGCGCTCGGCGTCCTCCCGCTGTCGATCTTCGGATTGGTGCCGGGCGACGCGCCCATCGCGCTCGCCGTGCTCGGCGTCACCGCGCTGTTCGCCTTCGACCCGGGAGGCGACCGCGACTACGACGGCGTTCCCGGCGACGCGTCCGACGACGCCGCGGTCGCCGACGGCGGCGACCCCGAAGATGGCTCCGAGGAAGCGGCCGAGGACGACGAGGAGTCCGTGCCCGGCCGCGTCTCCGACTACGTCACCAGCGACGACGAACGCGCACCCTGGCTATGAGTCGTGAGGGTAACTATCTTCGATTCCGACCGCACCGCTGTTGAGCTCGTGGTCACGCTGTTTGCGGTCGCTGTATCGATGCTCGATGTAGTCGCACACAGCCCAACCACGACTGCTAGCCACGAGTGGAAGGGCTTACGGACGGGCGCGACGACGTACGGGTATGGCAGACAACCGCGTCGTGCAGGGGCGGATGGTCACGCCCAAGCGCCTTGCCGAGCTGATCGAGGGCGAGTCGGTCATGGATGCCGAACCCATCGAAGACGCCGACCGGGACTGTCCCGACTGCGGCGAGAACGTACTGCAAGTCGGCTACATGCCGGGCGTCACCTCCTTCGTCACCGGCTACAAGTGCCAGGAGTGCGACTGGTCCGAGGTCGAAGACGACGACTGATCGGCCAGTCGATCGGCAGGGCAGTGTTCAGATAAGCCGATTCCATGCGAACGCGAAAGAGCTAAGCCAGTCATCGGCGGTTGCTGGATCGACATGACTGAAACAGTTTGAGAACGAATTAGTTCGGCGTTTTACCTCGCGAAAGACACGTTCGACGCTGTTGCGATTTCCATGGCGTTCGTATCTGAAATCGAGGCCGTGTCGGTCGCAGGCTTCTTTCAGCGGAGTGGCGCCGTCGACGAGAAACACGGCATCGTCGACATCGTGTTTCTCGCGGAGTTCACCGAAGAACATCTCGGCGAGAGCGTTCGTTCTCGTCGGTTCAAGCTTCGTGTGGAGTAATTCGTTCGAATCGGGATCGACGGCGGCGTACAGCCAGTACTGCTCGCCGTCGATCCGGATCACGGTTTCGTCAACCGCAACGTGATCCGGTGACCGACCAGCCTCCGGCTGTAGATCGGCCTTGTGAACCCAGTTGTGAACGGTCGAACGAGCACGATTGACACCGAATACCTCTAGAAACGAAACAGTATTCGAAAGCGAAAGTCCAGCAAGATGCAGCTGAATACTGAGCTTCATCAGCAGCTTCGGTGTCGCCTCGCGTTCAACAAACGCTAAGTCAATCTCGTCCAAACATCCACCGAGGCGGTCGTTTTCGGGCATAGATCACTTTGAAAACGTACCGCCTCACTCTTCATCCTTATCTGAACACCGCCATCGGCAGAGACCGAAACCCCTTTAGTGCGATTGGGCTTATCCGGTGATGCAGGCGGGGTCGTGGCCAAGTCCGGCATGGCGACTGACTCCAGAGGCAACGGCGCCCGGGACGACACTCCAGCTGATATACTGAACGGGTCGGCTGATCACTGACCCTGTGATGACCCTCTGGGGTTCCGAGGCGCTACCGGAGATATCAGTCGATCGGGGGTTCAAATCCCTCCGACCCCATATTCCCTCGTCCACGTTCGATAATCGCCAGACTGCAGTCCATCGGCTCCTCGTCCCTTATATATCAGACTGGAGATTCCATCGTTTGATTTGAACGCTCTCATTTCGACCAGCGCGTCGTGTTGCGGTGACGGAGATTTGGACGCTCCATGTAAGTAATTGTCGTGGATGAGCATGGCCCTCTCCGATTCGGGGGAATCCACTAATGTATTCACAGTATCCAGATAATCTTAGGAAATATGACTCGACACCAGCACGTGATGTATGCTTCAAAGGGTACTGTAGAGCAAGTCTATTCAGAATTATATGGCGATGTGAATCAGGTCACAATTGAGCAGGGATCGAGCGTTTCAGGATCTGTCCGAGGAAAATTGGGTGAGTTGGCTCTGTTGAAATCCTCAGTAATTGATGGTTTCGCTCCCTCAATCGCTCAGTACAGGTGATGAGGGGAGCGCTCATCATAGCGAGTGAAATGACACAAGACCTTTATCGAATATGCCATATACGAGGATCATGTATCAATGCCGGAGAAGGACGGTTCTTACCGGCCTTGCGAGCCTTGTTGCGCTATCTGGGTGTTCTTTCGAGGAAAGTAGCCCAGAACGTCCAACGAGGTCGCAACCGAACGAAACCACAACCAGAAATCGCTCTCCTCCCAAAATTAGTTCTACCACCGAGAAGGCGACGCAAACACCGGAACTGTCTGTCAGAGAAGTTCTTCCCGAAGAAGGGGATGACTGGACGCTTCTCGATACCGGGGATGTCGTTCCCGCACCACTGACTGCGGAATCTCACATCCGTGGCGATTATCGCGGTCCCAATGGGACGGACTTTCGCGTGATTGTCATCAAACTTCCCAGACCCGGGGTTGCGAACTTCAATGCCGAACGCTTAGCTTGCGAGGCCCAGTGGAGCGTTGCACTTCAGTATCGAGCCTTTGCTATCGCGGCCAGTACCGGAACAACACAGAAAGAATTCACCCCGGAACACCCCCCTCAGATGACCCAGACAGCCATTCCTGATACGAGTGCAGAAGCCAGACAACTCCTTCAGCAGTCACCCGTTTTGTCCCAAGAGATTATCGAGGACAACGAAATTGATTCGTGCTAAGTTCGCAGTTCCCACCAACCGGCTGTTTCAGGTGAGAATATGTTTGAAGAATAGGATTTCAACAGAGCCGGGCAGACCTATATCGAAGTATCTGGTGAACGAAACAATATCAAGTTCCGTGGCGACACTTCTGTCGATAATTGGGGTCTACGAAGCCACATCATCCAATCTGTGCGTGCGGCGAAACATGGCGAAACATACCCGTATCAAGGACTAATGTGGCCGCTGTCGAAAACAAATGAGGAGAGAAACACAGTAGAATACGATGTGAATTATCTCCTAATCTGCGGCCCCCGAAGGGAATTAATGGATGATTGGTACGATAGAACTACGAGATGATTTGATTCCTATTCTAAATACTGTCGTCGATTCTTTCTCGCCTTCTCCTCTGTACGGGCGTCGTAGTGTTTGTCGAGGACTTCCACTGACACATCTACCCGCTCGGACAGTTTTTCCTTGGGCCAGCCTTCGTTGATATGGTTCGTGATGGATCCTCTCCGAACTGGATGCAGCGACACGGAGGAAGGGCAAGACGGTGACTGTTCCTTGTTTTGTGCCGCCTCACAGTCGTCAATTACCCGGCTATGCGGGCAGTTCCCGCCGTGAACGCATGGCCGAGAAATTGCGACAATGTTCTTGTAGGCGCGCTGTCGATAGAGACGACCACTTGGGACGGTGAATAATGGTTCTCGTCCGTTCTCGTCGGTCGCGCCTTCCCGCCGCATAGAGATGTAGTCTTTGAGCGTTTCGGCTAACGGGTCGCGGATAGTGATCGCCCGCTGGCTCTTGTTCCCATTCTTCAGTGGCGTCCCCTCTGCTTCACGGTTCTTGAACCGGAGTACGTTATCTCCGTGTTCTTGGGGCTCAAAATCATCGAGATCAAGGGACATGGCGCCGCTGATTCGACAGCCGGTGTACCACATCGTCTGAAAGAGCGCGTGATACAGACTGGCGTAATGATAGGTGTTCAGATAGGCAAGGACACTTTCGGCTTCCCCGGCTCGAAGGACTTCATCGCTGACCTTCCCGTCACCGGGTACAGCCGGAACCTCGATTTTGTCGTAGGTCCCGTACTCAACGAGATCAGCGCCTTCCAGCCACTTGATGAACACCCGAAGATGTTTGACGTTGTTGTGGACAGTGATTGGTTTGACTTCGTCTTGCCGTTTCTGCTTCCAGTTCTCGATGACGTAGCCGTTTACGTCACCCGGAACCTCAATGCCATGATTCTCGCAGAACTCGATAAAACTCTTAGTGGGATATTTGTACGCGCGAGCGGTCGATTCTTTCTGGGTTTCCTTTTTGTGGTTCAAGAAGTCACGTCGGGCTTTCCGTAGCTGTACGACCTCTGAAGGATCGCGGTCAGGATTTGGATTGAAGTCCATGTGCTGTTTCCACCGCTCAGACTCCGCTGGTGGCCTGAGGCGCGATCTCCCGTCCGGAGATGGCGGGCCGATGACCTCACGCGCCACACGAAGTGGGCGCGATGGGGTTGGAGGGTGAGCGCGTGGCAGTGTCCGCCGCGCGCGAACGCACCCCGCGACCGCCCGAACCCGTGAGGGCGGGAGCGTCGGGGGTGAAACGTCCCTCCGACCCCATACTTCTGCGCCGAACTACTCGGCGAGCACCTCGTGTGCTCGCCAACCGTGAGGCGCGACGGATGTCTCGGTGGGATTTGAACCACGCGAGTCGCAGCGCGAACGGAGTGAGCGACCGTCTCGCATCGGGTGAAAATCCTCTCCGACCCCATTCCGTATTTAAATTCGCGTAGTTCAATCGCCAATTGGGACCAACTCATTCTTGGCGCAGAACCGCGATCCGCACAGCGGAATATTCCCTTGCGGAAGCCGTGCAATGGCGATCTGACTCGAAACCCTATGTATCGGCGAATTCGAGAACGGAGTGTTCGAATCTGTACGTCGATATCTCGTTCTCGTCGCAGTGGTCCTTGAGATTTGCTGGCTCGACCTCGCCCCCGAGTTGGCGCTCGAACGTGACGGTTACCTCTTCTCCAACCTCGACGGCGACCCCAACGTCGGGGTCGCTATACGACGGCTTGATCACGTAATCTCCTACAGTAAACGGATTTTCGGCGAATTTCAGGTTGTCGTGCTTGTAGGTGTAGAGGCTGATGTCTTGATCGTCACAGTAGGAAGACAGCAGCGCCCGGTCGAACTCCCGCCAATCCGCGGGACCCTCGTCCAGCGAACTCGGGAACGCAACCCGAACCCCTTCGCCATCCAACTCCTGCCCGTACAGTTCGATCTGCGTCTCCGGCGGCAGCACCTCGACGACGACTCCGACGGACGGGTCCGCCTCGCCCTTCTTCTCCACCCGGTCACCCGGCTCGAAGGGGTTCTCGGGCTTCTGGTTCATGTTCGCCATGTTCGGCCCGAGGTCCTGCAGATCGTTCATCGGCCTCGATGCCAGGTGTTTCAACTTCTCCGGCTCGTTCCCCGAAAACTCCGCCTGCGTCTGGACCTTCGACTGCAGCGTCTGGACGTGCTCCCAGCCGAGCAGAATCAGCGAATCCTCGTTGTCCCGGTGCCACGCCATGACGATGATGTCGTCCTCCGAATCGTTCTCGATCAGCGACTTCGGCAGGAACGCAGCCACGTCCCGGGAGGTCTTCACGTCGACCTCGTACCCGAAGACCTCGAAATCGTGGGCCGAGAAGCTTTCAGGATTACAGCGGCGGATCGCGTCCTCGTTTTCCCACTCCCACATCTCCGCCGGCAGATACTCGCGACAGAACTGCTCGAAGGCCAGCTCTCCCAGATTGCCGACTCGCTTCGCGTCCTTGTCCTCTGCGCCCTGCTTCTCCGCCTGATAGTCCGCCCGGACTCTGTCGATTTCGTCCGGAATATACTGATACACATCGTATCGACAAACGGCATTTGATTTATATTTTCACGTTCGCTCCACTGATGCCTGCCTCCCGCGTTACCCTCCTGCAACTTCACCCCAACCAAACACTCGCGAAGGAGTCGAAGTACTCGTCGCCGGTATCGACGACCACGTGCTCGCCACCGAGCGCGGTCACCCGCTCGTTCACCTCGTCGACGTGGGCGTCCAGCCGAGAGCGATACGTGTCGGCCAGCGACTGACTGAAATACGACCGACGAGTCGTCTCCGATTCCGGATCCGCGAACAGCGCGTCGCCCACGACGTCGGGGTCGCGCTCGTCGGGGGCCATCACGCGAACGAGCAACACGTCGACTTCGTTGCGCGCCAGCGCCGACACGCCCGATTCGATGGCTTCGGGTTCGGCGAGGCAGTCGGTCAGCACGACGACGAGCGAGCGCGAGCGGATCCGGTCGGCGTAGGCTTCGAGGACCGTCTCGAAGTCCGCCTCGCCCTCCGGGCGGAGGTCGTTGATCTGGTCGATCAGCTCCAGTACTTCGCCGCGGTTCGACCGCCCGGTGTCCAGCCGCTCGGAGCGCTCGCCCATCGTCGAGAAGCGGAAGTCGTTGTGCTCCTCGGCCGTGAGATAGCAAAAGCCCAGGCCGATCTTCGCCGCGTACTCGAACTTGTGGCTCTCGCCGTCGCCGTAGTCCATCGACGCGGAGGCGTCCAGCAGGACGTGGACGGTGAGGTTGCGCTCCTCCTCGAACTGCTTGATGTAGTACTCCTCGGTGCGGGCGAACAGCTTCCAGTCGACGAGGCGGGTGTCGTCGCCGGGGGAGTACCTGCGGTAGTCGCTGAACGTGAGCCCCTCGCCGACGCGGGGGGACTGCTGTTCGCCCTGGCGGACGGCGGCGGTCTCCCGGTCGAGCGCCGCGTCGAAGCGGTCGAGTTCGTCGAGGAAGTCGGGGTCGATCGCCACGGGTCACTCCAGCAGGTCGGCGATCACGTCGTCGGGGGTCTGTCCGTCCCGCTCGGCGCGGAAGTCGAGGATGATGCGGTGGCGGAGGACGGGCGCCGCCAGCGCCTCGATGTCCTCCGCCGAGACGTGGTTGCGCCCGCGGAGGAAGGCTCTGGCCTTCGACGCGACGACGAGCGCCATGCTCGCGCGGGGGCTGGCGCCGAACTCGACTTCGTCGGCCTCGCGGGTCCGCCGGACGAGGTCGATGGCCCGGTCGCGCAGGTCCTCGGCGATGGGGACCTCGCGGACCAGCGCCTGGGCCTCGCGGATCTCCGCGCGGGTGAGCGACTGCTCGACGGGGACCTGCTGGCTGCCGCTGGTGTACAGGTCGACGATGTCGCGCTCCTCGTCGGCTTCGGGGTAGTCGACCAGGAGCTTGAACATGAAGCGGTCGGTCTGGGCCTCCGGGAGGGCGTAGGTGCCGCCCTGGTCGATGGGGTTCTGGGTGGCGAGGACGAAGAACGGGTCGGGCAGTTCGTAGGTCTCGCCGCCGGCGGTGACCTGTCGCTCCTGCATGGCCTCCAGCAGCGCGGCCTGGGTCTTCGGCGTCGCGCGGTTGATCTCGTCGGCGAGCACGACGTTGGCGAAGATCGGCCCCTTCTCGAAGACGAACTCGCGGCCGTCGTCGGTCTCGCGGATGATCTCGGTCCCGGTGATGTCCGAGGGCATCAGGTCCGGGGTGTTCTGGACCCGCGAGAAGGCCAGATCGGTCACCTCGGCGACGGTGCGGACCATCGTCGTCTTGCCGAGGCCGGGGTTCGATTCGAGCAGGGCGTTGCCGTCGGCGAGGATGCACACGAAGAGTCCTTCGAGCACCTCGCGCTGGCCGACGATGCGCTCGCCGACCTCCTCGCGGGCCGTCGCGAGTTTCGCCTGCAGTGCGTCCACGTCGTCCGTATCGGGTTCGTCTTGCATGGTAGGAGGGTCAGTTGGTGGCGTCGTCTCCGTCCTCGTCGTCTCCGCTCCCGTCGCGGATGCGGCGATTGTACTCGCGGACGAGGTCGGCGTCCTCGACCTGTTCGGGGGCGGCGAACTCCGCCTGCTGGCTGTCGACGCCGCCGGAGCTCCCGCCGGAAGCGCCGCTCGACTCGCGGTCGGGGAACGTGCGGTCGTCCTCGACGTCGCGGCCGCCGCCGGAGGACTCGATCTCGGCGGTCTGGTTGTCGTCGCCCGCGGAGACCGACTCGCGGTCGCCGAGGACGCGGTCGCCGTCGAGCAACCCGGTGTAGTTGTTCGGCTCGTCCGCCGAACCGTCCGTCGTCGGCTCGGGCCGGTCGAACAGCGCCAGGTCGACGACGGCCACCTGGACGGTCGCGAGGCTCAGCGCGGCGATCACGACCGCCACCGCGCCGAGCCGACCGACGTTCAGCAAGCCGACGGCCGAACTCTCGCGCAGGTCGGCCAGCACCTCGTCGTAGAGCCGGCGGGCCATCCGCGAGTCGGCGTCCGCCTCGACGGCGTCCCTGGCGGTCCGCAGCTTCTCGGACACCGCCGGATTGACCGCCTCGAACTGCTCGACGAGGGGTTCGCGCACCCGCAGCCACACCGCGGCCGCGAACGCGACTGCGCCGGCAGCGGCGGCCACCGTCGCGGATCCCGGGACTGCGACCGTCCCGAGGTCCCGGCCGAGCGCCGAGCCGACCGACTCCGTCAGGGCCGTCGGGACGGGGAGGCTGGCCGGGAGCCACGCCGGGTCCAGCGCCGCGAGGACGAGGTTGGCGCCGAGGAAGACCGCCGCCGCCACGACGGCCGCGGCCGTCACCGCCGCCTTCCATGCCTCCCGGCGGATCTCGGCGACCGCCGCGTCCATCCGCTCGCGGGAGTCGCCCTCCGGCCCGGCCTCACCGTTCGGCCCGCCTCTACCGTCCGACGGCTCGGTCATCGATACCCCTCACAGGCCGTCGCGTTCCGGCTCTCGCCGTTCGAACAGAGCTCGCGCAGGTCGGATTCGAGGTCGTCGATCGTCTCGTTTTTCGCGTTGAGCAGGACTTCGCGCGAGCGCACCTGCTCCTCCAGGTTCGCCACGTCCTCCTCCAGGTTCGCGATGGTCTCCTCGTCCCGCTCGACCTCGGACCGGAGGCTGCTCACGTTCGATTCGAGGTCGTCGATGCGCTCGTCGCGCTCGTCGAGCGCCACCTCCAGTTCGTCGACCTGCGTCTGTAGCGCCTCGGCGCGGTCCTCGGCCTCGGAGAGGTCCGCTTCGAGACCGTCGACCTCGCTCTGCAGGTCCGACACCTGCGACTGCAGCTGGTCGCGGCGGTCCCGGAGGTCCGACACCTGCGACTGTAGCTCGTCGCGGCTCTCTTCGAGGTCGGCCACTTCGCCTTCCAGCCGGGAGATGTTCTCGTTGGCGTTCGCGAGCTGCTCGCGCGTCTGCGCGAGCTGGGCCTCGGTGGTGTTGAGCTGGCGCTCGGTCTGGTTGAGCGCCCCGGCGACCTGGTCGACATCTTCGGTCCGGGTGTTCAACTGCGCCCGCGTCTCGTTGAGCCGCTGGCGCGTCGCCCGCAGCTCGGTCCGGGTCTCGTTGAGCCGCGTGGTCAGCTGGGCTTTCTCGGTGCGGAGGGCGTCGCTCTGGGACCGGAGTTGCTGGGCCGAGTCCTGATAGAGGACGGTCGCGCCCGCCGCGCCCGAGGCGGTGAGGACGACCAGGGCGACCAGACCCAGACTGATCTTACGGCCGACTGCGCTCATGGGAGACCACTCGTGAGTGAGGTGCGGCCGCGATACACTTGAACTCGCCGGACGATCACTTCGGTTGAGAAGACGACCAGCGCGGCGAGCAGCGCCGCCCAGCCCCAGGCGTCTCGCACCGAGCGGACACGCGTCGACTGCTCGCGGGCCAACTCCGCGATCCGGGCGCCCTCGTCGGGACCGAACTCCCGGCCGCCGGTCACGTCGACCAGCCGTTCGAGGTCGGGGTCGACGCCCAGGCGGGCGTACTCGACCGGGTAGTTGGCCGCGTAGGTCGCGTCGAGCAGTTCGTGATAGCCGGCCTCGCGGGGGGTGAACTCCCCGCGGAAGGTCCGCTCGGCGACCTGCCGGAAGGTGACGTTCGCGACGGTCGGGCGCTCGTCGCCGCGGTAGGTGAGCGTCGCCGGGCTCCCGACGCGGGCGTCGCTCACGTCGGTCACGCCGGTCCGGCCCCGCGCCGGGTCGCCGATGGCGTAGTTGACCGACTTCGTGACGACCAGCGAGTCCGGTCGGTCGAGCAGGCCGTCCAGTCCGCCGGAATCGCCGTAGGCGGTCAGCGAGACGACGCGACCGAGCCCGAAGCGCCAGGAGGCGATCGCGGGCGTCCCCTCACCGGTCGCGACCTGGTAGTCCGCGCCCGCTTTGACCGCCACGTCGTTGGCCTGCGAGGGACTGGCCGTCAGCGTCACCCCGGAGGTGATGAACGTGTTCTGTCTGACGACGGTCAGGTTCTGGCCGCGGAACTGTCGGGAGCTCCCGCCGAACAGTAGGCGCAGGCGGCTGGTCTCGTTCGCCGCGAAGTACGAGCCGCCGGACTCCCGGGCGATCCGACGGAGGGTGCCCTCGTCGACCCGGTCGCCGGCGCCGACGGTGATGACGCGGACGCCCTCCCGGCCGAGCTGGCTGGCGACCGCCGCCGGTCGCTCGACGTCGTCGGCGCCGTCCGACAGCAGGATGACCGTCCCGGGGTTGTCGCCGAGCATGTCGGCCGCGCCCAGCAGGCCGACGGCGATGTCGGTGCCGCCGCGAGTGGTCTGGAGCCGGCGGATCCGCTCGGCGACCGCGTCGCGGGCGTCCTCGAGCGGCTGGCGGTCGGCGATCCGGAAGGCCTCGCCGCCGAACGCGACGACGCCGACCTGGTTGCGGTCGCCCAGCTGGTCCAGCACGTCCAGGGCGATCCCCTTCTGGGTGGACAGCCCCTCCTCGGCGCTGCCGGAGATGTCGACGAGCACGACGATGTTCGTCCGGCCGCCGGTCGCGTTGCCCATCCTGACCGGGAGCATCGCCGCGATGGGCGACTCGCCGTAGCCGCCCCGCTGGTAGGCGTTCTCGCCGCCGACCGACACGAGCCCGCCGCCGTCGATGACGTGCTCCTGCAGGGCGCTGACGTTGCCCAGCCCCCCGGCGGGCGTGTCCTGCACCACGACCGCCGCGTAGTCGTCGAGGTCGCCGGGCACCGACGAGGCGTTGGTCACGTTGTACAGCGACCCCAGATACCCTCGCAGCGGGTACTCCCCCTGGGCGACGTACAGCAGCTTCGGCTTCTCGACGACCCGCACGTCGTGGTAGAAGACGTCGTTGCGCTGGTACACGTCGTCGCCGTCGACCCTGGCGGTCACGCGATGGTCGCCGACCGACTCGAAGGTGTGGTTGACCGCCAGCGACTCCCCGGCGGCCAGCTGCCCCGTTCGGACCTCCTCGCCGTCGATCTCGACGGCGACCGGAACGGAGTCGTCGGCCTCGACGCCCGAGAGGGAGACGACGAACTCGGTCGGGAGGCCGACGCTCGCGGTCGACGGGCCGGCGACGGCGACGGCTCGCTCGGTGCGCTCGGGCGAGAGTTCGACGGCGCTGACGGTCGCGTTCAGGCCGTTGGCGTCTTCGGCGGCGGCGGCGAGGCTTCGCCCGCCGGTCACCTGTCCGTCGGAGGCGACGACGACGGTGCCGTTCTCCCGCAGATTCGCGGCGATGCCGTCGCCGAGCCGCGACTCGTCGCCGCTGCCGACGGTCGCGGTCGTCACCGGGACGCCCGCATCCTCGATCCCGGCCACGAGGTCGCCGGTCGCGTTCGGGAACGGCCCCATGCTCGCCGACTCGTCGGTCAGCAGCGTCACGCGCGGCTCGCCCGGCGTCTCCCGCGTCTGGACCGTGTACGGCCCCATCGCGCCGACGACCAGCAGCGCGACGACCAGCAGCCGGCTGGCGAACAGCAGCTTCCGGCTCCGCGCCGAGGCCGACCGGGATCCCCCCTCGCCGCGGAAGATCAGGTACGCGAGCAGCGCGACGGCGACCGGCAGCGCCGCAAGCGGCCACAGGTGCTCGACGCCGACGGTCAGCCCGTCGACCGAGTACGAGACCGCGAGCGGGAGCGAGGGCAAGGGATCGGTCGTCGACGCGGCCGCCCCCGCGGCCGACAGCGCGACCGCCATCACAGCTCACCCCGCCGGCGCAGGTAGCCGACCTCGAGGACGGCCACGAGCAACGCCGCGACGGCCGCGAACTCGGTCACTCGCTGCGGGACCGTCCGCGTCTCCGACCGCGTGACGTTCCCGACCGGCCCCGACCGGTCGCCCAGGTCGGCGGCGTCGACGGTCGACTCCCGCTCGGAGAGCAGCGCCGCGCTCTCGGCGGTCCCGCCGGCGGTGTAGACGCCGGCCTCCCGGACGGTGACCGTGGGCCCCGACAGGCGCCCGGACGGCCCCTCGACGCGCTCGGCGCCGAACTGGACGGTGTCGCCCGTCTCGTGGTTCAGCGCCGACAGGGGCTCCCGGCCGGCCAGGTGGAAGACGGCGCGCTTCCAGAACACGGGGTACTGGTAGTTGTACTTGAAACTCGACCGGTCCTCGATGTAGCCGTAGTACAGCAGCCGGCCCCCGTCGCGGCGGTCGGTCGCGATCAGCGGCGTCCCGTCGCGCAGCTCGACGAGCGTCTCGCCCGACTGCAGCGACCCGGTCAGGTACTCGTCGGGCGCCTGGAAGTCGATGCCCTCCGTCAGGGCGGTCTCTGTGGTTCGACGGACCGTCGGCGCCGTGTCCGTCCCGGAGGGCTCGATCAGGAGGAGGTCGCGCAGCCGGTCGGGCATCTCCTCCTGGGCCTGGACGGCGACCCCGCCGCCGCTCGCGACCGCGTCGCGGCCCGCCTGGACGTTCCCGGGCAGCAGCGAGTCGGCGTCGACGTTGCTGTAGAGTATCACGTCGTAGTCGTCCTCGACGGTCGTGGGCGGGTTGTCGACGGTCAGGTCGACCTGGTCGACCAGCGAGAGCGCGGTCGTCAGGTAGCGGTTGCGGTCGTTGGTCAACACGAGGGTGTCCACCGTCGGGTCCTCGGGGGCGACCACGGACACCGCATCGTCGGTCGCGAAGTCGTCACCGGGTGAGAGCCGGGCCTCGCTCGCGCCCGCGGGGACGGGGAACGTCACCGTCGCCACGTCGCCGCCGCCCAGCTCCAGTTCCCGCTGGCTGTCGCCCAGCGAGACGGTGCGCGTGACCGACTCCTCGCCGAAGTTCCGCACCGAGAACGTCACCTCGGAGCCGCCGAACCGGCGGTCGACGAAGCCGACGTTGCCCGCGCCGCCCCCGGCGAACTGCCGGAGGCTGACGCTCACGTCCCGGGCGCGCAGGCTCCGGACGGCGTCGACCCACTCCGAGCCCTGGAAGTCGCTCAGGACGACGACGCGCACGTCCTCCTCGGCGAGCGCCCGCGCCTGCGCGACGGCGCCCCGCAGGTCGCCGGGGGCGTCCGTCGCTCCGAGACCGCCGAGCGCGTCGCGGGCGGCGCTGGGCGGGCCGCGACGCACGAGGACCCGTCCGCCGCCGCTGGTCGTCACGACGGAGGTCCGGGTCGTCACCTCCTCGCGAGCCGCGGCGAGCGCGCGGTCGAGTCGCGTCCCGTCGCCGTCGGTCGTCGCCATGCTCGCGCTCGTGTCGACGACCAGCACCGTCTCCTCGACGACGGCCCGCTCCTGAACGGGGACGTACGGCGCGGCGAGCGACCCCGCCAGGAGCAGTATCGCGAGGATCTGGATCAGAAGCAGGAGACTCCGGGAGATCCGCTCGAACAGGGGAGTGGTCGCTCGCTGGCGCTGTTCGTCGGCGACGAAGCGGAACGTGGGCAGTTCGACGCGCTCGGGCTCCGGACGGATGAGATAGAGGACGACGACGGGAACCACGAGGAGGGCGGCGGCGAGGCCGAGCGGTGCGAGGAACACGTCGGAGAGGGCCATTCGTGTTGCGGGGACGACTGGAACCCACATTGGTCTTGTGGCGTTCGACCCGCGGACCCGGCGGCGATCCGGCGCCGTCTAGACTGATAGCCCCCGGTTCGCGGCGACGCTTCACACTGAGGTACAACGGCTTTGCCCGAACGGTGCCTGGACGATAGTAGATGATGCAGTCATCCATCGGAACGGAGTTCACCTACCGGATCGACGACGACCAGTCGGCCAGCGAGGCCGTCCTCGACGCGGTCGCGGAACGCGTGGGCGTGGACGTGCTCGACCTCTCGATACCGCTCTACGACGCCGTCGACCCGGAGGCGCTCGACACCTTCTACCGGACGGCCGACGGGGCGGCGCCGACACGGGTCTCTTTCGCCTACTGCGGGTACGACGTGACCGTGTCCGGCGACGGGACGGTCGTCCTCGACGACGCGACTGACTGCGACGTGGTACTCGGGTAACCGTGGCGTCGCCCGCCGACAGCGGTGGATTCGAGACCTGCGCGCACTGCGGCGCGCGGCTGTCGGGTTCGGCGTGGTTCCCGGCGACGACTCGCGGTGACGGTGAGTCGTTCGCGGTTCTCTCCTTCTGCGACGGGGACTGTCTGACCGCCTGGCGCGAGAGGTAGCTCAGCCGTCGGGCGCGCCGGACTCGAACAGCTGCCGACAGAGCTTGCGGTGGGCGGCGCGGACGTGCGTGTTGAACGTCGGTTGCGCGATGTCGAGCGACTCGGCGACCTCGCTCCCGGTCCGGCCCCGCGGCGTGTCGAAGTAGCCGCCGAAGTACGCCGTCTGTAACACCTCGAGCTGTCGGTCCGTGAGTTCCTCCGTCAGCGTCGCCCGCAGCTCCGTCGGCGACTGGCGCGGCCGCTCGCGGCTCCGCTGGGCGACCAGCTCCGTGTCCGCGTAGGCGTCGGCGAAGACCTCGACGAACTCGCGAACGTCCGCGTCGGCCCCGAGTTCGACGACGAGGGTCGCGGCGCTCTCGGAGACGGTGAGCGTTCGCGGCCGCCCTCCGTGGCGCAGCGCCGTCTCGCAGAGGCTCCGCTCGCCCAGCGTCGCCTCGAAGAGACACACCGGCTCGTCGCCGTCCTCGTACTGGGAGACGAGCGTCGCGTCGCTCGTCTCCAGGTCGACCGCGGTCGCGCGGAGGTCCTCGACGGCGGCACCGCGCGTCGAGGCGTACACTCTCGGTCGTCCCTCCGGAGTCGGGACGATCCCCTCCAGAGAGAGGTCACAGCCCGTCTCGGACGCGATTTCGACGACCCCAAGGTCGTCGTCGCCGACGACGAACTCCAGCTCGGTCACCTCGTCGCTGACCAGCGACCGCTTGCTCTCGACGGCGTTGATGGCGTAGGCGATGGTGTCGGCGAGCTCGGCCAGCACCGACCGCTCGAGCTCGTCGAACACGCCGGGCTGGTTGGCGTAGACGTTGAGCACGCCGTAGAGGGCGTCCTCGTAGACGAGCGGCAGGGCGATCGAGGCGTGGTAGCCGCGGGTCAGCGCCGCCTGGCGCCACGGCTCGAACTCCGGGGCCTCGACGATGTTGTTGACGACCTGCGGCTCGTGCGTCCGGACGGCCTCCCCCGAGGGGCCGCGCCCGGTCGTCCGTTCGTCGGCCGTGACCGTCGTCGCGTCGAGGTAGCCCTTCTCGGCGCCGGCCCACTCGCGGGGCGTGACCTCGCCGGTGACCGAGTCGTGGTCGCCGACCCACGCCAGCTCGTAGGGGCCCACGTCGGCCAGCTGCTCGCAGACCACCGTCTCGATCTCCCCGCGGGTCGACGCGCCCACGAGCGACTGCCCGATCGAGCGGATGGTGTCGTTGATGCGGTTGAGCCGCTCGAGCGAGTCGTTCTGCTCCTCGAGGGCCCGCTCGCGCTCCGCGAGGAGCCGCTCGCGGTCGGCCCGGCCGCAGGCCGTCTCGACCGTCGCGGCCGTCGTCTCGACGAACTCCAGGGCCGCCTCGGAGAACCCTCCGGACGCCTCGGTCGCGGTGACGAACACGCCGTGGGAACCCAACGGCACCGCCGCGATCTCGGTCACGTCGTCGCCGGCCCCCGATACGTCCACGTCGTCGACGACGCGCGTCTCGCCCGCCGTGAACGCCTCCCAGAGCGGTCCCGACGGCGTCTCGCTCAGCGCGGCCGTCGGGAGCTCGTCGACCGCCCGCTCGGTCCGCGCGGCCGTCCCCAGGCGCCCCTCCGCTCTCTCGTACCGGACGACCGCCGTCAGCGGCAGCGCGAGCGTCGCGGCCGCGTGGTCGACGGTCGCCTCGGCGATCGCCGCCTCAGTCTCGGCGTCCATCAGGTCGCGGCTCATCTCGTTGAGCGCGGCCAGTTGCGCCTGGCGCTGCTCGCGTTCGAGCTCGTAGCCGACCCACTGGGCGGTCAGCTCCAGGAAGGTCCGTTCGGCCTCGGAGAACGGCCGACCGCGCGCCTCCCGGGAGGCGAAACAGAGCGTCCCGTAGCGCTCGCCGCCGACGGTCACCGTCGTCCCGATGTAGCTGTCGAGGCCGTACGTCTCGTAGGCCCGCTCGCCCGGCCAGTCTTCGGCGGGCGCGTCCGAGACGGCGACGACCCCGTCGGTCTCCAGTACCCGACGACAGTACGTCCCCGAGAGGTCCGCCGTCCGCCCGGGCTGGACCAGTTCGTGCGGGCCGACCGCGTCCACCAGTTCGAACACCCCGCCCGCCGTGTGCGAGAGGAACCCGATATCGAGGTCGAAGTGGTGGCACCCGACCTCCAGAAACCGGCGGAGCTTCTCGGCGAACGTGCGGTCCGGCCGCGAGACGAGGTCGTGGTGTCTGCGGAGCGTCGCCGTCTGCTCGTGGAGCGACGCCTTCGCCCGGGCCCGCTCGCGCAGCGTCCCCAGCATCCGGTCGAGTTCGTTCTCGGGTCGGTCCGGTCCGCAGAACTCCGCGGGCGGCGTGTAGTAGACGTTGTGACAGACCGTCGTGTCGTAGATGAGGTGCGGGTGGACGCGGACGATCTCGATCAGTTCCTCGGCCGGGAACCGCTCGCGGTCGTACTGACAGAGCGCGATCGCGTCGGCGTCGTCGAACAGGTCGTTTATCCGGCTCTCGTACTCCATGAACGCCTCGATCGGGACGCCCTCCTCGAGGATCCAGTCCGTCTCGGCGACCACCCGGAGCGCCTCGAACTCCGCCGTGGCGGCCTCTATCTCGGCACCGTATACCTCCATCATCGACTCCGGATCGAACGAGCTGTCCCGGAGGTACGTGTCCTGAACGCTCTCGAAGACGAGGGCGCCCGATTCGACCGCGCCGCCGACGTCGACGGCGCGGTCGCGGAGCAGGTCGGCGACCGTCTCCAGCGACCCTTCGTCGCCGACGTACAGACACTTCTCGCCCGCTTCGAGACCCTGTCGCAGGAACGGCACCACCGCCGCGAACCGCTCCTCGCGACCCTCGTAGACGAGCGCGAAGTGGTCGTTGGCGTGTTCGTGGCCGTCCAGCGGTTCGACGGGCCCGCGGAACTCCGCGCTCTCCCGGAGCGCGTCGACTCCGTCGTTCAACCCGAGTACGCGGCTGTGACCCTCGCTCCGGCCCGGGCGGCCGTCCGCACTCATCCGTCGTGACTCACCACCCGAGCCGGCGGCCACCCGCGCTCGCGAACGGCGGGCCGGCGGCGCCGACCGCGCCGTCCCGTGGCGCCGGCGCCGTCACGCGCGCCCCGCCCGACGCGCCGACCGAGTTCGATTCCGGATCCGGAGAGAGATGTTCGTGTCATGGTAGGGAGGCCGCGGAGCAGTCCCGCGGTTGTCGTCGAGGGTAGGAAGACGCTAACCGGCATAAGGGACTCGATAGTTCGCTGACAATACGTGCCGGCTCCGCGTCGGAAACGCACGGTTGGTCGCCGGCTACGGCGGTCGAGGTGGCCGGATAGTTGCCGGCCCGGCGGCGGCGGCGGCGATCGAGGGGCCGCGGACGAGCGACGCGCGCTCAGAAATCGGTGACGACCTCGACGCCGACAGTGTCGAACTCGCTCATCGCCGCCAGCCGGTCGGGCACCTCGTCGAGCGCGACGCGGTCGGTCACCAAGGCCCCGGGGTCGACCCGCCCGGCGTCGACCATCGCGAAGATGTCGTCGTACCGGCGCGGGGGCATCCCCCGCGAGCCCGAAATCGTCAGGTCCCTCTGCACCAGGCGGTCGACCGGGAGGGAGACCTCGCCGCGGTCGTCGTCGCCGGTCAGCCCGACCTGGACGTGCGTGCCGCCGCTCCCCAGCGAGTCGACCGCCGTCCGGAACGTCTCGCCCGACCCCAGTGCGTCGACCGACACGTCCGCGCCGCCGAAGCGTTCGCGGACGCGTGCGGGCGCGTCGACCTCGTCGGCGTTCAGCGTCGCGACGGCGCCGACCTCGGCGGCCAGTTCGAGCGGCGCGTCGCGCACGTCGACGGCGACGGGCGCGGCACCGAGCGCGGCGGCGACCTGGACCGCGGAGAGGCCGACGCCGCCGCAGCCGACGACGACCACCGCGTCGCCCCCGCCCACGTCGGCGGTCGCGTCCAGCGCCTCGAAGGCGGTGACGAACCGACAGCCCGTGCTCGCCGCGGCGACCGCCGAGACGCCGTCGGGGAGGTGGACCGCGTTCACGTCCGCCGCGGGCACGTGAAACCGCTCGGCGAAGGCCCCCGGCGCAGCCGGACCGAACCCGAGCGCGGTCGCGCCCTCGCAGTAGTTCTGTCGCCCCGCTCGGCAGGCCGGGCAGGTGCCGTCGGCGAGACTGAACGGGACGACCACCCGGTCGCCGACCGCGACCGTCTCCACGTCGGCGCCGACCTCGCGGACGGTCCCCACCGGCTCGTGACCCAGCACCTGCCCCGTCGGGACGCGGTCGTCGACCCAGTCGCCGTGGCCCTGCCAGGCGTGCCAGTCGCTCCGGCAGATCCCGCAGGCCTCGGTCTCGACGACGACCCCCTCGGGGGCACAGTCGGGTTCGGGCACGTCGCGGAGTTCGAGCGGTTCGCCGTGCTCGGCGAGGACGACTGCGCGCATGGTCGCCCTTCCCGCCCGCGGAGGGTCACCGTTTCGGTCCCGGGACCGGCGGCCGGTCGCATCCGGTGCCCGCCCACCGTCGCCGCTCAGTAGGCGTGTCGCAGGACCGTCTCGCCGCTGCGTTCGACGACCACCGTGTCGTCCCCGTTGTTCCATATCGCCGAGTCGCTGCCCCAGTAGAGGGTGTCGTCGGTGTCGGTCCCCGAGCCCGTGCGGAGCGTCACCGTCTTGCCGACCGCGAGCGTGAACCCCGTCGGGAACGCGTACGTGTGGTCGGCCTCGTCGGCGACCGTCCAGCCGCCCAGCGCCAGCGACCCGTCGCCGTCGTTGCCGAACACGACGTACTCGTCGTCGCGGTTCTCGTGGTCGTTGCCCGCGGCGTCGGTGTGGACTCGCTCGACCGTCAGTCCCGACTCCGAGGTGGCGAGCGGGGCGTCCGCGCCGGATGGGGGTCCGCCGTCGCCGTCGTCCGAGGCGCCGCCCTCGCCGTCGGCCACGGTCGCGTTCGGGTCCCGACAGCGCCACAGTCCGCGCCGGTCGGCCTGGGCGTCCGACTCGGCGGCGTAGTACCGCTCCGAGCGCTGAAACGTGCTGTCGTACACCCGTGCGTGCCCGGTCGCGAGCAGTCGGTAGGTGAAGTCCGTGCGGTTCGCCGCGGTCGCGGTGCCGTCCGTCGCGGTTCTCCGGGTGGCCGTCACGCTCCCGTTCGCACCGCTCGCGTTCACGTGGACGTACGCCAGCAGCCGCCCGTAGCTACCCCGTCGGTCGGACGCCGGGTCGGTGACCAGCGTGACCCGCTCGCCGGCCAGCCACCGCTCGGCGAACGCGCTGGCGTCCTCCCCCGCCGATTCGAGGCAGGCCGCACCCGCCTCGTCGTCCGGCACGCCCTCGTACTCCGCGGGGTCGGTGTCGGCGTGGACTTCGGGAGTGTCGACCCCCAGCAGCCGCACCGTGTCCGTCGACCCGTTCGCGTACCGCACGTCGATGGTGTCGCCGTCGACCACGTCGACCACGGTCGCCGCCGTCCCGTTCGCCACGTCCGGCGCCGCCGCCGTCGGCCCCGTGGGCGTCTCCTCGCCGACCGAGACCGGGAATCCGGCGCAGCCGCTCAGGGCCGCCAAAAGAGCCACTGCGAAGACCGTCGCGACCCGGGCGGGTCGGCCGTTCATACTGGCGTTCCGGTCGCCAGTCGCAAGAGCGTTGGTACCTCGGAGGGGACGGTGTTCGAACCGGAGCGCGTCGGCACCGTCCACAGTATTACCCGTCGAGCGCGTCGGCGTCGGCTCGCAGTCGGTCGACGACCGCCGGCCGTCCGCGGACGGACAGCGCGACCGTTTCGGTCCCGTACTCGACGGATTCGACGACCGCCCGGTCGTGGGCTCGCGAGACGATCCCCATCGCGCCGTCGCGGTTGGGGAGCAGCAACTCGGCGCGCTCGGTCGGGAGTCGGTCGACGACCGCCGCGCGGAGGCGGTCGAGGTTCGTCCCCTCGCGGACGCTGACCGGGACCGGCTCGGGGGCGAGGTCGGCGACCGCCTCGCGGCGCTCGGCCAGCGCGGCGTCGTCGAGCAGGTCGACCTTGTTCAGCGCCGTGACGACGGCCGATCCGTCGACGCCCTGGCCGTCGAACACGTCCAGCGCGACTCCGACCTTCTCGCGCAACTCTGGGGGCGGGTCGCTCGCGTCGGCGACGAGGACGACCGCGTCGGCCGCCGCGGCGTCCGAGAGCGTCTCGCTGAACGACTCGACCAGCCAGTGGGGCAGGTCGGCGACGAATCCCACGGTGTCGGTACACAGCACGCGCCGGCCGTCGACCGTCGCCCGCCGCGTCGTCGTCTCCAGCGTCTCGAACAGCCGGTCCCCCACTGCCGCCGTCACCGTCGCCGCGTCGGGGTGCTGTTCCGAGTCGCTCTCGGCGGTCCCCTCGGCCGCCATGTCGTCGGCCAGCCGGCGCAACAGCGCCGACTTCCCGGCGTTGGTGTAGCCGGCGAGGGTCACCAGGTCGAACCCCTGCTCGCGGCGCTCGGCGCGGTGCTGCTCGGCCGGGTGCGGGAGGTCCGCGAGTTTGCGTTCGAGGTCGGCGATCCGGTTTTTCACCCCGTCGAGGGGCGTCCCCTTCTCGGCGCGCCTGTTCAGCCCCTGCACGTCCGAACGCGCTTTCAGTCGCGGGAGGTCGTATCTCAACCGAGCGAGTTCGGTCTGCAGTTGCGCCCGACGCGCGCCCGCCCGGTCGGCGAAGATGGCGAGCACGAGCCGATAGCGGTCGAAGACCGCGGTTCCGTCGGGCAGCGCCTCCCTGATGGCGGCCGTCTGCCGGGGCGTCAGCTCCCCGTCGACGGCGACGAGGTCGGCGTCCGCTTCCCCCGCGCGTGCCGCGAGGTCGGCGACTTTCCCGACTCCGAAGCACGTGCCCGGATCCTCGGCGCGGGCCTGGGTCACCGCGCCGCGGACCTCGTAGCCCGCGGCCTCTGTCAACGCTCGTATCTCCTCGGTGTCGACCGGTCGTTCGTCCGCTCGCGCCGCGATGATCGCCGTCGATCCCGTTCGTCGTCTCATGTTCGTGTGGATGTCTCTATCGTGTCGGTCTGCGTGCGATACCACCGCCCCGGCCGCCGGACCGCTGCCCGACAGCGGCCGGGCTATCGACCCGTCAGCAGTCGCCGGTCACGGCGACAGCGAACCGTCACACCGTCGCGAGCGGGCCCGTACGCGGTCGCCTCTTCCGGAGACGACACGCCAGGGCCGATGACCGGTCAGCAGAAGTGTCTGATCTCCATCGCCGTGTTCACACCGTCTCTCGCGTCCGTCAAGAGCGTTACCGTGGGGCGACACTCGTTCGCACACCTTCCAGAAAGCGCCCACTGTCGCTGGTCGGCGTCGAACGACCGTAGGGGGTCCACGGTTTCCGCCTCCATTCGACGTGAGTTTCGCGTATACTTTGTATGTTCCCGAATACACAGACGAAGGCACGGCCCTCCGCCACGGTCGGTCCGCGCCCGTAACGATTATGCGACCGACACCGGTAGCGAGCGGCCCGTGAGCTGGCGCGACATCCGGCCGGTAGCGGTCGGCGTTCCCCGACGCGAGGACGAGGTGCTCCTGAGTCGACTCCGCGAGGACGACGACGACATCGAGACGTTCTATCGCCCGATCGGCGGCGGGATCGAGTTCGGCGAGTCGAGCGACGAGGCGCTGGCCCGGGAGTTCGACGAGGAACTCGACGTCGCGATCGCCGAGGCCGACCTGCTGGAGACCCTGGAGAACACGTTCACGTTCGACGGTCAGCGGGGCCACGAGATCTGGTTCCTCTACGAGGTGACGCTCGCGGAGTCGTGGCCCTACGAGCGCGACGAGTTCGAGGGCAGAGAGCCCGAGGCCGACGAGACCTACAGGGCGGTCTGGACGTCGGTCGACGCGCTCGACGGCGTGACCGTCTACCCCGAACACCTCGCCTCGCTGCTCTGACTCGCCCGACGCGCCGCCCACGGCGCGCAACCAGCGATGTCCGGAATCGACAGGCGCAAATCGCCCGAGAGCGTGCCGATCGTACGGGGTACGTGCCGCCGAGAAACAACCAGGCACGGCTTCGAACCCGACCATGGCAGACCCAACCCTCGATCCGTCGAGAACCAACAGGATCGGCACGGCGATCGGACTCGTCCTCGAAGACCAGCGCACCGCCGAGCGACGGCAGGTGATCTACACCGACGCGCGGGTGGTGCTCCTGCGCGACGAATCCGGGGGCACGACGCTCGTCCGTCGCGACGCCTTCGACGCCGAACTCGGGACGCGCTACCGGCCGCGACCGGGCGCCGAGACGCCGAGCGACGCCGGCCAGTACGACCGCCTCCGCGAACGGCTCGCCGCCTACGAGCGCGCGGAGGGCCGCAAGGCGAAACACAAGGCCGACGCCCTCCGCGAGGCGCTGGACCTGCTCGCCGCCCCGAGCGACGGGGACGCAGACGGTGGCAGCGGCGATACGGACGACGGCGACCCGGAGGAGAGCGGCGGCGACACCGACCCGGAGGTCCCCTTCGAGGAGGTGTCCGGGATCGGCCCGAAGACCGCCGGGAAGCTCCGGACCGCCGGCTACGTCACCGAGAGCGACGTGCGCGGCGCGGCGGACGACGCGCTGCTGGCGGTCGCCGGGCTCGGCCCGGAGAGCCTGTCGAGCCTCCGCGAGTTCGTCGGCTGAGGCCCGGCTACCACTCCAGCAAGGCGCGGCTACCACTCCAGCAACACGCTGTCGCCGACGGACAGGCCGAACGCCTCGTCGCCGCGGCCCCTGTTGACGGCGAGTTCGACGTTGCCGTGGCTGCCGACGGTGACGAGCCTGTCGCCGGGATCCCGGGCCGCGTAGGCGTCGCGGACCGGGATCAGTTCGTCGTCGACGCGGATCCCCTCACAGCCCTCGACGGGGCCGCCGGGGACGTTCGTGATGACGTTGCCGAACCCGTCGACGACGAGCACCTCGCCGCGGGCCCCCTTGGCGACCATATCCGGCTCCGGGAACGTCAGGTCCACCCAGTCGTCGGTCCGAGAGCAGCGGTCGAGCGCGGCCGGGCCGCCCTCGTCGTGTACGTCGGCGGCGGCGGGCGCGAACACGTCCCGGCCGTGGAACGTGGTGCTCGCCGTCGCCGCGTCGTCGTACTCGATCTCCCACACGTCGAAATCGTCCCCGCTCGCGAGTTCGCGGGCGACCGGGACCGCGACGCCGTTGTCGGGTGCGACGATGTGGTGGTCGCCGGCCTCGACGACGAGCGCGCTGCGGTCGGTCCCGACGCCGGGGTCGACCACGACGCAGTGCGTGGCGGGCGGGAAGTACGGCAGCACCTCGCGCAGCCAGAAGGCCGCCGCTCGCACGTCCTGGCGCGGGAAGTCGTGAGCGACGTCCTCGATCCGGGCGTCCGAGCGCGAGCAGACCACGCCCCGCATCGCCGCGGGGTACGGGCTCGGGAAGTCCGAGGCGAGCGTTATCATGTCCGACTACACGGCGATTCGTCGGTTAACTCCCCCGATCCGGCTTCCGGATGGCGGTCCGCCACCCGAAACCCCTTTCACTTTTCCCACGGAAAGTGGGAACATGGCGAAGGTGGATTCGAAGGGCCGGATCGTCCTCCCGAAGGAGCTTCGGGACCGGCTCGGGATCGAGGCGGGGACGGAAGTCGAGGTCCGTGCGGACGACGGGCGGGCGGTCATCGAGCCCGAACGAGAGCCGGACGAGATCGTCGATCGGCTGGAAGCACTCGTCGAAGACGCCGCGACGGACCGATCTGCGACAGAGGGGTCGGACATCGAAGACCCGTACGCCCGGGACCACGCCGAGACGATACGGCGAGGGGTCGACCGGGAGACCGGGAACGATGAGTGAGGGGCCGTATCTCTTCGACGTGGGCGTCGTCGCGCTCGCACACGCCGGCACACCGGTCAGCGAGGTGCCGTTGTCGTATCTCCGCGAAGCGATCAGGGGTGAGATCGAGGCGGTGCTCCCCTATCCCGCGCTCGTCGGTGCGCACCACATCCTGGTGTCCTATTACGGATTCTCGGGGGACGACGCGTCGCGGATGATGCGAAATCTCGCGGACGCGAAACGGATCGACTGGTACGACCGAGTGCCCGAACGAGTGGTCCGTTCGGGGTTCGACCTCGCCGCCGACCTGGGGATCGACGGCTGGGACGGCTACTACGCGCAGGTGGCACTCGACGAAGGGGTCGAGACGATACTCACGCTCGACGACGACTTCGAAGCGGCGGACGGAGTCGAGTCGGAGGTGATCCTCTCGCCCGCCGAGTTCGCTACGCTGAACGACCACCTCGAGAACTGACGACCGCGCTCACAGCACCCGGGCGTCTCCCGGGTCGAACCCGAGCGCCAGCGCGTCGCCGTCGTGGGCGTCGGGCGTCCGGAAGACCACGGTCCGGTCGCCCCAGTCGGCGTAGTAGCGGGTGGTCTCGCCGAGGAACTCCGCGGTGTCGACCGCGACCTCGAAGCGGTTCGCGTCGGCGTCGACGGTCAGGTCCTCGGGACGGACGCAGAAGGTGAGGCGGTCGCCGGCGGTCGCGTCCCTGCCACTGACCTCGGCGGCGTCGACCCGGAACTCCGTCCCGTCGACCGACACCGCGGTCGCCTCGGCCTCACGGCCGACGACTTCGCCGCGGAACAGGTTGTTCTCGCCGACGAACGAGGCGACGAACTCCGTCGCGGGGCGCTCGTACACCTCCCGGGGAGTGCCGACCTGTTCGACCCCGCCGTCGCTCATGACGGCGAGTCGGTCGGAGATGGCCAGCGCCTCCGCCTGGTCGTGGGTGACGTAGACGGTGGTCACTCCCAGGTCCGTCTGGATGCGCTTGACCTGCCGGCGCAGCGTCTCGCGCAGTCGGGCGTCCAGCGCCGACATCGGTTCGTCGAGCAGGAGCACGTCCGGCGCCGGCGCGAGCGCGCGGGCCAGCGCGACCCGCTGTTGCTGGCCGCCCGACAGCTGGTCGGGCTCGCGGTCGCCCATGCCCGAGAGATCCACCAGATCGAGCAGTTCGGACACGCGCCCGTCGGTCGACTGGCCGTCGGGCGGGTCGGCGAACTGCAGCCCGTAGGCGACGTTCTCGCGGACGCTCATGTGCGGAAACAGGGCGTAGTTCTGGAAGACGATGCCCACGTCGCGGTCCTCGGTGGGGACGCCGGCCACGTCCTCGCCGCCGAAGCGCACGGTGCCCGCGGTGGGCGATTCGAGGCCGGCGATCGTCCGGAGCGTCGTCGTCTTGCCGCAACCGGAGGGACCGACGAGGGTGAAAAACTCACCCTCGTCGATGTCGAGGGTGACGTCGTCGAGCGCGACGGTGTCGTCGAAGGCCTTGCGGACGCCGTCCAGTTCGAGGTCAGCCACCGAACCCACTCCCCTCGCCGAGCCTGTCGATTATCACGAAGCTCACGCTCGTCACGACCAGCAGGACCACGCCCATCGCGGTCGCGGGGCCGAGCCGTCGGCCGATGAACCGCTCGATGGCGACCGGCATGGTGTAACTTCCGTCGCCGGTGGCCAGTATAACCGTCGAATCGAACTCGCCGATGCTGATGGCGAAGGCGAAGGCCGTCCCCGCGAGGACGGCCGGAACCACCAGCGGCAGTTCGATGTCGAGCACGACGCGGGCGCGGGAGGCGCCGAGCGAGCGGGCCGACTCGACGATCGAGTCGTCGATGCCGGCCAGCGCCGGCGCGACGTTGCGCGTGACGAACGGGTAGGCGCCGACGGCGTGGGCGGCGACGATAGCGAGCCCGCCGGTGACGGTGAACCGGTAGCCGAAGGCCTCGGTGCCGAAGACGAACCCGCGAAGCAGGCCGAGGCCGACGACGACGCCGCTCACCGCGAACGGCGCCATCGAGAGCGTGTCGATCAGCTTGCGCCCGCGGAACTGTCGTGTGCTGACGATGGCCAGGAACACGCCCATCGGAACCGCCAGCAGGAGCGTCCCCGCGCCGAATATCAGGGAGTTGGTGACGGCCGTCAGCGGCTTGATCTGGAAGGCGTAGGCGCTGGCCTGGCGCTCGACCAGGAAACGATAGTTGCGGAGCGTGAGTCCCTCCGGGCCGGTGACGCTGCTGTAGACCAGGCTGACGATGGGGACGACGAAGACGACGAGGGCGACGACGGCGTAGCCCCAGGCGAACAGGCGGCGTTTCGTCGCTGGCCCGAACAGGTCGGTCCGCTCGGCCGGGCGCGCGGCGCCGGTCGCCCGCTGGCGCGCCTCGTAGCGCAGGTAGGCGTAGGTGAGCGCCAGCGAGAACAGCATCTCCAGCGTCGCGAGCGTCGACGCCGTCCCGTAGTCGAGCTGGCCGATCCGGTGGTAGACCCACACCTCGACGGTCGCCAGCGAGAGCCCGCCGAGCGCGAGGACGATCGCGAACGACATAAAGGAGAAGATGAAGGTGAGCAGTGCGCCGGTCAGGATCGCGGGGAGTAGCTGGGGAACGACCACGTCCCGGAACGCTCGGAGCGGCGACGCGCCCAGCGAGCGGGCGGTCTCGGTCATCTCGGCGTCGATCCCCTCCCACGAGGCGGCGGTGATCCGCGCTATCAGCGGCGCGTCGTAGAACGCGTGGGCGAGGACGATGATCCCGAGCGTGCCGGTGAACGACGACACCTGCAGGCCGAGCGCTCCCAGCGCCCCGGTGACGACGCCGTCGGCGCCGAACGTGGCGACGAACCCGATCGCAACGAGGATCGTCGGCATCACGAACGGCAGCGCCGTCAGCGACCGGATCGTCTTCCGGCCGGGGAACTCGAAGCGGGCGAGGACGTACGCGCCGGGCAGCCCCAGCGCGATCGCGGCGACCGTCGACAGCAGCGCCTGGTAGGCGGTGAACCCGAACAGGCCCAGCCGGTAGTCCGGGAACGACCGCACGACGACCGCCGGGTCGTCGAGCGCCTGCGCGAACACGCCGAAGTAGAACGGGTCCCGGAGCACCTCGACGACGGTCGCGAGCGTGTAGACGCCGTCGACGCGGACCGCCTCGACGAGGACGATCCCGACCGGGTAGAAGAACAGCAGCGCGAGCAGCGCGAGCGTCGCGACTGCGAGGGCCGGGGCGGTGAGCCGTTCGGCGACCCGGGTGGGTCGCATCTACTGGGTCGCGATCTGTCGCGACCAGTCGCTGAGCCACGGCTCGACGTTGCCCATCAGCTCGTCGTAGCCGAAGCTGACGATCTCCTCGGGCTCGTGGACGAGGTCGTAGTAGTCGTCGGGGAGCTCCGCGTTGTCGACCGCCGGGAGCGCGACGTTTCGCTGGGCGATCTCCGCCTGGACCTCCGGTTGCAGGACGAAGTCGATGAACTCCGTCGCCAGGCCCAGGTTGTCGGTGTCCGTGAACGGTGCCGCACCCTCCAGATACGCGTAGCCGGAGTTATTCAGGAACCCGACCTGATGGCGGGCCATGTCCTGGTCGTAGCGGTCGGCGTACACCTGGTCGGTCGAGAAGGAGACGACCATCGGCGCCTCGTCGTTCGAGTAGGCGTCGTAGGCGGTCCCCCAGTCCTGCAGGATGCGCGTCCCGTTGTTCATCAGGTCGCTCCAGTAGTCGAGGTAGCCGTCCTCGCCGAACTGGTCGATCGTCCAGAACATGAACTCCAGCCCCGTCTCGCTGCTCTGGGGGTTCGGCACGAGCATCCCGTTCTCGTAGGGGGCGCTCGCCAGGTCGTCGAACGTCTCGGGCGCGGCGACGCCGCGCTCGTCGAGGGCGTTCTGGTTGTAGACGAGGCTGATGTAGGAGGCGCCGACGGGGATGGCCCGCTCCTGTGGGTCGAAGCGGTAGTCGTCGACGATGGCGCCCGCGTTCGAGAGGTCGGCCGTGTCGACGCCGGTGAACAGCGACTCGCCCTCGCCGACCGCGCGGTCGGCCTTGACGAGGTTCTCCGGCGCCAGCCCGAGGAACAGGTCGGTGTCGATGCTGACCCCCTGCTGGCGCCGCTGGAGGAAGTAGTCCATGCTGTTCTCGGGCGCGAACCACCGCAGCTCGGCATCGAACTCCGACTCGAAGCGCTCCTTGAGCCAGGGGCCGGGGCTGGAACTCGGCGCGTCGACGAACGACGGGTACGTGCCCACGCGCAGCAGCGGCGTCCCGCCCGAGGCCGTCCCGGTCACCGTGCCGTCGGCGGTGGCGGTCCCGTCGCCCCCCGTGGTCGTCCCCCCGCTCTCGGGCGTGTCCGTCGACCCGCCGTCCGTGTCGGTCGAGCCGTCGTCGGTCGGTTCGGCGCTACAGCCGGCCACCAGTCCAGCCACACCAGCACCCGCGGTTGTGAGGAAACGTCGTCGGTCCATAACCGGGGAATATGGGTGGCGAATAAAATACCTCGCGATCCGGAGCCGCCGGTTCCGGACAAAATCTCCCGTTCTGGAACGTGAGTGTGCAGAATCGGACAACGAAACGGAACGAACTCGAACCGGAGTGGGGGTCCGGGCCCTCGTGGTCGGGGTCGGACGGTCGCTCTCAGATGTCGACCGTCGGCACGGGCGACTCCTCGGAGCGGCGCTCGTCGACCATCGCGGCCTGTTCGTCGTCGTCCATCGGCTCGAAGTCGGCCGCGGCGTCGAGGATGTCGTCGACGAGTCGCGGGTCGCCGGCGTTGGTCAGCGTCGTGACGCCGTCCTGGGCGAGCGTGAAGCGGAGACTCCGCCGCAGCTCGGCGGGGTCGTCGTAGGGCTCGTACCAGGTGTTGTACGGGCGTTCCTCGTCGGCCAGGTCGTCGGGCCACGGCTGCTTCGCGAAGGTCTTGATCGCCAGCACGCCCATCCCCTGCTCGGAGAGTTCGCGGGCCAGCGCGGGGAACGCGTGGGCGTCGTCGTCCTTGGCGGCGACGGTGGCGTTGACCGGAAACATCGCCGTCTCCAGGTCGGGGATGCGATCGACGGCCTCGCGGATCACGTCCGGAGATCCGTGGCTCGTCAGGCCGATGTGGTCGATGATCCCCTCCTCCTGTGCCTCGCGGTAGGCCTTCAGAGCGCCGTCGTCGGCGGTGATATCGTCGATCTCGGAGGATTCGGTGACGGCGTGGAACTGGTAGAGGTCGATGTGGTCGACGCCCAGCCGGTCGAGCGAGGCTTCCAGTTTCTCCCAGGCGCCCTCGTAGCTCCGTTCGAGCGTCTTACAGCCGAGGAACACCTCCTCGCGGCGGTCGGCCAGGGTCGGCGCGAGTTTCACCTCGGCGGTGCCGTACTGCGGGGCCACGTCGACGTGGTTGACCCCGCGGTCGAGGACTTGCTCCGTGAGGTCGTCGGCGTCGTCCTGGTCGAGGAAGTCGAGCGCGATGGCGCCGAAGGTGAGGACCGTGCTCTCCTGACCGGTGTCGCCCAGCGGTCTGGTCTCCATACCCGCCGTTGGGCCGACGGAGAGAAAAACCCCGGTGGCCCCGGCGCGTGCGTCCGGGACGGCGACGCGTGCGACCGGTCGGCGGTGGCCGCCGCCGGTGTGTGTCCGGGACGGTCGGGACGACGCCGGACCGGGCGCGGGCCGTGTGTCCCACTGGCGTATGCTTTATCACCGGTGACCGGCAAGGGGCGATCATGGTTCAGTGTGAGATGTGCGGGAGCGAGACGAGTTCCCCCAACCGCGTCAAGGTCGAGGGGGCGGAGCTCGACGTCTGCGACGAGTGTACCGACTTCGGTACTGAGGTCAAACAGCAGTCCTCGTCGTCGGCCTCGACGAAGTACTCCACGTCGTCGTCGGGGTCGTCGAGCTCCTCGAGTGGGTCCTCGTCGTCCGGCTCGTCGTCGAGTTCGGGCGGCTCCTCGCGGCGCCGAGACATGTTCGACGAGATGGACGAACTCGCCCAGGACTACGACGAGACCGTCCGCTCGGCCCGGGAGGCCGCGGGCATGAGCCAGGAGGACCTCGCCCGCAAGCTCAACGAGAAGGCAAGTCTCATCCGGAAGATCGAGCGGGGCGACACGCTGCCCAGCGACGACGTGCAGCGCAAGTTAGAGAGCGCTCTGGACGTGAACCTCTCCGCGGGCGGGACGGCCGACGAGTCCGAGTGGTCCGGCGGCGACTCGACCGGCGAGTACACGCTCGGCGACGTGGTCGAACGGAAAGACTCCTGAGAACTCGCCGCGGAGCCGAGGTCGGCGACGGCGCCCGAGCGCGGCCGCTCAGTGTTTGTTGGCGACGTAGTCGTCGCCCAGGTCGTCGGCGATCCCCTGGATGGTCTCCTCCATCTCGGCGATCTCCCGCTGGAGGCGCTGGAAGGTGTCGCTGTCGGCGAGTTCCGATTCGGTCTTCTCGACCTGCAGGACGTTCCGCTTGAGCTTCTTCGAGGTGAGATCGCGCTTGCGGTCGGTGTACTCCGAGAGCTTCAGCAGGCGGTCGACCACCTCGGTGAGCCGGTCCCTGGTCACGGGCTTGACGACGTAGTCGTCACAGCCCATGTCGATGATGTCGAAGTCCGGGTCGACGGCGGTGACCATGGCGACCCGGCACTGGAGCCCGCGCTCCTCGATCTCCGCGAGGACTTCGTTGCCGGAGACGATGGGCATCCGCCGGTCGAGCAGGACCACGTCGAGATCCGAGGCGAGCATCTCCATGGCCTCGACGCCGCCGTAGGCGGTGCGCACGTCGTACTCGCCGTCGAGGTACTCCGTGTACAACTCGGCGAGGTGATCCTCGTCTTCGACGACCAGCACCGTCCCTCGATCGACGGACCCCTGTGTCACAACGCTCTGATATTGCGAGTTGACTGCCTTAACTCTCACCCCTCGGCGCCCGGACCGGTTCCCCCGACCGACAGCCGACGACCGGCGGCCGGTTCGCGACCGTTCGTCCGGCTCCCGACCGGTCCGTCGTCGCCGCACTCGCAACCTATTTGCCCGTCGGGGTCCGCCACTCGGGTATGTTCGTTCTGGTCAACCTGAAGGCCTACCCGTGTGACCCCGTCGAGATAGCCGAGGCGGCCGCCGACGTGAGCGACGAGACCGGCGTGCGGATCGCCGTCGCACCCCAGGCCGCCCACCTCTCGGCGGTCGCCGAGACGGGCGTCGAGACGTGGGCCCAGCACGTCAGCCCCGTCGAACACGGCAGCCACACCGGCAGCACGCTCGCCGAAGCGGTCGCCGACGCCGGCGCCGAGGGCACGCTGATCAACCACTCCGAGGCGCGGCGCAAGCTCGCCGACATCGACGCGAGCCTCGGCGCGGCCGAGCGAGCGGATCTGGAGACGGTGGTCTGCGCGAACAACCCCGACCAGGTCGGCGCCGCGGCCGCGCTCGGACCCGACGCCGTCGCCGTCGAACCGCCGGAGCTCATCGGGACGGGGACGCCCGTCAGCAAGGCCGACCCCGATATCGTCACCGACGCCGTCGAGGCGGCCGCGGCGGTCGACGAGTCGGTCGACGTGTTCTGCGGCGCCGGCATCTCGACCGGCGACGACCTCGACGCGGCCGCCGACCTGGGCGCGACCGGCGTCCTGCTCGCCAGCGGCGTCGCGAAGGCCGACGACCCGCGCGCCGCGCTCGAAGACCTCGTCGAACCGCTCGCCTGAGCGGCCCGACCGATAGCCCGCAGTCGCGACGACATCCGCTGGGTCGGCGTCGAGATCGACCACGCAGTTCCTCGACGACGGCGACCTCGCGACGGGGTCCGACCGCTGTCCGACTCGTCCCGCCCGACACTAGTATTGTAGCCGATACACAACTCTACGTGTGGGGGAAAGACAGTGAACGCGTCCTTTTGGATGTTTGAGTGAGACAAGGTAGGTGTCGGGCGAATCGTCCGCTCGTGTATTGCACATATTAACCAAAACTATAAACCCATCGCGGCCGTAGATCCGGTGATGGCAACCGAGACAGCAAGCGACTCCGACGGGTCGGCGGACGCGCCGGTCACCGTCGACGGCGAATCGGATCTGGACGAGCTGGTCGCGAGCGGCGGCGTCGTACTCGCGGACTTCTACGCGGACTGGTGTGGCCCGTGCAAGGCCCTCGAACCGGTGGTCGAGCGACTCGCCGAGACGACCGCGGCGACGGTCGCGAAGGTCGACGTGGACGCCAACCAGCAGCTCGCCTCGACGTACGGAGTCCGCGGCGTCCCGACGCTGGTCCTGTTCGCCGGCGGGGAGCAGGTCGAACAGGTGGTCGGCGCACAGCCCGAGCCCCAACTGCGGGAACTGATCGGCGAGTACGCCGAGTAGATGACGGGCGAAGAGAGGCGGACGGACGACACTCCGGCGGCGAACCGATGACGGGGACCGACCGCGCGGTGAACACCACCGACCCGTCGACCGTCGACGACGCCGCCGACCGGATCGTCGTCTCGTTCCGCTCGCCCGAGGTCGACGCCGACGGGGCGGACGGCTGGTGGGTCGCAGACAGCGCCTGGATCGTCGAGAAGATGGCCGAGCCGTCCTACCGGCGATACCTCCGCTGGGCCCACGCCGGCCCGGTCGCCGTCGGCGAGGAGTGGGAGGAGTTCGTCAACTGCGGCTGCGCCAACCCCGAAGACGTGATCCTCCGCGTCGAGACCGTCGAGGGCGGGAGCGCGATGGGCGGAGACACCGACGTCGAGGTCGTCCCGCGCAAGGCCGTCGTCGACGACGAGGTCGCCGGCGCGTCGGCCTGATTCCGACGGCTCCCCGACCCGTTTTTCGGCGTCCGCTGTCGGAGGGTATTTCCTCGGTTCGTCGCTAGGCGGGGCATGGTCGACGACGCGGGGCGCGACGGGACCGGCGACGAGACTGCCGGCGAGTCCCGGGACGCGGTGCCGCCGAGTTCCTACGCGCTGGTCGCCCTCGGCGCGGTGAGCTATCTCCTCCTGATGGCTAACTGGTTCGCCCTGGCGGCCTTCCTCGAACCCATCGGCCGGGGGCTCGGCCTCTCGGACACCCAGGCCGGCGCGCTGGTCGGCGCGGTCCCGCTCACCTACGTCCCGCTCTCCCTGTTGTCGGGGCTCGCGCTCGACCGGATCGGCGCCCGTCGCGGCATCGCGCTCGCCGTCGGGATCTTCGGGGTCGCACAGTTGCTCCGGTCGGCGACGACCGGCTTCGCCGGGATGCTCGCGACGACCGTCCTGTTCGCCGTCGGCGCCACGGGGATCACCTTCGGCCTGCCGAAGCTCGTCGCGAGCGTCTTCCCCTCGCGACTCCTGGGGACGATGTCGACGGTGTACATCCTCGGCTCGTACGCCGGCACGGCCACGGCCTACAGCGTCGGCCGCGCGATACTTGGCCCGGCCCTGGGCGGCTGGCGTCCCACCTTCCGCGTCCTCGCCGCCGCGGCGCTGGCCTTCCTCGTCGTCTGGCTCCCGGTCGCCGCCTGGCACGCCCGTCGCCACGGGACGCCCTACGGCGGCGACGCCGAGAGTTCGTTCGCGCTGGGCTCACTTCGGGCGGACGTGGCCAGCGTGTTCTCCCACCGCGTGATGCGACTGCTCGTCGTCGTCGGCACCGTCTACCTCCTGCTGAGCCACAGTCTCCAGGGGTGGCTCCCGACGCTGGCCGGCGCCCGCGGCGCGACGACGGCGAGGGCCGCCACCGTCGCGACGCTGTTCGTCGTCGGCCAGGCCGCGGGCACGGTGGTCGTCCCGCCGCTCTCCGACCGTCTGGGACGCCGCCGCGGCGCGGTCGTCGCCTGCGGCGGTGCGGCGCTCCTCGGGGTCGCCGGCCTTGCGCTCGGCGGGGGCGTCCTCGCGGCGAGCGTCGCCGCGGTCGTCGTCGGGACGGGTGTCGGCGGCGTCTCGCCGCTCGTCCGCGCCATCCCGACCGAGATCGACGAGATCGGCCCCGCGCTGACCGCGACCGCCGTGAGCCTCGTGTTCGCCGTCGGCGAGCTCGGCGGCTTCTTCGGGCCCTTGTTCGTCGGCGGTCTGCGGGACCTGACCGGCTCGTTCCTCCCCGGGCTCGCCGTGCTCGGGGTCGGCGCGCTGGCGATGGTCGCTGCCGGGTTGCGACTGCCCGAAATCTGACGACGCTCGTCCGCCAGCAGAGTGGTGCCTGTCGGACTCTCCGACGGAGAGCGGCTGGCACCAAGCCTCACCCGGCGGAATCGCCGAGGATCGATCCCGCGGAAGTCGTCGCGCTGTACCCGAGCGACCAGTCGCCGTGCGGGACGTAGGTCACCGTCGAGATATCGAGGCACGGCGCCTCAGCGGACAGGTTCTCACCCTGCAAAGACACCGCAGCAAAGAGCGACAGCGTGAGCAGCCTCGACGCCCGGTCGGCCAGTCAGTCGAGGAGTTCGACCTCGTCGTTGTCGGCTGCGACGGACAGGTAGTCGTCCGGGTCGTCGTCGGGCGTGTCGGAGTCGCCGGCTGCGTCGTCGGGAGTGCTGTCAGTGGCTTCGTTCGCGGTGGCGTCCTCGGTCGGCGCGTCCTCGGCTGGCGCGTCTTCGGCTGGCACGTCCGCGGCGTCCTCGTCCGCGGTCGGTGGGGCTTCGAGCGCGTCGCCGTCGAGCGCGCGCTCGACCTGCTGGACGAACGAGTCGACGGCGTCGCGGTCGGTGCGCTCGCGCAGGAGGGCGGGGACGCGGTAGTCGTAGCGGCCGCGGCCGACGTGTTCGACGAGGCCGTGGACGCGCAGCCGCCGGTTGCGGGCGTAAGCCTCGGTGCGGTCGTCCGAGCCACCGGCGGCGAACAGCGCGTCCGTCGCCGTCCCGGGCCCGTGGTCGCGGTAGTACCGCAGCATCTGCCGCGTCTCGGCGTCCAGATCCGCCAAGTCGTCGGCCAGCTCGCGGGCGAATTCGGCGGCGTCCTCGACCGCCCCGTCGTCGACGGCCGTCGAGGTGCCCGCCTCGAAGGCGTCGGTCGCGCGGTCGCCCAGCGGGTCGTCCTCGACGCCGTCGAACCCGCGGGTCATCTTCATCCCGTCGTCCGTGCCCGACTCGGTGTCGTCCGCCCGCGGGGCGGTCCCGCCGTCCGTCGCGGCGCTCTCGGCGGGCTCGGCGTCGTCGCCGAAGGCGTCGCCCATCCCGCCGAACATCTCGCCGTCGTCGGTCGGTGCGTCCGCGGTTGCGTCGGCGTCCGCGTCGGCCGCGTCGACGACCTCGGCGTTTTCCGTGGCCTCCTCAGCCTCGGGGCCGCCCTCCCAGGCTTCGGCGCGGGCGGCTTCGTCGCCCGGCCAGGTCATCGTCGAGTCGTCGTACCCGTCGTCCTCGCGGGCGGTCTCATCGGGCAGCGGCGGCTCGTCGCCGTCGGAGTCGAGCGCTTCCGAGCCGTCGGCCCACTCGTCGGCGTCGTCGAACGACGACTGGTCGCCGTTCGCGGCCGCGCGGCGGTCGCGCATCCGCGCCTGCTCGGTGCGGCCCGGATTCGCCCCCTTGACGTGGTCGACTAAGGCCTGCGTGAACTGGTCGGCCATCCGCTGCATGTCCCGCGCGTCCTGCAGCTCCGCTTCGAGCTCGGCGATCCGCGAGTTCTTCTCGTCGAGCTCCTCGCGCAGTTCGGCGATGCGGTCCTCGGTCTGTTCTTTCTCCTCGCTGATCTCCGCGAGTTCGGAGACCAGATCGTCGCTGACGGACTTGAGATCGGGGCGCTCGAAGTCGTCGAGGCCGGGCGTGGCGCCGGCGTCGAACGTCTGCTTGCGGCGGAACTGCACCCGCTGGATCTCCTCGGCCCAGTCGTTCATCATGAACGCCTCGCCGTCGTCCAGGTCCTCGACCGCGGAGGCGTAGTCGCCGTCGAGCACCCGTTTGACGACTTTCGTGTCGTTGTTCCAGGTGAGCCGGTGCCAGACGAGCCAGTCGCACTGGGTGATGAAGTCCTTCTTCACGTCGGCGGGGCGCTGGCTGATGCCGACGATGCCCAGGCCGTGCTTGCGGCCGCGCTTGGAGATCTTGATGAGCATCTTGCCGCACTCGCCGACGCTGCCCTTCTGTGGGATCCACTCGTGGACCTCCTCGACGAGCATGAGGAAGGGCTGTTTGAGCTTCTTGGCCTTCGCGAAGAGGCGCTTCGATACCTCCGTCAGGAGGTCTGCGGCCTCGTCCTCGTCGAGGAACGACGACACGTCGAGGATGATGGGGACGTTCTGTTCCAGCGCGAGGGTGGCGATCTTCTCGGCGTGCTCGACGGTGACCTGGATGTCGCACTCGTCGTCGGCGCCGGCGTGGAGGATCTCGTACTCCTCCTTGAGGCCGTAGTACTCGCCGTCGATGTCGACGATGAGCATGCCGAAGCCGTTGTCGAGCAGCTTCTCGACGACGACGCTGGCCGTGTTGGACTTGCCCGAGCCGGACTTGCCGGTGACGAACCCGCGCCCGGTCAGCAACTCGACGACCGGGAGGTCGACGGCTCGGCCCGGCTCGCCCGACCCGCACGGTCCGTCGCTCACGTCCGCGACGGTGATCGACTCTGTCTCTGCCATTACCGATCGGAACCCGCGGCCGAGCCATAAGCCCCCGTCAGACGGAGGTCTGACGCCGCGAACCGAACCGTTCGCTCGCCGTTCCCGGGCGCTGTCGGTCGCGGGCACCGTCGAGATGGTCAATACATTTACCAGCGGAGCCCGAATCGGGGGTAGAGTGGTGGCGACCGATGGAGTGGACGGGACCGTGACGCGCTACGAGACCCACGTCGAGGAGGGGACCGTCTACGTCGGCGGTCCCGACGGGCCGCTGGAGGTCGGCCCGCTCGACGCGGTGCTCGACGCGGTGGGCGGCCCCTCGTGGACGATCAGCTACTCGCCCGCCGAGCGCGAGCGCCACCCCGAGATGGACACCTCCGACGCCGGCCTCACCGTCGACGTGGTCGACATGATGCACACCATGACCTTCGGCGAGCGCTTCGTCGAGACGATGGCCGCCCACCCCGTCGAGCCCCCCGAGAACGACGAGCTGTCCCCGCGGATGGGGCTGTTCGTCGGCAAGCTGCTGGACAACCTGGAGAACGGCGTGGACTGACTCGGCCGGCGTGGTCCGCCGGCGTCGGCGACGAGGATTTCCGCACGCGCCGGCTAGGACCGTCCGATGGACCGCAACCGGGGCGGCGATACTGTCCGGGCGCCCGGATCGACCGCGCTCGCCAGCCGGAGCGCCGTCGCGGGCGTTCTCGTCGTTCTGGTCCTCGCCGTCGCCGCGGCGGTCGGACTGGGGGTCGTCGCACTCGACGGCGGACCGGGTCCCGCGGTCGACGCGCCGAACGGGACCGCGACCGACGGCGGGTCCGCGGACGCGCACGCGACCGACCGGGAGGGGACGGTCGTCGGCGGTTCGGACCCGGTCGCGCTGACCGACGACGGCGGCTCGTCCGCGACCGACGAGAGCGTGACCGCCGCCAGAGAGATCGACGTGGCCCGGATCGAGCGGGCGATCCACGAGCGGGTCAACGAGATCCGCCGCGATCGGGACCTCCCGACGCTGGCCGCTGACGAGGACCTGACGGAGATCGCCACTTACTACAGCCGCCGGATGGCCGACAAGGAGTTCTTCTCGCACACCGGACCCGGCGGACAGACCCTGCTCGACCGCTACGACCGCTTCGGCTACGACTGCCGGGTCGACACCGGCGGACAGCGGTACGTGACCGGCGGCGAGAACCTCGCGTACACCTACGCCTACACCCCGGTGCGGACCGAGGGCGGCGTCGTCAGCTACGACGGCAACGAGACCGAAATCGCCCGCGGTATCGTCGAGGGGTGGATGAACTCCTCCGGACACCGGCGGAACCTCCTGCGACCCTACTGGAACCGCGAGGGGATCGGCGTCGTCCTCGACCCCGAGGACGGTCGGACACAGGTGATCGCCACGCAGAACTTCTGTTGACGGTCGACGCCGGCTCGCCGGGGCGCGGGCCGGTCGCTCAGTCGTCGGCTCGCCGGGCCAGTACGAGCCCGGTTATCGACCCGACCGCGGCGATGCCGGCGAGGGTGAGAAACAGCGCGGTCGCGTCCGCGACGGCGAGGATCCCGCCGGCGATGGTGCCGCCGAGCGCGCCGACGCCGAACACGCCGAGGTAGGTGAACCCGTAGGAGAGCCCGCGCGTGCCCGACGGCGTGTACTCGGCGACGGTCGCCTGGTACATCGGCTGGACGACGAACAGGAAGGCCCCGAGCAGCGCGCCCAGGGCCATCAGCGGGGCGAGTCCCGCCTCGGAGACGGGGACGAACAGGAGCGCGAGGACCGCGAGCACGCCGAACGACCCCGCCAGTCCGTACTCGACGGGGATCCGGTCGGTGAGCTTCCCGCCGGCGTACTGGCCGAGGACGCCGACCAGCAGCAGGCCCGAGTAGAAGTAGTCCTGCGGTTTCAGGGTCTGTCCGCTCCCCGACTCGACGCCGAGCGTCGACCGCATCGACTCGGGCAGGAGCGTGTCGACTGGGATCGGCTCGAACCCGGGCAGGCTCCGCAGTAGCTCCGGCAGGAAGGTGAGGACGCCGCGGTAGTACAGCCCCGAGCACATCACGACGACGAACACGAGCGCGAACCCACTCACCAGAAGGCGGCGCGACTCCGTGAGGAACTCGCTCAGGTCGTCGACGCCGCTGGACGCTTTCGAGCCGCCGCCGTCGGTCGCGGCACCGCTGTCGGCCACCGCCGCGGTCTCGTCGAAGTCCGCGCGGGCGGCGTAGACGGCGGCGAGGACGGCTGGTGCGCCCAGCACGAGCGCGACGGTGCGCCACTCGACGAACAGCAGCATGACCGCGGCCGCGAGCGGTCCGAGGCCGATGCCGAGGTTGCCGGCCATGCCGTGGTAGGCGAGTCCGGTGCCGCGTTCCTCGACGCCCTTGCTGATGAGCGAGAGGCCCGCCGGGTGGTAGACGCTGGCGGCGATCCCCCACAGGACCAGCGCGAGCGCGACGACCACCATGTTCGGTGCGAGGCCGAGCAGGACGTAGGACAGTCCCATCCCGAGCAGGCAGGCGCTGATGAGCCGCCGCGACCCGATCCGGTCGACGAGGACCCCGCCGGGGAGCGCGCCGACGCCGAACAGCCCGTACCCGAGCGTGACGACCACGCCGACGGTCGCCGTCGTCACGTCGACACTGGCGACGCCGAGCGGAATGGTGTCGAACTCGGTGAGCCAGACGACGACGAACAGCGGGACCGTCATCTCGTAGGTGTGGACCGCCGCGTGGGCCAGCGACGCGATCCCCGTGATCGCCCTGTCGTTACCGTTCACTGGACGCCCGTACCGCGGCGACCGTCTTTACCCCGACGATAGCGGAACCCGACGCGCGCCCGCGGCGACCGTGTCATCGTACCCGTCACTCCGTCCCGACGACCTCGTTGCGCAAGGTCCCGACGCCCTCGTAGGTGATCTCGACGGTCTCGCCCGGTTCGACGGTGCCCGGATTCGCCGGGCTCCCGAACGCGATGCAGTCGCCGGGGCGGAAGGTGAACCGCCGGGAGAGGAACGAAACGACCTCGTAGGGGTCGAACAGCATCAGCTCGGTGTTGGCGTCCTGGCGCCGCTCGCCGCCCACGGTGGTCTCGATGTCCAGCCCCGTCGGGTCCACGTCCGTCTCGATCCACGGCCCCAGCGGCGCCGAGGTGTCGAAGGCCTTCCGCGCGGTACGACCCTGCTGGTCGAGCGCGTCCACGTCGTTCATAATCGTGTAGCCGCGGACGACTTCGGGCACCTCCTCCGGCGCCACGTCGCGACAGCGCTCGTCGACGACGGCGACGAGTTCGCCGGCGTACGTGAGTTCGTCGGTCCACTCGGGGTAGCGCACCGGCTCGTCGGGCCCGACGAGCGCGGCCGGTGGCTTGACGAAGAAGTCGGGCTCGTCGGGGCGCTCGTAGTCCATCTGGTCGAGCGTCGCGGCGTAGTTGCGGCCGACGCAGTACAGCGCCGACGGCGAGCAGGGGTAGGTCAACTCGCCGTCGCGGCCGACGGCGTACTCGCCGTCGTCGGTGACGACCGTCCCGTCCTCGTAGCGGCCCTCGACGACGCCTTCGGGGGTCTGCAGCCGTGCCAGTCGCATGGCTCGCCGTTCGACGCTCTCCGATAACAATCCCCGGTATCGGTGCGACGCTACTCGTACTCCCGAAGCGAGCGCTGGCCCTCGGCGGCCGGATCGGCGCGCTCCCTCTCGTCCGTGTCCGGATCGTCGTCCGCGGACGCGACGGACGACTCGCCGTCCGCCGTTGCGCTATCCGTCGTCGCGCCGTCGGCCGCCCCCGACGACTGGCCCTCGAACCCGGCGAGGCTGGCCTGGTCGCTCTCCGCGAAGTCGAGCTTCGAGACGCGGACGCCCAGCTTGCGGACGCGGTCGTCGTCGAACTCTTCCAGTAGATCCAGCGCCGTGGACTCCAGCAGGTCGGGGTCGTCGACCGGTCCCGGGAGCGACTCGGCGCGCGTGTTCACGTCGTAGGGCGGGGTAACGACCTTGATCCCGATCGTCCGGTAGAGCGCCCCCTCCCGCTGGGCGCGGTCGGCGACATCGGCGGCCAGCGCCCGGACCTTCTCGCGCTTGCGCTCGCCGTCGTCGGTCGCCTGGGTGAACGCCGACTCCCGCGAGAGGCTCTTGGGCTCACCGACCGGCGTCACCTCCCGGGGGTCCTCGCCGCGGGCGTACCGCCGGACGGCCAGCCCGCGCTCGCCGAACCGCTCCCGGACGCGCTCGGGGTCGGCGGCGGCCAGGTCGCCGGCCGTCTCGATGCCCATGTCGCGTAGCTGTCGGGCGGTGACGGGGCCGACGTTGTGGATCTCGGCCACGTCCAGCGGCGCGAGAAACTCCCTGACCTCCCCCGGTTCGACGACGACGAGGCCGTCGGGTTTGTCGTAGTCGCTGGCGATCTTCGCCGCGCTCATCGTCGGTGCGACGCCGACGCTCGCGACGACCCCTACCTCGGCCTCGATGCGCTCTTTCAGATCGCGGGCGAAGCGCTCGACCTCGTCCCAGTCGACCCGGTCGGTCACGTCGAGATACGCCTCGTCGATGCTGACCTCCCGGACCACCTCGGCGGCGTCGTGGAGGAGCGCCTTCACGTCCGCCGCGACCTCGCCGTAGTAGTCCAGGTCGACCGGCCGGTAGAACCCCGCCCGTTCGACGTCCAGATCCGGGTCACGCGCGGCCTCGACCTTCCGAGGGAGCCGTTCGAGGGCCTCGGAGATGGCCATCGCGCTCTCGACGCCGAACTCCCGGGCCTCGTAGCTGGCGGTGGCCACGGCGCCGTGGGTCTCCGCGGACTCGTAGCCCATCCCGACGACGAGCGGCTGGCCCTCCAGGGCGGGCTCGCGCAGGCGTTCGCAGGCCGCGTAGAAACAGTCCATGTCGACGTGACAGACGACTCGATCGGGCGTCGCGTCGGTCCCGAGCGTCCCGAGGTCGCCGCTCATCGGTCCCGGTACCTCCCGGTCGGCGTCGGTCGGCAGTCCGCGGTCCGGCGCTCGCTCGCGGCCATCGCTTCCGCTCGCTCCCTAGCGTCGCGGGGCGAGACCCTCTCGCCGGCGTCGTCGGTCATCCGCTTGCGCGAGCGAGCGCCGGCGCTTCGGAACCGGCCGGCGTCGCCGCGCCGGTCGGCGTACTCGTCCCGTTCGGTGCGGGTGTGCCCTCGGGTGCGGCGGTGCCGTTCGGTCCCGGCGTGAGCGTTCCGTTCGGCGCAACCGTCCCGTTGCCCGGCGTCGCGGTGCCGTTGGGCGGCGTTTCGGGGGTCTCCGCGCCCGGTGTCGGCGTCGGCGTGGGGGTCGGGGTCACAGTCGGCGTGGCCGTCGGCGTCGCAGTGGGCGTCGGCGTCGCGGTCGGCGTCGGCGAGGGCGTCGGGTCCGCGGGTCGGCGGTCGAGGACGAGCCGGTCGCCGCCCGAGCCGTTCCAGACGACGTAGAGCTGTTCGTAGACCGCGCCGGGGACCCGACACTCGCTGCCGCGGGTGATGTTCTCGACCGGCGTCGCACAGGCCCCGTCGTCGGTGCCGGCGAAGGTGCCGAGTCGTCCGCGAGTCGCCGACTCGACCGAGACGTGCGAGCCGTTGAGGCGGTCGCCGCCGAAGTGGGTGACGACCACGTCCGTCCCGTCGGACTCGAAGACGAAACTCGCCCGCGGGCGGTCCGGGTCGGTCGGCCCGCCCGAGATGGACGTGACCAGCGACATCGCCAGCAGCACCGCCGCCAGCGCCATCGCCAGCAGGACGGCGTTCTCCGAGACCCCGCGAGCGCCCCAGCGTCCGTTCACACACTCCCGTTTCCGTCCTCCCCAATAGAGTTACTGGCCGAGAGGTTCGAGGCGTTCGATCGGTCTCGGTCGTCACGAGTGCCGCCGAGGGTCGGTATCTGTCAGCTCTGACCGCTGACTGACTCCCGCTTGCGGTCGCGGTTCTCTGTTCGCCTGCGGTCGCCATTCGATACTCGTCCGCGGCCGAGGAGTTGCGACCGCTCGCGTCGTCATCGAACCCACTCCGCAGTAACACGCCAGTCGCTCTCACCGATTTACGTCGATAAAAGCCTCGAGGTGCGACGGGGTGGCCAGTCCCCGTCGCGAGTCGCCCGCTCGTTCGTGTACGGTGCCAATATTCCGGGAGTTCACGACGGTGGTTCACGTCGGGAGCCCCGTATGGCTCCATCTGTGTGTTAATGCCACGCATACTTAACCCTTCCCGTTGCGGTACGGTTTGCAGGAATCGATCCGTCTGTCGACCAGCTCGCGCGCGTGGTACGACTCGCGGCAGCTCCGGCAGTAGGCGCTGGGGGTGGTCGCGGCGGGTTTCAGCGCCGTGTGGCCGTTCGGGCAGGCCACCCGGTAGGGGTCCGCGAGCAGGCCGGCGAGGTCCTCAGGGTCCACCATCCGTCGCCTCCGCGAGCGCGCCCGTCCGCTCGTGGTCGCCGATGCAGCCACACCGCGGACACGGGGCCGCTCCGACGGCCCCGACGCCGAACTCAAGCCCGCAGGCGCGACACCGGTAGCCCACTCGCGCGTCCGCTCTCGCCGCGTCAGCCATCGCGGCCTCCCCGGCCGTTCGCCGTCGATTCCCCCTCGCCCGCGGGGTTGCGCTCCTCGCACTCGTCGCTCGCCCCGCCCGCACGCCGCTCGGCCGTCTCGGCGATCCGCCGGCAGTACGCCGCGGCGGCGTCGGCCGCGGTGTCGCCGTGGCCCTCCGCGGCGACGCCCGTCTGCGTCGCCCGCCAGCCGCCGCCGCACTCCTCCAGCACGATGGTCGTCCACCGCCGCCGATGCCACGGCGCGTCCTCGTCGTCCGATCCCTCGGTCGGCGACGGCCGACGGTCGCCCGCCGTACCGTCACCTGCCCTGCCGTCGTCCGCGTACTCGCTCGCCGTCACACCTCCGACCAGCGACCCCCGTGCAAAAGCCGTTAGCCGCACCTCCGGAGTGAAAGTGGAGGCCGAATCTCGGAGGCGATCGCCGCGCCGTCCCGCGGGTGAAAGTGGTTTTTCCGCCGCGAAAGTAGTCCGCGTCGAACCGGGAGGGACCTGTCGGTCGCTGGGGAGCCGATGGCGACTACAGTCGTCCCCTCACAGCGCCTTCATCGCGTAGTAGAACCGCTGGAGCGCGGTGACGTGGCCGACGACGGCGAAGAAGACGAGCAGCCAGCCCACCACCGTGAGCCCCGAGAACGGTTCCGTGAGGAACGCGGCCGCCGCGCCGACGGCGACGACCAGCGCCAGGCGGTCGGCGCGGCCGACGAGCCCGCCGTAGACGCGGTCGAGGCCGACCGCCTGGGCCTGCGTGCCGAGGTAGGAGGTCATCAGGACGCCGGTGACGGCGGCCAGTCCCAGCGCGTAGGCTTCGAGGCCGGCGGCGAGTCCGGCTATCATCGCGATGTCGGCGTAGCGGTCGAGGACGTGGTCGAGCAGGTCGCCGGCGTCGCTGCCGGTGCCGGTCTCGTGGGCGAGTTCGCCGTCGACCAGGTCGAGCCAGCCGTTCAGCGCCACCGCGAGGGCACCGCCGAGGTAGAGCAACGGATCGCGACGCGGTGCGACGGCGAAGGCGGCGGCGCCGACGAGCGCGAGCGCGAGCGCGATGACGCTCACCCCGTTTGGCGTCAGCCCGACGCGCTTGGCCAGCGCCACCGACGGCGCGACGGCGCCTCTCACCGCGGGGCGGAACTGGTCCAGTGTCATCTGCTCGGACCGGTCATAGATAGTCGAGGAACGAAACTGTACCGGCCTGGGGATCGCGCTCGCCCGCGACGACCGCCTCGATCGCCCCCGCGACCGCCTCGGGGTCCATCTCCGTCGCGTCGACCTCGTAGACGCTCCCCTCGCCGTGGCGCTCGACGGCTTCCGTGAGGATCACGTCCAGCGCCTCCGACTCGGCGTTCTCCTCGGCCTTGGCGGCGGGTTCGCCCCGGTCGGTGAGCCGACGCTCCAGCTCCTCGGGGTGGGTCCGGAGGACGACCACGCGGTCGGCGTCGAAGTGGTGGGCGAGATGGGACTCGAAGAGCACGTCGTCGCGACCGTCGAGGTAGTCGGCGACCGCCTCGATGTCCGCGACCGCCGAGTCGCGCTCGTCGTCGTGCTCGACGACGAACTCCTCCTCGTGGATCACGTCGTTGAGATGCTCGACGGCCAGGTCGGTGTCGAGGTGCTCGACGGCGGTCGTCTTCCCCGTTCCCGGCGTTCCGGTGACCGCGACGCGCATCAGACGGACACCGCCTGCATCCGCGGCGACGGCCTCACGCCGACACCTCCGCGACGATCTCGTTGATCGTCTCGACGGCGCGGCGCGTCTCGGCTTCGGTGCCGCAGGTGATCCGGATGCACTCCGGGAGGCCGAAACTGGTGCAGTCGCGGACGATGACCCCCTCGCGCTGGGCGGCGTCGGCGACCGCGCTCGCGTCGCCCACCTCGACGAGGACGAAATTGCCGCCGCTCTCCCAGGTCTTCGCGTCCAGGGTTTCGTGCATGTACTCGCGGGCCCACTTGGCGGTCTCGACGGTCTTCTCGACGTGGTCGTCGTCGTCGAGCGCGGCGAGGCCGGCCCGACACGTGAGTTCGGTCACGCCGAAGGGGGTGGTCACGCGGGCGTACGCGTCGGCCCACTCGGACGGCGCGACGGCGTAGCCCAGCCGCATCCCCGCGAGGCCGTACGCCTTCGAGAACGTCCGTATCACGGCCACGTCCTCGCGCTCCTCGACGAGGTCGATCCCCGACGGGGAGTCGGTGAACTCGGTGTAGGCCTCGTCGTAGACGATCAGGGTCTCCTCGTCGGTCTCCTCGGCGACCGTCCGCACGTCGCCCAGGCTCATCTCCGAGCCGGTCGGGTTGTGCGGGCTGGTGACGTAGACGATGCGGTGGCCGTCGTAGGCGTCGAGGACGGTCTCGGGCCGCTGGGCGAAGTTCTCGGACTTCTCCAGTCGGTACTCGTCGACCTCGCCGTGGTGGTAGCGCGCGGACATCGGGTAGTAGGCGAAGCCCGGCGTCGGGACGAGCACGCGGTCGCCCGGTTCGATGAACGCCCGGGCGAGGTTGTCCAGCGCGGTGTCGCCGCTGGGGGTCAGCCAGATCTGCTCGGGGTCGAGGCCGTGGCGGTCGGCGACCTTCTCGGTGAGGTCGGTGTGTGAAGACTTGGGGTAGCTCGAGACGCGGTCGGCGTGTTCGCGGACGGCCTCGACGGCCTTCGGGCTGGCGCCGAAGGGGTTCTCGTTCGAGGAGAGCTTGACGAGGTCGTCGGGGTCGAGCCCGAGCTCGCGGGCCACCTCCTCGATGCCCCTCCCGGCGCGGTAGACGGTGTGGTCGGAGAGGTCCCGTGGTTCCATACCCGTTCGAAGCGGTCGCCGGGTCTTAAGGGTGCTCGTCGCGCGTCGCGGCCCGCCCGCTCGGTCGGCCCCGAGTCGGTTCGACCGGACCGCGCCGAACTACCCGCGTCCCTGTCGAATTTCGAATTTGATACGCCGGGGGAAACGGCTAACACGCCGGTCCGGAAACGGAGTGGCAGATGCCGATCCTGATCGACATCCGAAAACTCCGGATCATCAATCGTCTGATCAAAGACGGCGCCGGCAACGTCGCCGCCGCGCTGGAGACGATGGCCGGGGTGGAGTCGACGGTGAAGATCAAGAGCCTCGCGTTCGTCGACCCGTCGGACATCCCCGACGAGATCGGCCCGAATCCCCGGTACAGCGCGCAGGTCCGACTCCGAGAGCCACCCTACGGCACGTTCTTCCTCACCTTCGCGGACGCGACGGCGGACGAGCTCGCGGGCCTGCTGACGGGCGTCGACCCGACCGACGGGTTCAACGAGATGCACGAGAGCGCGCTCCAGGAGATCTGTAACATCATGACGTCGGGGTTCATCGACGGTATCGCCAACACGCTCGGGACGACCATCGATATCGGGACCCCCGACGTCTACCGGGGGACCGGTGCGGAGATCGCCGAGAAGTCGCTCTCGCACGTCCACACCGACTCGCTGTCGATCGTCCTCGACGCGGTGGTCGACATGGCCGAACGCGACACCGACTTCGAGGTCCGGATCTTCCTCGTCCCCGACCCCGGCGCGTTCGTCAACCTCATCGACAAGATCGAACTCGACGAACTCTCCTCCGCCGTCGACGGGAAGTACGTCGACGACCTCGAGACGAGCGATCTGTAGATCGACGGGGCGTTTCCCCGCGCTGGGTCCGCCGGGGTGACGTCGGACGGTCGGTCCGGACTTGGGTACGTTCAAGTGGGTCGCGTCCTCCCGAACGCACATGTCAGCGCTGGACACGGCGATGTACGTCCTGCACCTCGTCTTCGGCGGGGTGTGGACCGGCAGCGTCGTCTTCGTCACTCTGGGTGTCCTGCCCACCGCGCAGGACGGCACCGCCAACGCCGAACCGCTCCGGGCCGTCGTCGAACGACTGCGGTGGGTCTCGCGGGCGAGCGCGCTTGTGCTGCTCGCGTCCGGCGGCCACATGGCCGGCGGCACCGGAAGGTACACGGTCGAGTCGCTGACCGGGACGCCCCGCGGCCACCTCGTCCTCTCGATGGTCGCGCTGTGGTTCCTCCTCGCCGGCCTCGTCGAGGTCGGGTCGAGCAAGCTCGCCGACGGCTTCGATCAGAAGAAGGTCCGCCAGCCGGCCCGGGAGGCCCGTCCGTTCTTCCTCGCCGCGTCGGTCGTCGCCGCCCTGCTGTTGGTCGTCGGCGGCGTCCTCGCCTCCGGGTTCGTTTCGGTCGACTCGCTCCTCTGACCGCCGCGGACGCCCCGGTCTCCGGTGCGGAGCGTTTAATCGTGCCGGCCGACTACCTCGAGTGCGTGCCTTTAGTCCCCGCCCGAGCGCACCCAGACGGGAGCGATGACCGCGCGGCGAACCCGGGCACGCGACACCGAGTGGCGCCGCAAGCGCCGGCCCGCCGAGGGGCCGCGGTCGCCTCGGCAACCGCTTCGACGGCTCACGCCGTCTGGCAATCGGGCTCCTCACGGAGCCTCGCCCGGCACGAGGGTTTCCCGGCTGACCCGGCACGCCGCCAGGGATGATGTCGGTCGTTAGTGTTCCGGGCGTACATCCTTCGATACGATGGTTCCACTCACGAACGATCTGCAGAGTCCTCCCGAGAGTCGTCAGTCGTAGAGAGAAAACAATAGGTCCGTTCGGCGTGAGACTCCGACGATGACCGACCCGTTCTGGTATCCGTCGGTCGAAGATGTCCTCGGCATCCACGAGGATATCGTCTCGGAGTACCCCGACACCAGCCCGGGAATCCAGAGTCGTGGCGACATCGAATTCGCGCTGGAGTACGTCAGTGAGGGAAGCTTTGGGTCAGTTCCGGAGACGGTTCATGAGAAGGCGTTTCATCTGCTTCGGCTCCTCGTCGCCAATCACCCGTTCGTGGACGGCAACAAGCGCACTGCGCTCAACGCGACGACTGTGTTCTATCTACTCAACGGGTATCGATTCGATTACGACGACGAGGTCAGGGAGATACTGAAGCAGTTCGGGACTGACGAGACGACGGTCGATGAGGACTTCGTGCTCGAATATCTCCAAATGCAGACGACAGAAGTTAATTTGAACGAAGTGGTCGAGCGATGGCGCGGCGACCTTGTCGAAGACGGACTCAATCAGCTGTCCGACGAATCATCGGACCCGAACGATTAACCGGACCGACGGACAAGAAGAAGTCATGGCGACAGAAGAGGAAACAGGCGAACGCACCCCTCTCGACGACGTGATGGAGGATATCCGTCGAGAACTCGTAATGCGCGTCGCCGAGGCTGACCGAGACGAACACCGCGAGATTTACGACGCTCTCGAACACGAGTAAAACACTCACATCCGCCGGTTTCCGACTCACAGATTTCGAGTGTTCCAGTTCCGTTGAGTCTACTGGTAGATTTTCTCCCGGTAGTGTTCCGGGCGTACATTTTGAGTACGTCTACGGCCACAGATAGACGCAAAAGAGCACCCAGCAAACTCTTTAGTACATCTAATACAAAACAGTACATATGCCAATCAGTGCTGATCGGTTCGAGGAGATCGATACCGATGAGGAACAACCGAAGCCCGAGACGAATGCTGCCAAGATACTCGAATTTCTCGAAGAGCATACAATCGAGGCGTTCACTCAGACCGAGATCGCACAGGCGACCGAGGTCAAGCGTGGCTCGGTCGGACCGACGCTGGTACGGCTTCGGGAACGCGGGCAAGTAGACCACAGAGGGCAGTACTGGCGGATAAGTGACCACGATCGGAGTATCGACGCTGCAACGGCCCACGCTAGTGAAGTCGCAGCAAGTCACGAAGAAGCACCGTTCGAGTACGGCGAGTGGCAGGAGTACGCGGTCGATCCGCGTGAACAGCGTGAGTGACGCCTATCGAAAAGGGGATGTATTCTGGGCACCCGATCCCTTCAGACAGGGCTCAAACCCTCGACTTTGGTTAGTTTTGGTCGCAGAACCGCTACCGTATCCCGATGAGGAGTACGTTTGTGCTGCACTCACGACGAGCGATCTCCCGGCAAATTACGAGGTCGGAGATGCGTGGATTACAGGCCAAAATCCCGATAAGAAATCATACTGCTCTCCGTGGGTTATCGGAACGGTCAAACATCGTGCAGTAGCGGATCCACAGGGACGTATCACGACGGAGTTCACCAACCAAATAATCGAACAGAGTACAGCAGTTCTTGACGGATCTTGGGAGCTGGCGGAGTAGATCGGGGCGTCCGTGCTATAGTAGAAGTTGAAACCGTTTGCACAGTCGATCGAACGATTGCGTGCGATCGTCCGGGCGATGTCTTTCAAATTCTACGATAGTGAGCTGATCGTTACACTTCCACCGAGCCTACTAGTAAATTCTCGCTCGGTAGTGTTCCGGGCGTACATTTCGGGCTACCGTAGATACTTCTCCAACGCAGTAACGACATCCTCGACGATCTCGTCCGCGACTCGTCCCTGCCACGCGACGAGATCTTCGATGCGAGGTGAATGAACTGCCCACGGGGAGACGAACGATTCTTGTGGTACTCCGCCAACCGTCCATACGTCCGGATTCAGTGCGATCGAGTCCTCGTACTCTTTGGTCGAGATAGCGACTGCGACGAACTGTTCGTCACTGAACGGATGCGAATCGTTGTTGACAATTAGCCACGGTCGCTGGGTATCATCACCCAGTTTGAATGGGTCCGCGCTTCGCACCACGTCGCCTTGCTCCGGCCGCATTTATCTGTCTCGCTCGCTGGGATGTGGTTCGTCGGGGGCAACAGCGTCCCACTCGTCCGGATCGATCCCCTCGTCTTCCTCATTCAGTCGTTCCGTGATAGCGTGAAGATCGTAGGCGTCTCTCACCCGATCCAGATCCCCTGTTATCGCCCAGTACTCTCCTTTATGTCGGACGAGATCGCGCTGTTTCAGTCGAGAGAGAGAAGTCCCGACTGTGTTCGGATCTTCGTCGATTCCGGTCGCAATCTCGGAACGAGTGAATGCGTTATCTCTGTTCGTGTACAGATAGGTGAGCACCTGCTCGGGAACGCTCGGGCCGTTGGGCAGATCTCCGGTTTCGAACTCTTCGATACGTACTGGCATATACCGTACTTAGTGTACTGACGTAATTAATGTACTGCTGTACTGGATCTGTCGTCGTCCTCGGATTCGACCCCGGAAATGGTGGCGCTTTACTTCCACCGAGCCTACTAGTAGAAACTCGTCCGGTAGTGTTCCGGGCGTACATTCGACACCCGGAGCGACGGCGCCGGCTCCGCCACGAGTGATCCACCGTTAAGACGGGGTGTTTCGAACGATGTGACTATGCCAGTCGACCCGGAGACCGCGACGATCGCGCTCGTCTCGCTGTGCGGTGCGGTCGCGGTCGCGGTCGTCACGCGCCGCCACTACGAGCCGCCGCCGCGGGACGGCGAGGACGAACCCCCCGAGCCCGTCTTTGAGGCGGTCGTGTTCTTCGTCCTGGCGGGAGGGCTGTTCGCCGGGCTCGGGTACGCTATCGCGACCGTCGGTCGCTGGGGGACGCTGGGACGGGTCGCGACGCTCCTGTTCTCGCTCGTCGGCTGCTACTCGGCGTACGCGACCTACACCGGCCGGATCGCCGACGACGCCGACCCGGCGAGCGCGCTCATGGGCGTGGTCAGCGCGACGGTGCTCGGTGTGTATCCGCCGATCCTCTTCGCGCTCGCGCAGCTGTAGCGCGGAGCGCGGTCAGAGGAGCGCGAGCGCCGCCGCGGTCGCGTTCTGGGGGTCGGGGAGCTGGTCGCTGAAGGCGATCACGACGTACAGGAGCGTGAACAGCGTCGCGTTGTAGATCCCGTGGATCAGCGACGGGACGACGATGTTGTCCGTGAGTTCGTAGGCCGCGCCGAAGACGAGCGAGGGGCCGACGAGGACGCCCAGTGCGACGAAGTTACCGGCCGCGGAGCCGCCGGTCAGCGCGAACCAGTGGAGGCCGGCGAAGACGGTGCTGGCGAGGAGGATGCCGGCGACCGGGCCGAGCACCTCGCGGAGTCGCCCCTGGACGACGCCGCGGAAGAGCAACTCCTCGCCCGGTCCGATGATCAGGATCGACGCGGGGATCAGTATCAGCAGGACCTCGGGGTTTTCCATCCCGATCTCGGCGGCCTGGTTGGTGCCGGTGTCGACCTGGAGGAGGGTGACGAGGATCGACCCGCCGAAGGCGGCGCCGAGCGCGAGGACGTAGCCGCCGACGACGACGGCGACCGCGCGAAGATCCGGGAGGTCGGCGTCGATGTCGAACGGGCCGGGGACGCCCTCGAACCCGAGGAGCGACCTGATCTTCGGCCCGACGGTCGGGCGGAGTTCGAGGTACGCGAGCGCGACGCCGGCACAGCCCACCCCCTGGACGAAGACGAGACTCAGGACGATCACCGCCGCCGGCGAGATCTCGATACCCAGACCGAGAGTCAGTACGGCGGCCGCGACGGAAGCGAGGACGAACCCGAACGCCAGCCCGCCGCCGCCGAGGCCGAGGGCGGAGACCAGCGCGACGACTGTTCGAAGCGGAGACCAGTCACTCGTTGCCATTCTCGTCCGTCCGTACGCCCGTCCGCGTCAAAAGCGATCCCCTCTCGCGGACGGCCTCTCGACGGTCGACGGCCTCCAGCCGCCGGCGACCGACGACTCACTCCGGACCGTATAAGGACATCTTACGACTTCCCGGGCGTCCATACTCGTTTCAGGGCAAGCTATATGTGAACGTCTGTCACACTGTGAGATACGATGGTAGAATGTGACCACTGCGGCGACGACGTATTCCGAGCGTGGCGGCGACGCGAGCGGACGGAGACGATGACCCACCGGACGGTCGCGTGGGTCTGCGAGGACTGCCACCCCGAACTGGGCGAGACCGGTCGGACGAGCGCGCCGGAGCGCCGCGCGGTGGCCGACGGCGGCCGACGGACCGAGTCGTAGCGTTCCGGTGTCCCGGGCGCGAGTGGGGGTTCGTACTCGCGGAATTTCGGGTCCTCGCCCGTGTCTCCGGTAGCAACTTACTTGTAGGTGAAGCCGAAAGAAGGGGGCGAAACAGTCACTGGGCGTATGAGCAGGACGTTCTACGGCGTCCTCGGGGTGAGACCCGGCGCCGACGAGGAAGCGATCCGCGCCGCCTACCGCGAGCGCGTCAAGGAGCACCACCCGGACGTGAGTTCGGATCCCGACGCCGCCGACCGGTTCAAGCGGCTGACTGCCGCGAAGGAGACGCTCCTCGACGCGGCCGAGCGCGCCAGGTACGACCGGCTCGGACATCGAGCGTACGTCGGGTCGCACGCCGACTCGTCGCTCTGGACCACCGACTCCGCGACGGGAGCGAGCGCGCCGCCCGACGACGGACCGACGACAGGGGGGACTGGCTCCCGCGGCGCGGCGAGCGACGGCGGCGACGCGGCGGCCGGCCGGCGCCGGACTCGCGACCCGGGGGCCGGTCGGAGTCGGACCCGCGACGGGACCGGCCGTTCGTCCCGGTCGACGAACGCCACGGCCTCGAAGCCCGACGACGATGCCGACGGGGCGACGGGCGGGACCGCGCGCGCCCGTTCGACGGGTTCGGGCGTCGGTCCCGGTTCGTCGGGTTCGACCGGACCCCGCGACAGCGAACCGTCGAACGGCGGCGAACGATCGGCGGGTGGTGAACCGTCGAACGGCGACCAGTCACCGAGCGGTGACGACACCGAGACGGCCGGTTCCGGCGCGACGGCGTCCGAGCGGGCGAACGACGGGTCGGCGTCGAGGGCGACGAAGAGCGCGACAGCGTCGGGGACGACGAAGAGCGAGACGGCGCGGGCGGACGTAGCGGATCGGGGGACGGACTCCGGGAACCGACGGCGTCGTCGCGCGAGCGTCGGGACGGCGACCGACGGGACGCGGCGGCGTGAGCGGTCGTCGGGCTCGTACGCCACGACCAGCTTCTGGGATGTCACCGAGGAGCGCCCGAGCCCAGGGCGGTCGTCGCGGTCGGTGACTCGCCGCGCGCTCGCCGCGCTCCGCCGGCTCGGCCCGTGGGTTCTGGTCCACGTCCTGTTCCTCTCGCTGGCGGTCGGGACCGGCTGGTACGTCTACACCGTCGTCCTGCCGCCGGCCGAGCGGTCGGTCGCGCTGCTGTTCGTACTGATCGGCGAAGTGGGGGTCGCGGCGGTTCTGTCGTCGTTGCACATACTCTCGCGGCTCTACCGATAACGGACGCTGGGCGGTCCTACGCGCGATCCGAGCTTCAAACGAGTTTTTGTCTTTTGGGAAAGCCCATTATGGTCGGCCATCTGTGCTAGGGCAATGGGTCGTCTGCTGCCGTTCAAGTCGGAGCCGACGCGGACGCCCGACGAGCCGCGAGTCCTCGACCTCGACGACGATGCGACCGAGGAGGCGCTGTCCGCGCTCTCGTCGGACACCGCGCGGAAGATCCTGGCGACGCTGTACGAGGAGCCGAAGACGCCGCCGGAGATCCGCGACGAGGTGGGCACGTCGCTGCAGAACGTCCACTACCACGTCGAGCGTCTGGAAGCGGCCGAGCTGATCCAGCCCGCCGGCGAGGGGTACTCCGAGAAGGGCACGGAGATGACCATCTACGCGCCGGCCAGCGAGGCGCTCGTCCTCTTCGCCGGTCGGGAACACGACCGATCGCGCCTGAAGACCGCGCTGACGCGCCTGCTCGGCTCCGTCGGCCTGCTCGCCGTCGCGAGCCTCGCGGTTCGACGGCTGTTCGGCGGGTCCGGGGCGAACCTCGGCGACTACGGCGTCTCGTTCGGGATGGGTTCGCAGTCCGGCGCCGAGCGCGGCGCCGACGACGGCGGTGACGGCGGGGGAGCGGGCGGTGGCGACGGCGCTAGCGATGCTGGCGGTGGCGACGGCGGCGACGCCGGTGCCTCGGGCGGCGACGGCGGCGGAGCCGGTCCGGAACCGGAAGACGACGCGGTGACGTCGACGACGACCGACGGCGGCGACATCGGTATCTTCGGCGGCGAGGACACGGCGACGGACACTGCCGGGGCCACCCCGAGCCCGACGCCCGACCCCGCGACCGCGACGCAGTCGACGCCGGCCGCGACGGAGGTGCCGTCCGCCACGCCGACGCCCGCGGGCACTCCGTCACCGACGCCGGCCGGGACGCCCACGCCCGCAGCGACGCCGAGCCCGACCGTGACGGCCACGCCGACGGCGACGACGACGCCCACCGCGACGCAGACGGCGACGCCCCAGCCGACCCCCACGACGACGGAGCCGCCCTCGCCGACGCCGACCGAGACGGGCATGGACTCGGGGACGATCACCCTCGACACCGCCACGCAGGTCCCTGCGGAGACGGTCGACGGCGCCCGTCGTGTCGCCGGGAGCGGCGACTCGCTGCTGGCCGACCCCGCGGTCGCCTTCTTCCTCGGCGGGCTGTTCATGCTCCTCGTCGTCACCGCCTGGTGGTACGTCCAGAGCTGACGGCCCGACGCGGTTCGATCGAGCGGTCGCGCTCCCGGCGACCGCTTCGGCGGCACCGGTCGGCGGTGCCGGCCGGCCGCGATAGCAAGTCGTATGGGCCAGTCGCGGCAAGGGCTCGGTATGAACGTGCGACGAGTGGACGCGCTGGACCCCGGCGAGCGGGCCGCGCTGTTCGACCGCGACGCGGGGGTCGACGCCGTCCGCGACGACGCCCGCGACATCGTCGACCGCGTGCGGTCCGAGGGCGATGTCGCGATCAGGGACCTCTCGCGTGAGATCGACGGCGTCGAGGTCGGGAACGTCGACGTGACCGACCGCGTCGAACGCGCCGCCGAGGCGATCGACGAGGAGACCCGCGCGGCCATCGAGGACGCGGCAGCCAACATCCGCGAGTTCCACGAGCGTCAGCTGCCCGAGGACTGGACCGAGGACTTCGGCGGTCGCGAACTCGGCCGACGCTTTCGGCCGCTGGACACGGTCGGCGTCTACGCCCCCGGCGGAACGGCCGCCTACCCCTCCAGCGTGCTGATGGGCGTGATCCCGGCGGTCGTCGCTGGCGTCGAGCACGTCGCCGTCGCGACCCCGCCGGCCGAGGAGATCAACCCGGTGACGCTGGCGGCCGCCGACATCGCCGGCGCTGACGCCGTCTACCAGGTCGGCGGCGCCCAGGCCGTCGCCGCGCTCGCCTACGGCACCGAGACGATAAACGCCGTCCAGAAGGTCGTCGGTCCCGGCAACCAGTGGGTCACCGCCGCCAAGGCCGAAGTCCGGGGCGACGTGGAGATCGACTTCCTCGCGGGGCCGAGCGAGGTACTGGTCATCGCCGACGGGACGGCCGACCCGTCGCTCGTGGCGGCGGATCTGGTCGCCCAGGCCGAACACGGCGAGACGAGCTCCGTCGTCGCCGTCACCGACGACGAGGCGACCGCCGAGGCCGTCGCCGCGGCCGTCGACGACCACGCGACGGGCCGCGACCGCGAGGAGACGATCCGCGCGGCGCTCGACAACGACGCCAGCGGCGTCTTCCTCGCGCGGTCGATGCCCGAGGCGGTGCTGTTCGCCGAGGAGTACGCCCCCGAGCACCTCTCGATCCAGGCCGACGACGCCGAGGCGCTGCTCGACCGCATCCCGAGCGCCGGCAGCGCCTTCCTCGGCCCCTACAGCCCGGTCGCGGCCGGCGACTACGCGACCGGGACCAACCACGTCCTCCCGACAAACGGCAAGGCCCGTGTGACCGGCGGGCTCTCCGTCGACACCTTCCTGCGGTCCACCACCGTGCAGCGACTCTCCGAGGACGCGTTGGGCGACCTGCGCGACACCGTCACGACCTTGGCCAACGCCGAGGGGCTGGAGGCCCACGCCCACAGCGTCGACGCGCGCCTCGAGGCGGGCGCCGTCGACGGGGACGAGGACTCCGACGCAGACGGTACCGGCGAGTAGCGCCGGATTACCCCTCGGGGTCGCGGGCGCGGCGGCGACGCGGGTCGTCAGGTCTTTCTGCGATAGCGCCGTTCGGTCGTGCATGACAGCGGACGTACGCTATCGACCGGCGAACGCCGGCGACGTGGCCGGCATCCAGCGAGTCGCCGACGACGCGTGGCACGCGGCCTACGAGGACGTCCTCGGCGAGGACGTGGTCGAGACGATGCTCGACGAGTGGTACGGGGACGACGCCATCGAGGCCGGCGTCGAACACGAGGCCCAGGACTTCTTCGTCGCCGCCGTCGACGGCGAGGTGGTCGGCTACGCCCACGCCGGCCCGCACCCGCCCCGGCGGGTCCACCAGGTGTATCGGCTCTACGTCGACCCCGACCACTGGCGCGAGGGGATCGCCCGGAACCTCCTCGCGGAGGTCGAACAGGCGCTGTACGACCGCGACGTGACCGCCTACGAGGCGGAGGTGCTGGCGGACAACGAGCGCGGGATCGCCTTCTACGAGGCCATCGGCTTCGAGCGCGTCGACGAGCAGGAGACCGACTTCGATGGCACCACCGCGACCGAGTACGTCTTCCAGAAGCGGCTGTAGCCCGAGGCGCCGGGACGGGCGTTCCCGACGGAGACCGTGAGCCTCGGTTCGCCCGCCGTCAGGGTTAACACGTTCGGGACGGAACTGATGGGTATGAGTTCCACGACGGAGGCCGACCCCGACCCGGGCGGAGCGGGCATCGAGGTGACGGAGGCGGCCGCCGAGGAGGCCGTCTCGCTGCTCGACGACGAGGACATGGACACCGACGTGTCTGGACTGCGACTGTTCGTCCAGCAGGGCGGCTGTGCGGGGCTGTCCTACGGGATGCGCTTCGAACTCGAGCCCGACGACGACGACACCGTCCACGAACACCACGGGCTGCGCGTGTTCGTCGACCCGGCGAGCATCGACTACGTGGAGGGCTCGGTGCTGGACTTCGAGGGCGGGCTGCAGGGCGAGGGGTTCCACGTCGAGAACCCCAACGTGGTCAGCGAGTGCGGCTGCGGCGAGAGCTTCCGGACCTAGTCCTCGAGTTCGAACGCCACCTCGACCTCGGCCTGGTACTCCCGGTCTTCGACGCTGGCGACTTCGACGCCCATCTCCTCGACCTCGATCCACTTGACGTTCTGGAGCGTCGCTTCGGCGCGGTCGACGGCGTCGTCGACCGCCTCGTCGAAGCTCTCGGTGCTGGTCCCGATCAGCGTTATCTTCTTGAAAACCATCGCAGTGTGCGATACGGCCCCACGGTACAAAAGGTTCGGCCGACCGACGGAGCCGGTGGGATCTGACGGCCGTCGCCGACGTGCGGTGCTCGGGGGCGACCGCTCAGGCCGCCCGCTGGTCGAGCCGGTTCTGGATGTACTGGGAGATGCCGTTGAGGTGGGCGGTGCCCCAGGTGGCGACGACGACGGCGCCGAGGGTGTTGTAGACGAGGTCCCACAGCGAGTCCTCCAGCCCGTACTGGGTGAGGATGGTATCGGTTCCCAGCAGGGTCGCGACGTACCCGATGGTGAACTCGATGATCTCCCAGAAGACGCCGTAGGCGAGGACGAACAGGAGGATGAAGACGAAGACGAACCTGGGCGGCAGGTTGATCTGGTCGGAGTGTTCGTCGAGCGCGCGGACGGTGGCGTAGCCGACGCCCGCGATCACGGACGACGACAGCGCGTGGGTCATGTGGTCCCACCACCAGACGCTCTGGTAGAAGCTCTCTCCGCCGGTGCCGATCGTCCCGAGCGCGTGGAGGAACACGGCGCTGGTGATCCACAGCGTCAGGCCGGCGTCCAGCGGAACGCCGTAGTCGCGTTCGAGCACCGGCACGAGCTGTGCGATCAGCAGCGCGATGCCCGCGTTGGCCATGATCTTCACGTTCAGCTTCCAGACGCCGTAGAGGAAGACGCCGAGCATGACCAACTCCATCAGCCAGGTGAGCTGGCGCTGGCGGCGCGCGGTGATGCCGAGCCGGTCGCGGAGCCTCATGCGACGCCTCCCTCGACCCGCTCGGAGACGGTCGCTCGCCGGCGGACGTACACCTGGAAGACGAGCCCGGCGACGAGCCCGGCAACGCCCGAGCCGACGAACTCGACCATGAGTTCGTGTTCGATCTGGTCGAGATCGGCGTCACTGAGCAGGCCGTCGGGGCCGGGTTCGAGCAGCAGCGTCGTCCCGAGGTGGACGTCCGAGCCCCAGCGGGCGAGCGCCCACAGCCCCGCCGCGGCCAGTGTCGTGACGACGACGAACAGGACGGCGAAGCCGACGCTCATCTCGATCGGTGTGAACAGGTGGAGATTCACGGCCACCAGCAGTGCGAAGGCGGCGATCGAGAGGTACACCGCGATAGTACTGGTCATCCGAACGGTCACGAGCGCGCGGGCGACGACCGGGAGCCCCGCGAGCAGGACGACCTCCGCGGGCGCCATCGCCCGCGGGTTGCGCCGCACCAGCGCCGGAAGCGCGGCGACGGTACCGACGGTCACGGCGAAGGCCGCCCACAGCAGGTCGCCGTCCAGCAGGCTCTCGACAGTCACGAGGCCGAACACGCCGACGAGCACCCAGCCGATGGCGGCGTTGAGCCGCGTGTCCGTCAGCAGTTCACCGAGGTCCCTCTGTGCCATCTATACCCTCAGGGATTCGGCTCCACCAATGAAACGCTACCGGCTCGCCGGGTTCGGCCGACGCGGAGAAACCCGCGGCCGGTCAGGCCGCGTTACGGTGACAGGCGACCTCGTACTCCCCGTCTTCGTCGACGCCCATGATCGCCCACTCGTAGTCCGGGTCGGCGGCTTCGAGGCGTCGTTCGAGTTCGGGTACGTCCTCGGACCAGGCGACGAAACACCGGTACTCGCCCGAGTCGGGCGTCTCGTCGAACTCCTCGGCCGGTGTGACGTGGACGCTCCGCCACTTGCGCTCGGCCAGGTACTCGCCGCCGCTGTCGGTCACCGTGTATCCGAGGTCTGCGAAGATCGACCGGGCCTTCTCGTCGAGGTGCTTGGTAACAGCCCTCATTCGTGTCACGATACCGCGGGACCCGGTATAAACCTTCCTACGGTTCACGGGATCCGGGGGCGCGGACGCGCCCCTGCGAGTCGGTAGCGGCGTATTACGCGGGGTCGGCGGCCGCCAGGTGCGGACGCCGGACGGCGTCCGGGAGGAAACGGTCGGTCGCCGTCACTCGTGGGCCGCGTCCCACTCGTCGGGTTTCTTGAGGTTGCCGCAGTCGTTGCACTTGATCCGTCCCATCGAGTCCATCGCGGTGCGGAAGGAGTCGCAGTTGCCGCAGAAGTAGCCCCAGCGACGCTCCCGGTCGGGCGTCCGGTAGACGACGAAGAAGGGGCCCTCCGCCCCTCGCTCGGCGTCCTCGGTGTCGACGTACAGCGTCTCCGCGTCGGGACCGGTCTTCGTCTCCATGTGCCCAGAGAGGGCCACGCGGCCCAAAGTCCTTCCGTCCGTGGCAGGTGCGACCGGACGGGCGACCGGACCCCTCTCAGCGGCTGACCGGCATCCGCGGCGCGCCCATCGCGGGGTCGGCCTGCGACCGACCGGCCACCGAAGACGATATGCCCCGTGGAGGCCTCGATCCGACGGATGTCGCCCCGCCTCCTCCACTACTCCGACATCGAGAACGCCTACAACACGCCCGAACGGGTCGCCCGCGTCGCGGGCCTGCTGGCCGACCGCCGTGGACCCGACGCGCTCGTCGCGGGTTCGGGCGACGACACGGGTCCCGGCGTCCTCTCGCTGGTCAGCGACGGCCGCCAGTCGCTGGACTTCTTCGAGGCGGTCGAACCCCACGTCGAGACGGTCGGCAACCACGACTTCGACCACGGCTTCGACGCGCTGCGGCGCGTGGTCGCCGACTCCCCCCAGCGGTGGTCGCTCGCCAACGTCGAGCTGGACGGCGAGCGCTTCGGCGCCGACGCGGGCATCGAGGCCGGCGTCCTCGTCGACCTGTCTGACGCGACGGTCGGCGTCGTCGGCGTCCTCGACCCCGCGACGACGGAGATGACACCCGGCACCGACGCGCTGGACTTTTCGGACCCGGTCGACGCGGTGGCTCGGGCGGAACCACGGCTTCGCGAGGCGGGCGCCGACCGCGTGGTCGCGCTCGCGCACACGAACGACGACGACGCCCGCGCGGTCGCCGCGGACACGGGCGTCGACGCCGTGCTCGCGGGCCACTCGCACCACCAGCACGCGACCGCTATCGACGGCACGCCGCTCACCCGACCGGGCGCGACCGGGGGGTACGTCTACGAGGTCGACCTCGACACCGGCGGCGTGACCTGCCACGACACCGCGACGGCCGACCCCGACCCCGCCGTCGCGGCCGCGCTCCGCGAGCGGGTCGCCGCCAACGACCTGGACGAGGTGGTCGCCCACGTCGAGGACCCCCTCTCGCGGGACCGCGAGCGCCGCCTCGGCGGGGAGTGGCGACTGGGCAACTTCGTCGCCGACGCCTACCGCTGGAAGACCGGCGCCGACGTGGCGCTCCAGAACGGCGGCGGGATCCGCGAGGGACCGCCCCTGTCGGGCGAGGTGACCGTCGCCGACCTGATCAGCGTCAGCCCGTTCGAGGAGCCGGTCGTCGTCGCCTCGGTCACCGGCGCGGAACTGCGGTCGGTCGTCGCCGAGGCGGACGGTCGCGCCGTCGACGGGCTGAACGACTACTGGTACGGGCACGTCAGCGGCATGCGCGTCGCCGCCGAGAACGGCGGTTACGAGCCGTACGTCGGCGGCGAACCCGTCGAGACCGGCGAGCGCTACACCGTCGCGGTCCCGAACTACGTCCTGATCACCGACCTGGAGTTCCCGACGCTGACCGAAGCCCACGCGGTCGAGCGCTACGCCCTCCAGTACGAGGTCGTCGTCGAGTACGCCCGCGAGTCCGGCGTCGACGCGCCGCTGGAGGGGCGGATCCCGGACGCGGTCGCCGCGGAGTGAGCGGTGGCGCGCGACCGGAACGATCGGCCCGGCGAGCCCAATGGAAAGCTTCAGGCGGTGGGGCCGAGTACCCTCCGGCGATGACGCAGGTCGTCGTCCCGGTCCGCTACCCGCTCTCGGAACACTCCAGGGCGACGCTCGCCCGGGCCATCGAGATCGTCGAGGAGCGCGGCGGCCAGCTCACCGTGCTCCACGTCAACCAGTACCAGGACAACCACCAGCCCACGCGGCGCGACCTGAAAGATGCCGTCGAGCGCGAGTTCGGCCGGGTGCCCGACACCCGCTACGTCGTCCGCCAGGGGCTGCTCGTCGAGGAGACGCTGCTCGACGAGATCGTCGCCGAGGACGCAGACATCGTCGTCATCGGCAAGAAACAGGCCGGTCGCTGGCGGCGGATGATCCGCCGGCTGGTCGACGACCCCGACATCGAGACGTTCCTGCGCGAGGAACTGGACTGCGACGTGGTCACCGCCGAGCGCTGACCGCCACCCGCCGAATCCACTTCAGGGCCGCTCGTCGTCGTCCGCCGACGGGTCGTGCGGTCGGTCGGACGGTCGATCGACCGCGTCGACGGTGTCGTCCGCGTTCGGCCGCTCGCGGTTCGGTCGTTTCGGCCGGCCGTCCGCCGGTCGGTCAGCGACGTCGACCTGCATCTCGCCGCTGGTCTCGTCGAAGACGTGGTGTTGGTGGGGGTAGGCGATCTCCACGTCCTCGTCGACGATGGCCTCGTCGACCGCGGTCTGGATCTTCGACCGGACGCGCAGCAGCCAGTACGGTTCTTCCACCCAGTAGCGCAGCCGGAGGTTGATCCCGTGGTCGCCGAAGGCGTCGATGTAGCAGGTCGGCCCCGCGGGGTAGCGGGCGGCGCCGACCCGGATCGCCGGGCCGCCGCTCACGACGCCGTCCAGGTCGCGGGCCGCGTCCTCGATCAGCTGTCGGGCGCGGGGCACGTCGCTCTCGTAGGTGACCAGGATGTCCAGCGACTGTCGGGTCCGGGTGTCCTCGGCGGAGTAGTTGACCACGTCGCGCTCGCGCATCGTCCCGTTCGGGATGACGATGAACGTGTTGTCGAGCGTGAACACCTTGGTGTAGCGGAGCGTGATGTCCTCGACGAACGCCCGCTGGTTGCGGTCGGCGAGTTCGATCATGTCGCCGATCTCGTAGGGCTGGTCGGCCAGCAGGAAGACGCCGCCGATGACGCTGCCGACGATCGGCGCGAGGATGACACCGATCACCGCCGAGAAGACGGCGACCGACAGCGTCAGGTCGGCCAGTTCGTAGCCGTAGACGCCCATGATCGTCAGCGCCGCGAAGACGAAGACGAGCGCGCGGATCCCGCGGAGCGCGGTCCGGGTGAGGCTCGGTCGACGGAAGCGACGGGCGATCCGCCGGCCGAGCAGCTGGACGAGCAGCTGCGAGACCGCGTAGGCGAGTGCGAGGACGACCACCGACTGGGCGAGCTGGATCACTGGCGTCGGCGTCGCGTCGAGGATCTGCACCATCCAGTCGGGGAGCCACGAGAGGGCCGTCGCCGTGCCGGGGACGCTCGAATTCCCGGCGGTCGTCGCCGTGCCGCCGGACGCTGCGGTCCCGTCCGGTGCCGCCGTCTGGCCGATGGCGACCGACAGCGCTCGCGCCCACTGGACCATGGCATGGTGTCCATCGCACCCAGCAAAAAGGGTTGTGTCACAGGCAGTCCGGGCGACGGCGGCCCGGTCGTTCGTCGCCGCTATCCACCGCCGCTACCGGGTCCTGCCCGAGCGCATCGAGCGGGCCCGCGCGGTGCGACAGACCGAAGACAACGCGTCGACGGTCACTCTCCCGCGGTCGCCCCCGGCCGCGATCACTCGGTTTCACCGCCGGTGCCGGCCAGCGGCGACGCGCCGGCGACGATCGCGCCCGCGGCCAGGATGGCCGCCGACAGCGCGACGAAGTCACCGCTCGGCGTGTACCCCGCCAGTCCGGCCCCCACGTCGACGATGAACACCGTGACGAAGAAGCTGAGGATGGCGAACACCAGCAGTACGAGCGACGCGACGATACTCCCGACGAGCGCTCCGAACGAATCGAGGATTCCCATACACTTGCCTCCGGCTCCCGTTCTCCGACCGGACACTAATGGGTTGGGCTCGAAGCGAGCCGTGGACTCAGAACTCGTGGACCCGCTCGTCGGTGATGGCCGCGTCGAGCAGGCGGGTGGGCGTCGCGTCGTAGGCGGGGTTCTCGACGGCGAAGCCGTCGGCGGGTTCGCGGATGACCTCGCTGGCCGAGCGGTGTTCGTTCTCGAAGGCGAACCCGCCGGTGACGACCTTCGCCTCGGCGCCGACGACTCGGACGGGTACGCCCGCGTCGCTCGCGGTCGCCGCCAGCGGGTAGGTGCCGATGCGGTTGTACAGCGTGTCCTCGACGATGCAGTCCATCCCGACGACGACCTGGTCGATCTCCGGGAGGAAGTGGCCGGCCGCACCGTCGACGACGAGGTGCGCCTCGACGCCGTCCAGCTCGGCCAGGGTGCGGACCATCTTGCGCCCCAGATAGCGCGGGCGCGCCTCGGTGCAGTACACTTCCAGCTGGGCGCCCGCGTCGACGGTCCGTTCGATGGCTTCGAGGACGGTCGATGAGTAGTCGTGCGTGAGCAGCGTCGTCCCGTCTTCGAGGTACTCGACGGCCCGCTCGGCGGCCCGTTCCTTGGCCGACTCCACGCGGTCGACGACCGACTCGACGGCGTCGCGAGTCGTCTCCTTCGCCGATTCGACGGCGTCGGCGTCGGCGTCCTCGACGGTCGAGATGATCTCCCGCTGGGTGGTCTGTAGGGAGGCGTGAGAGGGGTTGGCCCGCCGGAGGGCGTGACTGTTGCGTTCGAGCGTCCGGACGTACTCCTCGACGGTCGGGTACTCCCGCTCGGTGAGCGCGAGCAGCGCCTCGGCCGCCTTCACCGCGACGACGGACGAACTGTGCGTCTGCATGTCCGCGATCTCCTCGACCGTCTCGTCTATCATGCTAGAGCCGTCGCCGCTCGCGCTCAAAGGCTTTCCCCCTGCCGATCGCGGCCGATGCGGTCGCCCTCCCCGGACACCGTTCGGCGACCGCCTCTCGGGCCGCGAACGCCCGCCCCAGTTCTATCGATTCTGATACTCCCGCCGAAGCTGGTTTAGTCCCGGCTCGCGCTACCACGGGTACATGACCGGTGGCGACGGGCGACACGAGCGATTCGAACGCGGCGGCCGCGGGGAGAGCGACCGCGGCGTCTCGGAGTTCGCCGGTGTCGCGATCCTGATCGCCATCACGCTGCTCGTGACCGGCTCGGTCGGGCTGTTCGTCCTCGTCGACCCCGGGTCGGAGAACCCGGGCCCGAATGCGAACTTCACCTTCGAGTACATCGATAGCTCCTCGGTCCTCGTCGTCACCCACGAGCGGGGCGACAACTTCACGGCGGGCAACCTCACGTTCCGGAGCGGCGAGACGGCGGTGCGGTGGAGCGCGCTCGCCAACTCGGATGCCAACCGGACGGTTTCACCGGGGGCGACCGTCCAGCTCAGCCGCCGCAACGCCTACGGCAACCCGGTCAACCCGAACGACCGGATCGCCGTCGTCTACGCGCCGCCGGTGGGCAACGAGACGGTCCTCGACAACTGGAACGGCACCGGGTGACCGGGGCGTCGCCGGGTCCGCGCCGCCGTCCCCTCTCGGTCACCCCTTGATGTTGCAGACCGGGTAGGTGCGAGCGACCCGGTCGCCGATGCCCAGCGCGTCGGAGACCCGCACGACCTCGTCGACGTCCTTGTAGACCCCCGGCGCCTCCTCGGCGACCGTCGCGCCGCTCTGGGCCTTGACGTAGATCTGCTCCCCCTCGCGCAGGTCGTCTTGCACGTCGCCGCCCCAGAACTCCTGTTTGGCCTGCGTCCGACTCATCAGTCGGCCCGCGCCGTGAGCGGTCGACCCGAACGTCTCCGTCAGCGACTGCTCGCCCCCGCGCAGGACGTAACTCCCGGCGCCCATGCTCCCCGGGATCAGGATCGGCTGTCCCACGTCGCGGTAGGCGGGCGGCACCTCCGGTCGCCCGGCGGGAAACGCGCGCGTCGCGCCCTTCCGGTGGACATACACCTCGCGTTCCTCGCCGTTCTCGACCTCGTGTGTCTCCTTTTTCGCGATGTTGTGGGCCACGTCGTACAGCAGGTCCATCTCCATGTCCTCCCACGAGCGGTCGAACACCTTCTCGAAGACCTGCCTCGTCTGGTGCATGATGAGCTGGCGGTTCACCCACGCGAAGTTGATCGCCGCGCACATCGCGCCGTAGTAGTCCTCGGCCAGCTGCGACCCCGCGGGCGCCGCCGCCAGTTCCTTGTCCGGCAACTGCGAGAGCAGTCCGCTGTGGGCCTGCTCGATCTCGCGCAGATAGTCGGTACACACCTGGTGGCCCAGCCCCCGGGACCCGCAGTGGATCAGCACGACGACCTGGTCGGCTTCGAGGCCGAAGTCGGCGGCCACGTCCTCGCGGTAGATGTCCGTCACGCGCTGGACTTCGAGGAAGTGGTTGCCGCTGCCGAGGCTCCCGACCTGGTTCTTCCCACGGTCTTTGGCCTTCTTCGAGACCTTGCTCGGGTCCGAATCCTGGCGGACGCCCTCGTCCTCGCAGTGTTCCAGATCCTCGGGGACGGCGAAGTCGTTCTCCAGCGCCCACTCCATCCCGCGGTCGAGGATCGCCTCCACGTCGTCCATCGACCCCTCGTAGACGCCGCCGCCGCCCAGCCCCGAGGGGACGTTCGCGAACAGCGCGTCGACCAGTTCCTCCTCGCGACCCCGAAGGTCGTCGTAGGTGAGGTTCGTCGTCAGCATCCTGACGCCGCAATTCACGTCGTAGCCCACCGCTCCGGGCGAAATACAGCCGTTTTCGGCGTCGATGCCGGCGACGCCCCCCACGGGGAAGCCGTAGCCCTGGTGGCCGTCGGGCATGCAGAGAGCGTGCTTCCGGACGCCCGGCAGATGGGTCGCGTTCTTGAGCTGCTGGAGCGTCTTGTCCTCGCTGATCTCGTCGAGCAACTCCTCGCTGGCGAGCACGCGAGCGGGGACGTTCATGTCGCCCTCTTTCGGGATCTCCCAGACGTAGTCCCGGACCTTCTCCAGGGTGATGCCGTCGGCGTCGTACGTAGTCATACGCGATGGTCCGCCCGGCGCGCCGAAAGCGGTTTCGCTGTCCGCCGGAGGCGCGGTCCGTCCCGGAGTCACCCGAGCCGACACCGACACGTGTCACGCCGAGGGGCGGCGGGCCGACCGGATTGCAGCGAACTTATCCGAGAGAGCCTCCACCGACCGCACGTGACGGACGCTATCAAGCGCCGCCTAAACGCCCTCATCCTCCTCTGTTCGGCGATTCTCGGCCTCGCCGTGACGCTCGTCGTCCTAGGGGGTCGGACGTCGGCGACGCTCCTGGTGTTCGCTCTCCTGCCGTCGGGCGCGATCGCGCTGGCGGCCTTCGTCTACGCTGGAGAGTAGCGGGGCCGGTTCGACGCCGGCCGTTCCCTCCCTGGGTGCCGGACCGAACGGGATCCACAGCGCGGATCAGTCGGCGGTCGGAACGGCGTCACGGTCCCGGTCGCGTTCCTCCGAGGCGCTCAGCCAGGCGTCGAGCGAGAGCGGCCCGCCGCCGAGCGTGAAGATGGCCGAGATCATGCCGAACAGCGTGATGTGGGCGAGCACGGGGTCGTCGGGCAGGCCGAACAGGGTCATGACGAGCATGGTGAACGCGACGGCGGCGGCGCCGCGGGTGTAGTAGCCGACGACCAGCAACAGTCCGACGCCGATCTCGGTGAGGCCGGCGCCGAGCACCCAGAGTCCGGGGTCGACGGGGACGACGGCCGTCAGATCGTACTTGTCGACCACCTGGACGGCGCGGGAGGGGTCGGCGAGCTTCTCGACGAGCCCCAGGTAGGCGAAGGCGAGGCCGACACCCACGCGGAGGACGGTCGCGACGTAGCGCTCGTGGGGACCGAACCGCTCGTCGAACCGCGCGGCGACGGCTCCGACGGGGTCGACCCGGCCGTAGTAGGTCCCGGCGGTGCCGGCGACCACGCTCAGCATGTGGTCGGCACTGGGGCGGCCGCCCCCGACGAGGACGATGGCGACGAACCCGGGGACGTACTCGATCGCGAGCACGAGCCCGGGGTTCAGCGCGAACGCCGCGAGATACGCCAGGAGGCCGGCGGCGGCGACCGCCCGCGTCGCCAGCCCGAACAGGAGGAGGAAGCCGAGACCGACCTGGAGGACTCGGGCCTCGGCGGGGACGGCCGGGCTGAAGAGATAGCCCGCGAACCCGGCGCCGACGAGCGGCAGTCCGAGACTCAGCCGCAGCATCCACGGGACGTACTCCCGGTAGGACGCCAGCGCGCTCCGCAGCGCGTCGATATCCGGAATCGTCGGTCGGACCACGAACAGGGCCGTCAGGAGGCCGACGACGCCGACCGTCCCGCCCGCGACGAGCGCGAGGTTCGGCGGCTCGGAGAGGACCTCGACGGCGAACTCGACCGCGTCCCGCGTCGCCGTCGGTGGGTCGGTGACGTAGTCGACGTGCGCGCTCGCTCGACCGGCGAACGCCGCGAGCGCGGCCGCGAAGAACACGGTATCCACCGTCGTCCGCCGCTCCGTGGCTCTCATACCGAACGATAGTGTCCTGTTGCGGATAAAGCCACACAAACCGGGCCGGCGAACCGGTCGACCGCCTCACACGTCGAAGACGACGTAGGCGTGCCAGCCGTCGGCGGTCTCCGAGAGGTCCATCTCGGAGTAGGTGACCGCTTTCAGGTCCCGCGCCTCGACGCTGCCGAGGGCGATTCCGCGGGCCGACCCGGAGAGCGTCCACTCGCCCGTTCGCTCGCCGTCGGACGACGGGGCGGACACCGCGGCCTCGTTGTCGACCGGGAGGACCCCGCGCACGTCCCGCTCGTAGATGAGTTCGTCGAGGTAGTCGAACAGCAGCGCCTCGCCGCTCTCGGCGGCGACGGTGAAGTCGAAGCGCTCGCCGTCCGCCTCGGGGATATCGTCGCACATCGCCGCGGCCATGCCGTCGGCGACGGCGCCGAAGACGGCGTCGAGCGACTCGCCGGTGGCCTCGACGGCCACGTCGGCGGTGTGTTCGCGCAGCGCGAAGCTCACGCGTCGCCTCCCGCGGCGTCGCCGTCCGGCGGCACGTCCCCGGCTCCGTCGTTCGGGGCGTCCTCGTCGGCCGAGTCGTCGGTGCCGTCGCCGGTCTGTTCGAGCATGTAGTGGCGGACCGCCTCCTCCTCGTCGACCTCGGACTCGTCGATGTCGGGGTGGATCGCGGCGAACTCCCGGCGGGCCTGTTCGCGGAGGTCGTCGGCCGTGTCGCCGGTCAGGTCGCTCAGGTCGTCGACGGTGCGGGTGCCCCAGGCGCTCAGGTCGTCGACGCCGTCGCGGGCCTGCTCGCGGATCCTCTCCATGTCGAACAGTTCCTCGGGCGATTCGTCCTCGCCCCGCTCGCCGGTCGCGACGCCGCTTGTGACGATCGAGCGGATGCCCTGCTCGACGGTCAGGTCCACGTCGTACACCCGGTCGGTCGAGACGTGGACGACGTACCCGCCCATCACGGGGTTGGGCGCGAGCGGCATGAACAGCGTCGTCACGTCGTCGTGGCCGGTGGTATCGCCGATGGTCGGTGGCGCGTCGGCGGTGACGAACGCCAGCGAGTACGACCCCTCGCGTGGGAACTCAACGAGTTTCACCTCGCGGAAGCTCTCGGCGTCGTTCGACATGAGGAGTTCGGTCATCTCGTTGAAACTCGTGTAGAGGGAGCCGATACCCGGGATCCGGGCCATGAGCGTGTCGAACACGCGCTCGAAGCCGTTGCCCGACCGAGCCTCGGCGACGAGCCCGATGGCGAAGATCAGCGCGACGAACGTCAGGACCGCGAGCAGTTCCATCACGAGCGGCGAGAGGTCCGAGCCGACTCCGTAGCTCTCGCTGAGGAAGGCGACCACCGGGCTGATCGCCTGGAGGATGAAGTTGACGACGAACGCGAGGATCATCACCGTGATCAGGATGGGGATGGTCAGCGCCGCGCCGGTGATGAACACCTGCCGGACCGTCTCGGAGACCGTCGCCTCCGACCCCGCCACGTCGGGGGCCAGCCCGGACGAGAGCAACACCATATCTCCACCTGCGCGCGACCCGCCGAAAGGTTTGCGGCCGTGGGACGCCCGTCACCGTGCCTGCGCCGATGGAATTATAGTGGCTTACCCGCTACACCCCGGTTAGTGAGCGTCAACGTCGAGCGACGGGTTGTCGACCCGGGGGACGCCGACTACGTCGAGCAGGCCTGGCAACTCAAAGAGCGCATCCGCTCCCGGGACGGTGTGCTCCGTCAGCGGCGCGGGTTCTTCGAGAACGCCTACGAGCGCTCGACGGTCTACCTGTTCGTCGACCGCGCCGACCGCAACGCGATGGTCGGCTTCGCCGCCGTCCGCCGCGACGGCTACATCCTCTTTCTCGCCGTCGACTCGGCCTATCAGGGCGAGGGCTTCGGCGAAGCGCTGGTCGCCCGCGTCGCCGAGGACTACAGCTCCGTGACCTGCCACGCCCGGACGACCAACCGCGACGCCCTCCGGTTTTACCAGCACATCGGCTTCTCCATCGAACGCCGCATCGACAACTACTACGAGGACGGCGGCGACGCCTACTACCTCAAACTCGGCGAGGAGGAGGGGCTGGCCGACCGGCTCTCGAAACTTCTGGGCGGGTAGCGAGGCGCGAGCGAAGCGAGCGCCTCGGAGACGCGAGCGGCGAACGGAGTGAGCCGCGAGCGGTGCGGTCGCCGGGCGGTGTGGGCGCGAGCGAAGCGAGCGCCTCGGACACGCGAGCGGCGAGCAGAGTGAGCCGCGAGCGGTACGGTCGCCGGACACGCAGTCGGTGAGCGAAACCGCTTTCACGCCCGGTCCGAAACCGGGTAGCCGTGCAGGAACAGACGCGGGCGTACCTCCAGGGGCGGTTCGGCGACCACTACCGTCGGTCGGACCTGTCGCCGCCGCCTGAGGCCAACGAGCGCGAGTGGGGGTACATCCCCTGGACCGACGGTCCCGGCGAGACGATGATCCGCCACCGCTCGCTGCTCGATGTGGGCAACCTCGAAGACTTTCTCGCCCGCGAGAAGCCGAAACACGTCTACTTCTCGGCCGGCCGGTACGACGACCCCGGCGCGAGTTCGATGGGCGAGAAGACCTGGCGCTCCTCGGACCTGGTCTTCGACCTCGACGCCGACCACCTCCCGTCGGTGACGCTGGGCGAGGACAGCTACGCCGAGATGCTCGCAAAGTGCAAGGACGCGCTCTTTCGCCTGCTGGACTTCCTCGACGAGGACTTCGGCTTCGAGGAGACGACGGTCGTCTTCTCGGGCGGACGGGGGTACCACGTCCACGTCCGCGACGAGACGGTTCAGCAACTGGGGAGCGACGCCCGCCGCGAGATCGTCGACTACGTGCGCGGGATCGGGCTGGACGACGAGTACATCCGGACGAGCGAGATGCGCGGCGGCGTCAGCCGGCGAGTCGTCGAGACGGGGGGCGGCTGGGGCCGGCGCGTCCACGAACACCTCCTCGAGTTCGTCGACGAACTGCTCGCGATGGACGACGACGAGGCGACGGCGCGACTGCAGGAACTCGACGGCATCGGCGAGGGTCGGGCCGACACCGTCTACGGCGCCCTGCAGTCCAACGCGGAGGCGCTGGAGGCGGGCAACGTCGAGCTCGGCGGCGTCGGGCTACGGACGCTGCTCGACGCGTTCGCCGCCGAAGTGGTCGACGGCCAGAACGCCCCAATCGACGAGCCGGTGACGACGGACGTGAACCGCCTCATTCGTCTGCCGGGGAGCCTCCACGGCGGGAGCGCGCTGGAGGTACAGCGGATCGACCGCGCGGATCTGGAGGCGTTCGACCCGCTGGTCGACGCCGTCCCGGAGACGTTCGTGGGCCACGAGATCAACGTCGAGGTGACCACGCCCGGGGAGGTGCAGTTGCGTGGCGATAGCTTTAATCTCCAGGCGGGAGTCCGTTCCGTTCCGGAGTACCTCGGCGCGTTCCTGATGGCCAGAGGTCGCGCCGAGAAGGCACCAGAATGAGAGTGTACCGACCGCGATGATGGACCTGAACGAACTACAGTCGGCCCAGAGCCGCGAACGGCAGACCGACAGCCTCCAGCAGCTGCGCGAGTCGTTCTACAAGGACGCCGGCGAGTTCATCCAGCAGCTCCACCGCGAGCGCGAGCGCGCCGCCGAGGAGGCCGACGACCCGTGGGACGCCCCGGAGATCAACCGCCTCAGCGACGACATCGACACCGCGGAGGGGACCGTCGAGGCCATCTACGAGCGCCGCGTCGGCAAGATCGTCAAGATGGCGTCCCTCGCCGCCGCGGACATGCCCACCGAGGACGAGGGGCTCACCACGGAGGAGCGGTCGCTGTTCGAGACGCTGGTCGGTGCCATCGAGGAGAACCGCGCGCGGGTCGAGGCCGTCATCGACGGGGAGAACCCCGCCGCGGCGGCCGCCGACGTGGATACCCCCGAATCCGCGGCCGGAGCGGACGCGGACCCGACGGCAGACACCGGCGCCGCGGACGCCTCGGACGCGGGTCCGGCCACGGGGCCGTCGTCCGCCGACGGCGACCGGCGCGACGTACCGAGCGACCCCGACGAGCTGGGTGACGCTCCCGGGGCGGCGCCACCGGCGGACGCGCCCTCTGGGGACGTGCCGGCGGACGACTCGGCGGCTCCGAGCCCCCCGACGGACGCACCCGCCGAAGCGTCCGGCGTCGATGCGGCCGACCTGATGGGCGACGGCTCGGAGACGGCCGGATCGGTCGACTCGGGCGAGCGGTCGTCGGAGGACGACGCCCGCGACCGGCCGCCCCAGGCCGACGGCGGGTCGAGCGCGGTCGGTCCACAGGGCGGGGCCGAGTCCGGCTCGGATGCCGGTCCGACGCCTCCGTCGGGGGACGGCCCCGGGGGGGGCGGGGCCGACCCGTCGGCCGACGCGGGCGCCGAGGCGGAGCCGTCGGTCGACCGCGCGACGGTGAAGATCACGAGCGACGTGGGCGAGATCTTCGGCGTCGACCAGCGGGCCTACGACCTCACCGCCGAGGACGTGGTGACGCTGCCCGAGGCCAACGCCGGGCCGCTCGTCGAGCGCGACGCGGCCGAGCGGCTGGACTGAGGGCGTTCTCCCCGAGTAACGACCGCGAGAATCGACCGCCGAGCCGCGGCTGGCGCGGTCCGACTCGCGACCGGTCAGGTCGGGTCGGGACGGGACCCGAGCGTGAGTTCGACCGTCCGCTCCTCGCCGTCGCGGAGGACGGTCACGTCGATGGTGTCGCCGGGGCTGGTCTCCAGCGCGAGGAAGCTCGCGAGGGCCTCCCTGGTGGGGATCGAGGTCCCGTCCATCGAGACGACGACGTCGCCGCCGGTCCCGACCCCGGACTGGCCGGCCACGGTCGTCTCGCCGGTCGACCCCCGGAGGACGCCGTCGGCGGGGCCGTCCTCGCGGACGAGGTCGATGTAGACGCCGACCCGCTCGTCCACGTCGTTGGCCTCGGCGTGCAGCGGGTCGACCGTCCGGAGGCGAACGCCCATGTAGGCGTGCTCGAACTCGCCGTCTTCGAGCAGTGCGGGGACCACTCGTCGCACCAGCGGCGCGGAGATGCCGAAGCCGATGTTGTCGCCGCCGCCGGAGTTGATGACGCCGGCCACGGTCCCGTCGAGGGTGACCAGCGGCCCGCCGGAGTTCCCGGGGTTGACCGGGGCGTCCGTCTGGATCGCGTCGGGGATCGAGAAGTCGTTCGGCGCCGGCAGCGTCCGGTTGACGCCGCTGACGATCCCCGCCGACACCGAGCCGGAGTAGCCGAAGGGGTTGCCGATGGCGATGACCTCCGTCCCCACGTCGGGGTCGGACTCCCGGAGCGCCAGCGGCTCGGCGCTCTCGGGCAGTTCCTCGACCGAGAGGACCGCCAGGTCGCTGTACACGTCGGTCCCCTCGACGGTCGCGTCGAGCCAGCCGCCGTCGCTGAACCGGAGGTAGATGCGCTCGGCGCCCTCGACGACGTGCTGGTTCGTGACGACGTGGCCGTCGCTGTAGACGAAGCCGGTGCCCTGGGAGGGGGTCGGCCCGCCGGTGTACACCTGGATCTGGGCGACCGAGGGGACGGTCGAGCGGTACACGTCGGTGTAGGTGCTCCCCTGCTCTGCGTCGAACTGCTCGAAGTCGCCGGCGGCGCCGTCCGAGCCGCCGGGGCTGCCGTCGCCGCCCGAGTCGGGTGACGGCGTCGACGGTTCGGGGTCGACGGGCGTCGTGTCCTCGGTCTCGCCGCCGAGGATCGAATCGGAGCAGCCGGCGATCCCGGCCGACAGCGCCGTCCCGCAGACGGCGAGGAACCGTCGCCGCGACGAGTCGGAGTCTTCCATACCGGCACGTAGGACACCAGCGGAATAAAACCGCGGACGCGGTGGGGCGGGACGGACCGGGGCCGGGGTCGACGACAGGTTCCAGAGATTCTCTCCCCCTGAGCGGGGTTTTTGCGCGCGAGCGGTCAAGCGGTGGCGACCGAATGGCGCGTCCCGATCCACACGGCAGTTTCGACGAGATCCGCGAGGAAGCCGACGGCCGCCCGATGCTCAGCCTGTTCCGCTACGCGACCCCCTACTGGGTTCCCCTGGTATTGGGCGTCGTCTCGACGATGGTCAACCGCGTCGCGCGGCTGTTTCCGGCGCTGCTCATCGCGGCGGCCATCGACCTGGCGGTCAACCCCTCCGGCACCGCCAGCAGCGTCCTCTCGGCGGTCGGCATCGTCCCCGCCGAACCCGTCCCGCTCGACGACACCGCCGCGCGCCTCAACCTGCTGTACTACCTCGGTGCGCTCGCCGCGGGGGCCTACGTCGTCCAGTCGATCAGCCACTTCGGCTCCCGGTATTTCTTCCAGACGACCGCCCAGCGCATCCAACACGACCTGCGGCTGGACACCTACGACCACATGCAGCGCCTGTCGCTGGACTTCTTCAACAACCACCAGACCGGCGGCATGATGTCCATCCTCAACAGCGACATCAACCGGCTGGAGGACTTCTTCAACGCCGAGATCCGCGAGATCACGCGGGCGATCATGATCTTCACGCTGGTCGGCGGGTGGATGATCTACACGGCGCCGTGGCTCGGTCTCCTCGTGCTCGTCCCGGTGCCGATCATCGCGCTGATCACCGCGAAGTTCATCATCTGGATCGAGCCGAAGTACAAGCGGATCCGCGAGCTGGTCGCGCGGATGAACACCCGGCTGTCGAACAATCTCGGCGGCGCGGCCATCGTGAAATCCTTCGACCGCTACGACGTGGAACGCGAGCGCGTCGCCGAGCAGTCGGGCGGCTACCGCGACGAGAAGATCGACGCCATCACCGTCCGCAAGGCCTTCTTCGCCTCGCTGCGGCTGCTCGTCGGCGCGATGTTCGTGACCATCCTCGTCCTCGGCGGCCGCGACGCCGTCACCGCGAGCGGCCTGACCGCCGGCGCCTTCGTCACCTACTTCATGTTCCTGCGGTACCTCGACGGCCCGATGACCCGCATCGGGAAGACCGCCAACAACTACCAGAAGGCCAAGTCCAGCGCCGAGCGCGTCTTCGGCGTCCTCGGCTACACCGCCGACGTGACGACCGCAGAGGACGGCCACACCCCCGACTCGGTCGACGGCCGCGTCGCGTTCGACGACGTGGACTTCAGCTACTCCGAGGGCGGCGAGCAGATCCTCGACGGCGTCGACCTCGAAGTGGAGGCCGGCGAGACGGTCGGCTTCGCCGGGACGAGCGGCTCGGGCAAGTCCACCCTGCTCAAACTCCCCCCGCGGTTCTACGACGTGGACTCCGGGGCAGTCCGGATCGACGGGACGGACGTTCGCGAGTTCGACCTGCAGACGCTTCGCAACCGGATCGGCGTCGTCGAGCAGGACCCGTATATGTTCTCCGGGACGATCCGCGAGAACATCGCGTACGGCGACGCCGAGCTGTTCCGGTCGGTGCTGGCGAACTACGACGACATCCCCGCCGAGGTCGACGAGCGAGTCCGCGAGGCCGCGGAGGCGGCCGGCGCCCACGAGTTTGTGGTCGACCTGCCCGGCGGCTACGATACGATGGTCGGCGAGCGCGGCGTGAAGCTGTCGGGCGGCCAGCGCCAGCGCGTCTCCATCGCCCGCACGCTGCTCAACGACCCGGACGTGATAATCCTCGACGAGGCGACGTCCGACGTCGACACGGAGACGGAGGAACTCATCCAGCGCAACCTGGAGGCGCTGACGGCCGACCGGACGGCGTTCGTCATCGCCCACCGTCTGTCGACCATCCAGGACGCGGACCGCATCGTCGTCATGGACGACGGCGAGGTCATCGAGACGGGCACCCACGAGGAACTCGTCGACGAAGGCGGCGCCTACGCGGGCCTGTGGGCCTCCCAGACCGACGAGAGCGTCGCTCCGAGCGCCGCCGGGGCGGACGACTGAGACGCGTGACCGCCCGGAGGGGACAAACTACAACACGGAGTTCCCCAAATGGAGCATCATGAGCCGATGGGTCGCGACGGACGAGTCGGGACGGCCGGACTGGCGCCGCCCGGCGCTGCGGGTCGGCCTGGAGATCAGCCTCGTCGCGCTCGTCGCGGCCTACGTCGCGGTCCACCTCTCCTCGCCGCTGGTCGTCGCCGTGCTCGTCGTCGCCGCCGTCGTCGGGTCGGCCGCGCTGCTCTTTCGCGCGCTCGACCGCCAGGCCTACGCGTGGGTCCGGTACGCGAGCAACCGGGCCCAGGAGAGCCAGCGGAAGCAACGACGGGAGCGCGAGAAGCGGCGGCGCCGCCAACAGGGGGGCGACGGGGACGGACAGCGACGGCGGTCGGACGCCGAAGAGTGACCGACGACGGCCTCGGTCGAGGACCTGCCGGTGGTCGTGCCATTAAGTGCGTCTGCCACGTATCCCAGAGCGACTATGGAACTGACCTGGTACGGCCACTCGACGTGGCACGTGACGGTGGGAAGCACCGATCTGCTGATCGACCCGTTCTTCGAGAACCCGAAGACGGACGCGGATCCCGGGGAGCTCGACCCGGACTACGTCCTGCTGACCCACGGGCACGACGACCACGTCGCCGACGCGGGGGCGTTCACGGACGCGACGCTCGTCGGCACGCCCGAGGTGACCAACCACGTCGCCGGCGAGGCGGGCTTCGACGAGGACGACGTCGTCGGGATGAACCTCGGCGGGACCGTCGAGGCGGGCGACGCGTTCGTGACGATGCACCGCGCCGACCACACGAACGGGGTCGGCGCCGGCTTCGAGGTGCCCAGCGCCGGGTCGGCCGCCGGATACGTCATCTCCGACACGAAGCCGACGCAGGTCGAAGACGAGGAGAGCGAGACGTTCTACCACGCCGGCGACACTGGCCTGATGACGGAGATGCGCGACGTGATCGGCCCGTTCCTCGAACCGGACGCCGCGGCGCTACCGGTCGGCGACCACTTCACGATGGGGCCGATGCAGGCCGCGATCGCCGCCGACTGGCTGAACGTCGACCACGTCTTCCCGATGCACTACGACACGT